>JAKJFO010000294.1 GCA_022704885.1 Candidatus Rifleibacteriota bacterium | reverse complement strand
TGCAGCCGGGCCAGACTTACACTGCCCAGCTCAGCTATTACGACGGACTTGGCCGGACATCGGAAAAGGTCTGGACTTTCCAGACTGCCGGCAGCACCAGTGCTCAGCCACAGCCTCTTCCCGCCTCTTCAGCGAACATCAACCAGTCACCGACTCAGGAAAACAACCTGGTTCTGACCAATGCCAACATGGGCGTCGGCACCATTAGAGCTGACATGCCGATGGAAATTTCGTTTTCAGAACCGATAGATATCGTCTCGCTTAAAAGCGCACCGATTCAGCTGTTCGAAGACAACAAGCCGGTAGGCGTTGATTACAAACTTTCACGCGACATGAAAACCATTACGGTGAGCCCGAGAACAAGCCTCAAGTCAAATGCCGCTTATGCAATCACCGTAGAGAAGACTCTGGCTGCAACCTCAGGCACACGCCTGCGCCAGAAGACTCTGATTCCGTTCAAGCTGGCCGGCAATAATGATGAACCCAGGGTCGAGCGCCATATCATCGAAGAAACTCCGGCTCCGAGAACGCAGGAATATGCGCCCAGAGCAGCTGCTCCGGTTGCCCCGGCAAGACCGCTGGCGCCACAGATGGTCGCCAGACCGGTAAGCGAACCGGTTCAGATCGTCGGGCTCGCACCGCAGAACGGCAGCCGCGTTACCAACCTGACCCAGCCGGTAACCATCGCTTTCAGCGAAGAGATTATGGCTGATACGCTTAATGAATTCACCTTCAGACTCGAAGATGATTTTGGCCCGGTTCCCGCCAGAATTCATTACTTTCAGGGTCAGAGACAGGCGACGCTTACCCCGGTCGGCCTGCTCGACAGCAATAAAAACTATCGCGTCGTGGTAACTCAGGGCGTCACCGACAGCAATGGTCAGCCGATCAGAAGCGGGATCAATTCTATGTTTTCAACCGCTTCACCGGTTGCGACACCCCAGACCCCGGCTATGGCTGCTCAGGCCGCGCCAGTTATGCGTGCTCCCGCGCGCGAGACCGCTGAACTCGAAACTTTCGGCAATGAATTTGACAACAATGGCTACAATGCCGCCGAAGCTTACAACGAAGAACAGCTGATGGCGCAACGTGCTCCGCAACCACAGCAGAGCCAGGCTGTTAACAATCAGCCCAGAGCTCAGGCAATTAACTATACCACCGCCCAGGCACCGGCCGACCGCACCGTCAGAACCAGACCACAGATACAGGCTGCCAACCGCAGTAATCTCAAGGCTTTCAAGGTAACCTCTATTTATCCAGGAGCCAATTCCAACAACATCTCACGCAGGGCCAAGATTGCCGTGCACTTTTCGGAACCGGCTGACCCCAAAACGGTCAACAACATCAACATTTCGATCTTCGGGAATCAGGTGCGCGTCGATGGCAAGGTCGTCTACGATCGCCAGAACAACCGCGCCATATTCGAGCCCACTTCGCAGCTTGACCCCAGAACCGACTACAAAGTAATCGTCAGCGACAAGATCATGAGTCAGATGGGTGAGCCTCTCGCTCAGCGCTTTACCTGGGAATTTGCCACCGCTGAAAACGCAAAGCAGCAACAGTATCTGCCAACAAACCGCACAGCAGAAGCTGATGCCGCCTTCTTCATTCCGCTGGTCGACAGCAAGATCAAAAGAACTCCTGGTCAGAACAGCTCGGTTGGCAGTGCTCAGAGAACCATGAGCAATAACAGCAGCACTTTCACCTTTGTGCCTTCCAAACACTGGGCTTTCAGATCGATGCGGCACATCTCCAACAAGGGCATACTCAACGCGTTTCCGTTCGTCTACACCGACAGCGTGACCAGATATGAATTCGCCAGTGCGATCAACAACGCTCTCAGTAACCTCAAATCAATGCAGCACGCCCCCAGTAAACCCAGGCTGCGCATTGCCGACATGGTCGAACTCGAGCAACTGGTCATCGAATTCAGAAGCGAGCTTAAGTCATACAATGTAAATACGATATGGTTTGAAACCTTTCTGCAGCAGCAGGGCGTCAACCTGCAGCAGGTCGAAGCGAAGGTCAACAAACTCAACGGTGCCTGATTACAGAATGCATACAACAACCGCTGCCGGCCTGGCCGACAGCGGTTGTTTTCATTTAGCGAGAATCAGATCAAGCAGCGGTATATGCCCGGCTGCAAAAGCGTTCTGGTCAAGCATTGTGTGAATGGTTCCCATGCCGTCACGCCAATGACCAGAAGTATTCATATTTCTGTCGTTGCCGGCAGTAAAAGTGCCTTTAAAGGAAAGATTTGCAGAATCACTGCCTTTCAATGAATATTGCCAGATATACGGGCCATGCCAGCTGCTGATATAGCTGTCCAGCCGCCCTGCCCCATTTTTGAAACGTGCAAAAATCGGGGGCAGCAGATGCTCGCTGCGACAGGTCATGTCGACCCCAAGATCACCGGGGCCTTCGGCGCCAAGCTGATAAGATATTGCCCCTGCGACTTTGCGACTCTCGGTATTTTTGCCAGCCGTCAGATCATCGGTGCTGAGCCTGGCTGATACTTCCGGGCGGGTGCCACGCAGCTGAACGCTCAATGTCGCACCACCTGAAAGTGGCGGTAGTGCCATACCGTATTTTACACCCCAGGGCAGATCGGCTGCCAATTGCGAGAAGTCGATAGTAAGACAGCTGAAATCCATTTCCCATTTGCGCGCTGGCTGCAGTAACGCCTCGATCTTGCCGGTCAAAGATGCAGGAAATCCAAAGAAGCGGCTGCCATCATCGTTAAAGCTGAAGTTGCCATCAAAAAGCTTCCAGTTGCCATTGAGCTCAAGCAAGGTTATAAACAGACCCTGAGCCACCATACGCAGATTCTGGCAGCGCCCCGAAAGATTGCCGAAAAAGCCGACTTCGCAGTTGAACAGCCACGAACCGCTACAGTCGACAGTTCCATCGAAGCCAAACGGAAAAGTATCCTGCCAGAGTGGAATCAGCCAGTGCGAAAGCTTAGAAATATCCAGAGTCGTCGATGAAATGTAGCCGCTGATCTCAGCGCAACCACGACGTTCTGTCAGAGAAATTTCAGAGTATGCTTTCTGTCCGAATAACAGCAGATCGATAGAACCTTCTATCCGCTTCTGTCGCTGCAGCAGGTTACCATTAAAACTGCCGCTCCCGACCTGTTTTTCCCGCAAACTCGCCTTAAATTCTGCCTGCAGTTGCGAACTGCCGGAGCCGTTACCGGGCTGCAGAGCGAAATCGTTTAGCGATATCAGGAAGGGAAAATCATGAAAGGGCTTGATATCAGCGCGAGCAATCGAAAAACTGGCAATTTCCAGATTGGCAGGCATGCCGGCAAAGCAGGCAAAATCGTGATAATCAGGAACAGAAGACGAAGCGATCGGGCAGGCAGTCATGCCGACAAGATCGAGGCGGGCCAGGCTGGCGGTCAAAAAGAGTTTTCCCCCGAGCAGAAGCTGCGAAAAATCAGCTCTGGCCGAGGCATCGGTAATATTCAGCTGCAGTGGCGGATTAAGCTGTCTGAAGCTCAGTCGGGAGAACCTGAACCCCGTTGCCATGCTGCCGGAAAAGCCCTCGAGATCGACTTTGATGCCAGGACCGCTGGCATGACGGCTGATATACCAGCCGACAGTTTTTCGGGCAATCGTCTCAGAATGGAAAAGCCAGGCAACGACAGCCAGGGAAAGGAATATCAGGGCCGCAACCACTAAAAATACCCGTCGATAAATACCGGACGGGCTTTTACTCTGTTCGTCGGGCAAAACAGGATACCTATCGTGATCGGGAGGTTAAGAGTAGTATATCCAACGTTCGAGATCAAGATGGTAATTCAAAATCTCTGCATCGGCAAAATACACCGGGCATTCATGTGCAAAACTTTCGGCGCTGTCTGAGCCATGAATGAGATTGTGCTTGACGTCGAGCGAAAAATCGCCGCGAATGGTTCCGGGTTGGGATTCAGCCGGATCAGTGGCACCCATCAGCCTGCGGCAGAGTGCGATGGCATTGCGCCCCTCGACA
>JAKJFO010000293.1 GCA_022704885.1 Candidatus Rifleibacteriota bacterium | reverse complement strand
TTAAGGTGATTTTTCCGCTGGCGAAGAACGGCATTCTGGCCGGCTTCATTCTCGCCTTCTCTCGCGCGCTCGGTGAATTCGGCGCGACGCTGATGCTGGCCGGCAATATTCCCGGCGAGACGAACACGATGCCGATCGAGATTTACTCGCTCGCCTCGTTTGGTGAATGGGGAAAAGCGCAGATCTTTGTCGTCGTTCTGACGCTGGTTTCTGCGCTGGCCGTGTTTGCATCGAGATTCTTTTCGGGGTACCGAACAAAATGAGCCTGCAGATCAAAATACAGAAACAGCTCGCCGATTTTTCGCTCGACGTCGAATGGGAAGTGAAAAAGGAAATCGGCGTGATTTTTGGCTATTCAGGGGCCGGCAAAAGCCTGTCGCTGCAACTGATCGCCGGGCTTCTGACGCCTGACGCCGGCAGAATTCAGGCTGACGGCAGTCTGTTTTTCGATTCGGCGACCGGCCTGCATCTGCCGCCGCAGAAACGTCGGCTGGGCTATGTTTTTCAGGACAGTTCGCTTTTCCCGCACATGAGCGTGGCCGACAACATCAGATTCGGGCTGCGCGACAAGGACGCGGCTGCCGGTGAAAAGCACCTGCTCGAAATGGCGCGCCAGTTCGAGATCGATGATCTGCTGCAGAAATTTCCGCACCAGATTTCGGGCGGTCAGAAGCAGCGCGTGGCGTTTGCAAGAGCTCTTATCGGTGAACCGCTTGCACTGCTGCTCGATGAGCCTTTTTCGGCTCTCGACAACCCGATCAGGGCAAAAATGCGCAAATTTCTGATTCAGGTGCAGCGGCAGTTCAATATTCCGATTGTCATGGTGACGCACGATCTGTTCGAAGCCTGTTCGCTGGCCGACCGGATCATGATATATTCCGGCGGCCGGGTCATTCAGTCAGGCACCCCGCAGGATGTCTTTCAGAACCCTGCCAATGATCAGGTCAAGAGCCTGCTCGATGTCGAAGAATTCTGTCGCTTCGATTTTTTCAAGCCAGATCGAGCTTTGCCAGAAAGTCGATGACTTTCTGAGTGATGAAATCAGGCGTTGAAGCGCCGGCAGACACAATAATGTTCTGGCAGCCGGAAAAATCGCTCAGTTTGAGCTCGGCTTCGGTTTCGACGTGAAAGGTGCGCGGGCAGAGGTCGGCGGCGATTTCGGCTAGTCGCCGGGTATTGGCGCTCGATTTGCCGCCGACGATGACGACGGCATCGGCTTCAGCGGCGAGTTTTCTGATTTCCTGCTGGCGGTCTGACGTGGCCTGGCAGATCGAGTCGCAGATCACCGCTTCATCGGCGCTCGCCTTGAGAATTTCGGCGATGCGGTTGAATTCATCTTCGTTGAAGGTGGTCTGGCCGATAACCATGACTTTGGGCCGACGTGGCACCTTGCGGGCCTGCTCTTCGCCGGCGATGACTTCATGGGCGGTGGCGAAACTCTGCAGGCTGAGAATTTCGGGGTGGTCAGGGTCGCCGATAATGTAGATATAATAGCCCTTTTCGCTGTATTTTTTTATCTGGCGCTGGCTGGTGACGACGTGCGGGCAGGTGGCGTCGACAATTTCGAGGCCGCGCTCGGAAATTTCCCTGATCTGGCCGGCCGGCATGCCGTGGGCGCGGATGATGATAGTGCCTTCGGTGACCGTATGCCAGTCTTTAACCGTGCCAACGCCGTTTTCGCGAAGGTATTCGACTGCCTGCGGGTTGTGAATGAGCGGGCCGCTGGTGAAGACGCGGCCGGGGGCCTTTGCTGCGGTCTGCAGAGCCATCTGCATGGCGCGTTTAACACCCATGCAGAAGCCCGAGGTGCGTGCGAGAATGATTCTGGGCATTTACTGATCTCCGTAGGCGGCCGGTGTGGCGTCGGGGGTGCCGTCGAAAACATGGGCCAGCGTGGCGTTGAGTTCCTGTTTCATGCTGACCGAGCGGTGGTTCTGAACTCTGGTGAAACCGGTGAGCGTGCCGTTCTTGTCGAAGTGAGCTTCGGCGGCGAACAGGGTTGTGGCAGGCGCCAGGAACATGCCGTAGCGCATGTCGTTGAGCACGACTTTGTGGCCGCCGTCGGGCAGGGCAATGCTCTGCGGCTGCAGCATGTTCATCGAAAACCATTTGAACAGGCGCCCGTGTTCGTGTTCGAGGGCACGGGTCACGAATTCATCACGGTCGGGCTCGACGGTAATCACTGGTGTCAGCGGTGCCTTAGAGGTCTTTTTCAGGTAGGTAATCATGAAGCGGTCGCCGGCATCACGGCCAACGACACGGTAGACGACCGTGTTGAGCATGGTCGGCATCGCTCTGACCTCAACCGCTTCGAAGCCCTGCGCGCGAAAAAGCTCGCGGCCGCGGTTGATGAGAATCTGTGAGGTGTTCCAGCCCAGGCCGGCGTAAACGGTGGTGGCTGCAAGGGTGATGATCGCGATCGATCGCACTTTTGCCGGCGTCAGCCAGCCGGTGAGCCCAAGAAAAGTTGCCAGCAGCAGCGGCAGCGAATAGACCGGGTCGATAATCGGCAGTGCGTCAATGGCGTAGCGCGCGTCGCTGAGCGGCCATGCCAGGCTGGTGCCGTAGGCGGTGAACCAGTCGATGATCGGGTGGGTGATCAGGCTCAGCAGTGCCAGGCCGATCCAGTCGCGTTTTGGCGCGTCAGAGCGCGCCAGGGCGCGGCACGCCAGCCCGATCGGCACCGCCAGCACCAGCAGTGCCAGAAAGGCATGCGTTGGCCCGCGATGGTATTTAAGCGATGCCCATGGGCCCCAGTAACCGGCGATAATGTCGAAGTCGGGCAGCAGCCCGATAATGAACCCATACACCGCAGCGCGGCGCCCGAGCTTTTTGCTGTATGCTGCCAGCCCGACCGTTGAACCGAGCAGACCCTGTGTGACTATGTCCATGATTGATTTCCTGTTCGCCTATTATAACACTGTCGGGCCAATGAAGCGATTGCGAATTCACCAGCCCGGCCTGATATTATTGATTACTACAGAAGCAAAGCTTCACCGGTTCGTCGGCCCGGTCTATCAGTCGGGTTGCTTTTTCTTCAGCGATTCGCTTCGCTCACAAGCTTACGAAAAAGCAATCCCGATTTCTCCCCGTGCCTGCTATTGCAAACGATTCTACTTTTGATTTGCAGTTATCAATAAAGGTTTAAATACTGTTTTCTATACGATACTTTGTGGGTATCATATAAGAATAAAATAACCCCAAACCAGTACCGACGCAAGACGCAATTTTACAGTCAGGGCAAACGCTTGATGAAAATGGAATTTTGTTGAATTGATTTAACTCTGGTATAATCGAGGAAGGTGATTATTTCATCACCATTACTACGCCATCCGGCGAGGATCAGACAGGCATCTACAGGAGGCCAAAAATGGGAGACAAGGGCGGTAAAAAAGATAAAGAAAAGGTTAAGAAACAGGCTGACAAGAAACACGACGACAAGGATAAGGCTGCCAAAGAAAAACAGCCGAAACAGAAACCAAAACCTTAAGTCCTGCTGAATACCGGCACAGAATTCGCTGAGCAAACTGCTGGAGATTTCTGTGCCGGTTTTCTACTTTAGACCAGTCTAAAATAGAAAACCGGCTAAATTTAATCAGCTTTTAATCAAGATTACAGGATTTACCGGGAAATACCGGTTTGCTGTTTTTATCTGCAGCAGCAGATAAATAGATACAAAAAAAATCAGTGCTTGCCGGGTTTGCCGGACTGGCTGTCTTTGAGGTAGTATTCGCGCAGGCGGCGAATGCCTTCTTCGATGCTGACCTTCGGCTGGTAGCCGAAGTCGCGGCGGGCGGCGTCGATGTTGAACCAGTGGGCGGTCGACAGTTCACCGGCTACCCAGCGGGTGATCGGTGGTTCGCCTGCGAGTTTGAACCATTTGAAGGCTTTTTCGCAGATCAGGCCGACGAACCAGGCGATCTTTGGCGAAATCGTCGCGGTGACCGGCGGAACACCGGCAGCGCCAATGATCAGGTTGGTTATCTGCGAAATCGGCATCGGCTCGCCGTTGGTGATGAAATAGGCTTTGCCGGCAGGTGCACTGCCAGGGGCGAGCTTTTCGGCGGCGAGAATGTG
>JAKJFO010000292.1 GCA_022704885.1 Candidatus Rifleibacteriota bacterium | reverse complement strand
GCATTTGCACGCCAACCTGTCGTTTGGGCTCGGGCTTGTCTGCAACCTGATTCTCGCCCTCGAAATCTTCGCGCTCGGCGAAAGCCATCTGCAATATCGCACCCTGTTCGTCGTCGGCGCGCTCAGCCTGACGATCTCTAGTGCGGCCATAGAACGCCTGCTCAAGGAAAGCTTTTTCAGCATTTTCACGCTGCCGGTAAGCTTCGTTTTCATGGTCTGCTCGACCTTCGTCGATGGCAAACTGGCAGGCGCCCATTTCGCTCAGGGCTGGTTCGCGCTGCATCTGCTGCTGGCCATTCTTGGCGAGTGCTTCTTTATGATCGCCGCCGTTTCTTCGCTGACCTACCTGTTCGTCGTGCGTCGTCTCAAAAAGAAGAACCGCCTGCGTGCCGTCTTTTTCTTTCCGCCGCTGGCACGCCTTGACGACCTGACTTTTAAACTTATCGTTTCTGGTACTGCTGTTTTTGCGGTTGGCCTCTTGGCCGGTCTGTATGGCAATATCAAGCATTTCGAAGCATTTTCGCCCGGTGGCAAACACATTTTTGCCGCGGTTCTGCTGCTGTTTTATCTGGCTCTCATCATCGCCAGGCGCCCGCTCAAGCTGGCGGGAAACCGCCTCGCAGTGCTTGCTGTGACCGGCTTTGTGCTGTCGATCGGCCTGGTAGTGCTGCCCAACAATGAACTGCACTGGAAGCCTCTGCAGGCTGGTGTTCAGGAGACAGCTAAATGAAATACATGCCGATATTTGTCGATCTCGAGGCAAAACCGGTGTTGATTGTTGGTGCCGGTCCGGTCGCGCTGCGCCGCGCCAGGCAGCTGCTCGAGGCTGGTGCACGCGTAACCGTGATTGCGCCTTCGATAATCGCTAAATTTCGTGAACTTGCCGGGGTAGAACTGGTCGAGCGGCCGGTGCAGATCGAAGACGTTTCGACTCATTATTGTCTGGTTATCGTCGCAACTGATAATTCAGACGTGAACGCCATGATTTCAGACGAGTGTGCTGACCTCGGCATACTCTGCAACCGCTGCGACAGCTTCGCTGAAGGCAGTTTTGTCTGTGGCAATACTTTGCGGCGCGGGCCGGTTACCTGCGCTACCATGGCCGGCGGCGTGCCGGAGATTGCAAAGTATCTCAATAAGAAGATCGAAGGCCTGATGAGTCCGGCCCTGATTGAACTGGCATCACTGCTGGTCGAGCTGCGACCTTTGATAAAGGCTTCTCGTTCCGGGCAGGTGCGCGAGGTTATCGCCGATCTGGTTAACGACGGGACCATTGCGCGAATCGAGCGTGAGGGCATTGACAAACTGCGTGAGGAGATAATCGCATGTCTCTGATCGTATTTGGACTCAACCACAAATCGGCACCGGTCGCGATTCGCGAAAAACTCGCGCATCTCTGTGGCGTCCCGATTCCACAGGCAGATGGCTGTAATCTTGAGTCGGTACCTGTCTATACCTGCAATCGTGTCGAAGTCTACTATGCCGGCAACGCTGCCAACGCGCAGCGCAGCTTTGTCGAACTGCTCGCGCACAACGGCATCAACTATGATAATTTCGCCGAGTATTTTTACCGGCATGATGATGAAAATGCCGTTCTGCACCTGCTTTCGGTGGCTTCCGGGCTTGATTCGATGATTCTCGGTGAAAATCAGATACTGCATCAGGTCAAAGAATCATACCGCTACTCGACCGAACAGGGCTTTGTCGGCAAGCAGCTGCATCGCCTGTTTCAGAAGGCGCTCGAAGTTGGCAAAAAAGTGCGCAGCGAAACCGGTATTTCTCAGAACCGGGTTTCAATCGCTTCTACCGCTGTTGATCTGGCACGCAGTATCTTTGGCCCGCTGAGCAGTTCGACCGCTCTCGTCATCGGTGCCGGCGAAATGGCCAGTCTGGTGGCCGTTCATCTGCGCGAAAACGGTGTTAAGAAGATGCTCTTCGTCAACCGCACTGAAGCCAGCGCCCAGGAGCTCGCCGAAAAATTCGACGGTGAATCGCGCCCGTTCGAGCAGCTCGAAGAACTTCTTGGCCGCTGCGATATCGTGATTTCGTCGACTTCGGCACCAGCCGCCATCGTCAGTGTTTCTCTGATGCAAAAAGTCATGCACAAGCGCAGCGAGCGACCGATTTTTATCGTCGATATCGCCGTGCCGCGCGACTTTGAAGCCGACTGTCAGGAAATCGCCAACCTCTTTCTCTACGATGTCGATGATCTGCAGAACGTAGTCAACGAAAATATGTCGCAGCGTCACGTCGAAGCCGAAAAGGCGCACGCAATAATTCAGTATGAGTCCTCGCAGTTTCAGACTTCGGTTGCCGCTTTTACGGTGGTGCCTTTGATCAACCGGCTGCGCGAGCAGACCGAAACCATACGTCAGACCGAGATGGAACGCTTTTATGCGCAAAACCCGGATCTGCGCGAAGAACATAAACAGGCATTCGATCAGTGCTCGCGCTCGCTGACAGCCAAATGGCTGCACAATCAGATTATGGCGCTCAAAAAACTGGGTTCTGCCGACAGCGAGCAGCTCAGGCTGATTGCCGAAACGCTCGGTCTGGCCGAAGACAGCCTGCCGCAGGCGCCTTTGAGCATTGCCGGACAGAAACGGAAAGCTGGTGAATAAATGAAAATCAGATACGGCACCCGTGGCAGCAAACTGGCATTGCATCAGACCAGACATGCAATAAGTATTGCGCAGGCCAGTGCACCTGATTGTGAATTTGAAGAAGTCATTATCAAAACACTTGGCGATCAGGTCACCAATATGCCGTTGTTCAAAGTCGGCGGTCAGGGCCTGTTTATCAAAGAAATCGAGCAGG
Source organism: Candidatus Rifleibacteriota bacterium (assembly GCA_022704885.1). The sequence goes on along the minus strand of JAKJFO010000292.1, from coordinate 1,286 downwards.
CTCTTCTCGAACACCGAATCGATGTTGCCGTTCACAGCCTCAAGGATATGCCGCATGCAATGTCAACTGGTTTGTCGATTCTCGCTGCCGGTTGCCGCGAAGATGCCCGCGACTGCTTTGTTTCAGTAAAATATGAGTCATTTTCGGCTCTGCCGGCCGGTGCCGTAATCGGTACCTCGAGCTTGCGCCGGCGCGCGCAGTTGCGCAATCTGCGCAGCGACTTGCAGTTCTCAGACTTTCGCGGCAATCTCGATACCCGCCTGCGAAAACTTGAAGAAGGCGAGGTCGATGCAATAATCCTTGCTGCCGCCGGCTTTCATCGCTTTGGCTGGCATGATCGTATCAGGCACTATTTTGCCATCCAAGACATGCTGCCGCCGGCCGGGCAGGGAATAATCGCCATTCAATGCCGCAGCGAAGATATTGCCCTTCTCACGCCAGTTTTCGCAACCTTTGCCGACCCGGTCGCTGCCGCCCGGGCTGAAGCTGAACGCTCTTTCCTGGCTGTCCTGCAGGGCGGTTGTTCGACGCCAATGGCAGTTCACGCCGAAGTCGAAGGCGACGAGCTGAAGTTGCACTCATTCATTGGTTCTGCCAGCGGTTCGGAGGTCATTCGCAAAACACATGCCGGCAAAGTCACGCAGGCCGCCGAAATCGGCCGCACTGCCGCCGAAGCAATGCTCGCCGCCGGCGCCGCCGACCTGATCGGAGCACCGCATGAATAATGCTTCTCACGTCATTGCGAGGAGGGCATTTGCCCGACGAAGCGTATGCCGAAGGCATAAGCCCAGCTCTGAGGCTAATCTCATAGTTCGAAAAAATGAAAACATTTTTCCGCAGATTCCGCAGATTGCGACGATTAAAAAAACAGCCGCTGCGAGGTCTCATAATCCATTATTGCCAGATGACAACATGTTGAGATCACGACGAAAGGATGGGCTCACCGAATATGAAAAAAATATCGAACACGATCAATCTCGTAGGGGCTCGTTGAGACGCGCCCGCACGCAACAACCGGAGACACTGAAATGAATAAACCTAACGTATACCTTGTCGGTGCGGGGCCGGGGAGCCCTGATCTGATAACGGTGCGGGGGCTTGAGCTGGTGAGAGCGGCCGACGTGCTGATACACGATCAGCTCGGAACCGCCGAGTTTCTTGCGATGGCCAAAGAAGGCTGCGAGCTTTACGACGTTGGCAAGTTCGCCGGCAACCACAAGGTTTCTCAAGATGGCATAAACGAGCTGCTGGTCGAGAAGGCGCGCGAAAACAAACTGGTCGTGCGT
>JAKJFO010000291.1 GCA_022704885.1 Candidatus Rifleibacteriota bacterium | reverse complement strand
CTCTTACCGCCGAAATCCTCGAATACGGCGTCGATAAGGTCTATGTTTATGACCGCCCCGAATTGAAACATTTCAAGATCGAGCCTTATACTGCGGTTTTTGAAGATTTTATCAAACGCGTCAGACCTTCTGGAATTCTGGTCGGTGGCACCTCGCTTGGTCGTTCGCTTGCACCCCGCGTGGCTGCCCGTTTTCATACCGGTCTCACCGCCGACTGCACTATTCTCGATATAAATCAAAACACCGATATCGACCAGATCAGGCCGGCTTACGGCGGAAACATCATGGCGCATATCCAGACGCCAAACCATCGCCCGCAATTCGCGACGGTGCGTTACAAGATTTTCAACGCGCCGGCCCGCACGAAACCGACGGGAACGGTCGAACTCTGTGATATAGCACCTGAGCGGCTAAAATCTGCAATTGAAATACTTGAGATCAGGCCCAAAGAAAAAGTGCGCTCGATTGAAGATGCCGAAACCATAATCGTTGCCGGCAAGGGTATCAAAAAAGAAACTGATCTCCAGATGATCTACGAACTAGCTGACGCTCTCGATGCGATGACCGCCGGAACCCGGCCGTTGATCGAACAGGGCTGGTTCGACCCGCGTCTGCAGATCGGCCTGAGTGGCCGCACGGTCAAGCCGAAGCTGATCATTACCTGTGGAGTGTCGGGTTCTGTGCAGTTTGCCGCCGGCATGCAGGGTGCCGAGAACATTATTGCCATCAACAATGACCCGGGTGCTGCTATTTTTGGCATAGCGCATTCAGCTGTGGTCGGCGATCTCTATCAGATTGTTCCGGCCCTGCTCGGGAAGATAAAAAAAGGTGCTTCGTCACAATGAATTACAAGCCGCTTGCTCAGGAAGACATCGACTGCATTGCCGCGATCTGCGGAAAAGAAAATCTGGTCGCTGGTGCCACCATACATGAAGATTTCAGCCATGATGAACTGGGCGATCTGCATCGTTTGCCCGAGCTGCTGGTCAGTCCGGAAAATGCGCAGCAGATTTCAGCCATTCTTAAGTATGCAAACGAAAAGCGTATTGCGGTAACACCACGCGGGCAGGGAACCGGCCTGGTTGGCGGCGCTGTTGCTCTGCACGGCGGTATCATGATCAGCACGGCCCGCATGAATAAAATTGTGGAACTCGATCAGAACAATCTTACGCTGACGGTCGAACCGGGTGTGCTGCTCATGGAAATAGCCGCATACGTCGATCAGTTTGATCTTTTTTATCCACCTGATCCTGGCGAAAAAAGCGCTTCGATCGGCGGCAATATCAGCACGAATGCCGGCGGCATGCGCGCAGTAAAATACGGTGTGACCCGCGATTACGTGAGGGCCGTCGAAGTTGTGCTGCCGAATGGAGAAATCACCTGGTTCGGCGGCAAGATCGTCAAAAACAGTTCAGGCTACAGCCTCAAAGACCTGATCATTGGCTCAGAGGGAACGCTTGGCTTCGTTACCAGAGCGATTCTGCGTCTGCTGCCAAAGCCGGTCAAGGCAATCAGTCTGCTGGTGCCTTTTCCCAGCCTAGATCGGGCAATTGAAACGGTTCCACTGATTATTAAGTCGAAAGCTGTGCCAACTGCGATTGAATACATGGAACGGGCGGTTATCGAGAATTCAGAAGATTTTCTTGGCAAGAAGTTTCCCGATTCATCGGCTGACGCTTATCTTCTGCTGACTTTCGACGGCAATACCCGCGAAGATATCGAGAAAGATTACGAAAAGGTCGCACATATCTGTCTCGGGCAGGGGGCGCTCGATATTCTTATTTCTGACACCCAGGAACGCCAGGAGATGATCTGGTCGGCGCGTGGCGCATTTCTTGAAGCGATCAAGGCTTCGACGACCGAAATGGACGAATGCGACGTTGTGGTACCGCGCAACCGGGTGGCCGAGTTCGTTAAGTTCACCCGGCAGATAGAAGCCGAAGAATCGATCAGAATTCGCAGCTTTGGCCATGCTGGCGATGGCAACCTGCATGTATATCTGCTGCGCGACGATCTCAGCCGCGAAGTCTACCGCGAGCGCCTGCTGAAGAGCTTTGAACGGCTTTATCACAAGGCTGGTGAACTGGGCGGTCAGGTTTCCGGCGAACATGGTATCGGCTTTGCCAAGCGGCTGTATCTCGAAGAGATCGCTGGAGATGTTCAGCTGCAGCTGATGCGCCAGATCAAGCAGGCCTTCGACCCCAACAATATTTTAAACCCCGGAAAAGTCATCTGAACAAAAGTTTAAGCCCCGCCGCTGTTTGCGCATTTTTGCTGACGGCTGCCATGCTGGCTTGTATACAGCATTTTGTGCCGATGCCAATGCTGCTGCTTGATCGGTATTGGCCGAGCATGGGCTGGTTACAGGTTGTGCTGATGGCACTATATGCTGCCTGGCTGACGGGCCGTTTCGCAGATCCGGCAGACGCTTCCAGATGGCGTCCGCGGGTCTGGCGATTATTTTCGCTGATATTTTTTGCGCAATTTTTTCTTGGCCTTGCCGGCTTTGAAAAAATGCTGATGACCGGCAAGCTGCATCTACCGGTGCCGGCATTGATCATTGCTGGCCCGCTTTATCGGGGCAGTGATTTTTTTATGCCGATTTTATTTACGGTTACCGCGTTGCTGGTCGGGCCTGCCTGGTGCAGTCACCTCTGTTACGTCGGCGTTTGGGATGACTGCTTCAGCCGAAGCCGCAGTGAGCCGGTTCAGCTGCCTGGTTATGTTTCGGTTATAAGGTTCGCTCTGCTTGTCGTTGTTGTATCGACAGCGCTGCTTTTGCGTTACTTTGCATTCGACTGGCCCGCGGCGATATGCGCAGGAGGCCTGTTCGGGCTGGCAGGAATCGCGGTAATGGTTTTTTTGTCGCGCCGCCATGGCGTAATGATACATTGTACATGCTATTGCCCCATGGGTTTAATCGGTAACTGGCTCGGGCGACTGTCTTTATTTCGCATCAAAATTGGTGATGGCTGCACTGAATGTAATTTATGCCGCAAAAGCTGTCGCTATAACGCTCTCAACCCTGCCGACATCAAACTTCGCCGACCCGGCTCAACCTGCACTTTATGCGGTGACTGCATTGCTGCCTGTCATTCGGCTCAGATAGGATATCGTCTGCCTTTTTTGTCGCCAGCTTCTGCCCGAACAGCTTTTCTTGTGCTGATAATTTCACTGCACGCAATCTTTCTGGCTGTTGCCAGAATTTAACTATTATTTATTGCATCTAGTCAATGGCTGAAATAATTATAATGCCAGAAAAATACTGGAAAGGTGGATTCGGTTCCCTCTCCTGACGCCTCGCGCATAATGAAGATCGCTTTTGACCGCGAATTGTCCTTGTAATAAACACTTAATGCCGTTTTATAATATTTTACGATAATTATTTTATTAAAATGCTTGCATAAAATAGTTGGTTGCTTTTACACTGAACTGCTGATTTTTAATAGTGTTTTATCAGGAGGAATGGATGCTTCAGGAATTTAATTATCTGGCTCCGAAGTCCAAAAACGAGCTCTATGCCCAGCTCAAGAAATATTCGGGCAAAGCAAGAATTTTGGCAGGTGGCACCGATATTCTTGTTGAACTGCATAATCAATGGGTCGCTCCTGAATATCTTATAGATATTAAAAAGATTGGTGACTTTCAAGGTATCAGTTTCGATGAAGATGAAGGTCTTTCGATCGGCGCAACAACAGTTTGCATCGATTTAATAAAAGACAGGAATGCAAAAAAACATTTTCCTCTGCTGGTTGATGCTGCACATCGTATCGGCTCTCCGCAACTTCGTAATCGCGCCACCATTGGTGGAAATCTTTGCACTGCCTCGCCCTGTGCTGATATGGGCTGCTCATTGCTTGCTCTCAATGCCAGCGTAGAGATTGGCTCCGAAGAAGGAACTCGGGTTATTCCGCTTAAAGAATTTTTTACCGGCCCCAAAAAGACTCAGATCAAAAAACATGAGATTTTGCAACGCATTATTGTGCCGGCCGAAATGGCTGGCGCAAAGTTCGGTATGCAGAAACTCAAAAGAATAAAAGGGCATGATATCGCTCTGGTCAGCGTTGCCATGGCAAGAACGGCAAAGGTTATGCGGGTTGGTATCGGTTCCTGTGGCCCGACTCCGGTAGT
>JAKJFO010000290.1 GCA_022704885.1 Candidatus Rifleibacteriota bacterium | reverse complement strand
AGAGCAAGCGCCTGGTTCTGAACAACATACTTCTTGGATCACTTGTAGAAAAAGACGTTACCGGCGATGTTCCTCCGCCGCCCGAAATCGCCGGCAAAAACAAAAATAATTACGGTCCGATCGATGTTGACAACACGACTGGTGGTGGTGCCAATGATTATCGCGACCGCTTCATGCATGGCTTTAACAATCCGATAGACATCAATGACCGCCTGTTGCCAGAGCCAGGCAACATGCGTGGTCCGACCGATCAGGCGGTCGATTTCAGAGTCTACGGCGATGCATTGAACAGGCCGAATGCAAGAATCATCGTCCCGATTACCGACATTGGACCTGAAATCCCCTTGAACAGCACAAAAAATGAGGATGCTGCCAGCATATACGACTTGCAGGGTACTGACCATCCCAATGGTATTTACCGGCCTGAGAATTACGACTTTGAGGCTTCCGTCAGAATTATCGGATTTGCCGAATTTGAGGTCATTCCCCCCGCGAGTTATACCAGGGCAGGCTATGATGGTTCACTTGATTACGAAGCAGGTGACGCCGGAGACCTTGGGCCCTATCAGCCGGGCCAGGTTCGAGGAAAATTCATCAGGTATATTGTCAATCCTAATGACCTGCCGGATGGTAAGCTTTACTAAGTCTGGCCAGCGTTACGAATTCAAAGGCCTCGTGTCGTATTGACGCGGGGCCTTCTATATTCAAGCCTGGGCCAGAAATTGAACAACATTTTTCTCTAATAGAAAGTTGAGCCCGGTATACCTGCCCTTTTGCACAATGTGCAATAATGGCCTGTTGACTGGCTGCAAAAGCCAGAATACGCATTGCACCGGGTTAAAAAAACTTCAAAATTTTTAACAGAAATCTGATGCGGGATAGCGGTCGAGGCTTCAGCGAACCCTTCTCTGCAAGCCCCTTTGTCGCCCTTTGCGCAGAGGTTGCCGGGTGTGCTATAACTGCAACCATAAAATTCTGCAGGCGGGTAATAGATGAACTCAAGTGACGTGGTTAAAGCGATTGACATTCACCGTTTTTTGGATCGTCTCGAAGAGGGCAGCACAATTCAGAACTATTACCGCATCAATCATCTCACCCCTCAGCAACGTGACCGTCTGGCCCAGCGCATGGCGGAGTCTCTCGTCGTAGAGCTTGAATCCATGGGGTTGCACATCGATTCCTGAAGCTGGTGTATCGTTCTTCAAGAAGACAGGCATCGTTGCCGGGAGTTCGCTGGAAAAAAAATTTTTTTAAGTTTTTATACATACCAAAACATAGGCTGCGAGCTGGTTTGGCGGGGTGCGGGTGACGGGTCGGAGTGGAAAAGTTGAATTTTAGTAGTTTACCCACTTGTGCATCGTCGAAGTAATATGTATAATCAACCTTGACCAAATTTTCCAGGAGGGTTTCCGTGAATAAATCAGAACTCGTGAAGGCAATCGCTAAAAAAGCAGACGTTACCAATGCAAGTGCACAGGCTATCCTTGAAGCTTTTGTAGACGCCGTTAAGGGCGGACTCAAAAAGGGTGACAAAGTGCAGCTCATCGGCTTCGGTTCTTTTGCAACCGTTAAGCGCGAAGCTCGCAAGGGTGTCAACCCCCAGACCAAAAAGCCCATCAAGATCGCAGCCAAAAAAGTTGCCAAGTTCATCGCCGGCAAAGAACTCAAAGACATGGTAAACGGCACCGTTGCCAAGAAGAAGAAATAATTTCTGACGATAGAAGAGCCTCCCGCAAGGGTGGCTCTTTTTTTATGTCGTGTAATTTCTTGACATTTGTGCAGGCCAAAATATACTTATTCGTTAATGTGTGAAACTGTTTAAGAAGTAATCAACTTGCGCATATCAAGCTATACACACCTTGGAATGGTCAGGCAAAACAACGAGGACTCCTGCCTGGTCATTCCGCCATGGAGCCGGCCTGCAATCGAAAGGCAGGCCTGTCTGTTCGCCGTCGCCGACGGCATGGGCGGGCAGAATGCGGGTGAAGTCGCCTCGGCCCTCGCCATGAAAACGGCTGCTGAATGGTTTTCTGCTAACGCCGGCAATTCCATGAGCGTACAGATGCTCGAAGAAATGTTTTCTCAGACCAATTCCGCGGTCTGGGGTTATTCTCAGGATCATCCAGAGACTTCCGGAATGGGAAATACTCTGACTATGATGATTGCCTGGGGCAATCGCGCTCTGGTCGGCCATATCGGTGATTCACGTCTCTATCGGCTGCGAGGTGACACCCTGGCTCAGTTAACCAACGACCATTCACTGGTGGCCGAGCAGGTGCGTCTGGGTAAACTTACGCCCGAGCAGGCCCGCGTTCATCCGACCCGGCATATATTGAGCCGGGTAATGGGCAGCCGGCAGTTCGTCGTGCCTGATATTTTTGAAACAGACATACAGGTAAATGACGTATTCATGTTGTGTTCGGATGGTGTCAGCGGCATGGTCGAAGATGCTGCGATCAAGGAGATTCTGGTTGCGAATCAACCAGAAGACGCTGCGGTGAAGCTGGTTGAGGCGGCAAACCGGGCCGGCGGCAAAGACAACTCGACGGCAGTGGTATTCGCATTTGACCAGCTTCCTTTGGATTTTCCTGCTCGCTGCTCATTGACAAGATTGATGAATCAATTGTTCAATAAGGTATATGCCGGTGGAGTTTAATAAAACTATGGTAAATCTTCTGTTTTTGAAGTATATATACAGTTAGTGAAATCTGGAGGTCACTTCTAATGGATGGGATGCTTATAGCAATTATAATTGGGATTGTCGTTCTGATCGGCATCGTTGTGTTCGTGTTGAGCGGCAAAGATAAAGGCAGTGAGCCGAAAAAGGCTGAACCCCCAGTCGAGGAAAAGAAAGAGAACCTTACTCACAAGCGTTTTAAACAGGTTCTTTCTGGTTCTGACCTTCAGAATGACATGAAGGCTGAAGAAGAAGAACTGCTGACCAAGTATACCGCCGGAACCGGCGAAGGCATAAACGAAGTTGAAAAACTGCTCGAGGGTGACCCGAATAACGTCGACCTTCTTGACTGGCTTGCGTTCATGTATTACAGCAACAACAATATCGACAAGGCTATCGAAACCTATCGAAGAGCTCTGTCGATCAAGCCCGACAACGAAAATCAGCATTATTACCTGGCCAACAGCTATTTTAAGAAGAGCATGACGGCCGAAGCCAAAAAAGAATGGAACGAAGTCATCAGGCTCAAGCCGAACTCCAAGATCGCCAAGAACGCGCAGGAGCGTATCGACTACCTTTCTTCGCAAGGCAAATAAATCGACCTGAAAGGCATTTATGCCAATCGTTAATCCTCCAGAATTAACGAATTACCACCTGCTCGATCTCATCGGCTGTGGTGGAATGGGTTCTGTATATATTGGCTACCAGCTCGACACCGATAAGCTGGTGGCTATCAAGCTTCTCGACCCGGAAGTCGCAAAGGTTCCTACCGTGCTTGGCCAGTTCAAGCAGGAAGGCGAGATTCTCAAAAATCTGCGGCATCCCAATATCGTCAATTTTGTCGCGCAGGGATGTGAGGCCGATTTTCACTATCTGGTGATGGACTACGTCAAGGGGTTGTCGCTCGACAGCTTTCCTCTCGGCAATTCAATGACGACCCTGGGCGTCAAGCAGGCTCTTCCAAGCATGGAAGAATACCTTAACGTTTTTATCGGGTGCTTCGAGGCTCTCGGTTATATTCACAAAAAGGGTCTCGTGCATCGAGATATCAAGCCGCAGAATATCATTCTGCGCGGCGGCGAATATAAGCCCTGCCTGATCGACTTTGGCATCGCCAAATACTCTGAAAAAGACGACGACCTCAATCTCAGCGCCGACGGCATGTTTACGGTTGCTTACGCCAGCCCCGAACAGCTCACCAACAAACCCGTAGATTTTCTTTCAGATCTTTTTTCTTATGGCGTAGTCATGTATGAAAAGTTGACCGGCCATCTGCCGTTCAAGGGCAAGCGCGCCATGCAGGTTTTTATCGAACAGACCAAATGGAACTTTGCACCGCCCCGCCAGCTGAATCCGGCGATTCCGCAGAAGCTCGAACAGATCGTGCTCAAACTGCTGGCAAAAGACCCAACCCAGCGTTACCCGACTGCAGAAATGGTGCAGGGCGAACTCGAGCGTCTGCTCGAAGTGACCCGCCAGGGCAAAGCCGGTCTTGGCATCAGTGCGATTGCCGGTGAAATACGTGGTGTCGATCTTGCCCGCCGTAGTTTCAAAAAACGCACC
>JAKJFO010000028.1:6013-31835 GCA_022704885.1 Candidatus Rifleibacteriota bacterium | reverse complement strand
GTAGTCACCTTCATTGTTGCCTTCGCGATAACACTGGTCTATCTGCGGGCCGGCAAGTTCTCGGAGCAGCTAAAATGACCAGAGAAGAAATCATCAAAAGCTGCCTGATCTTCGCTACCGGCCTGTTTCTGCTGGCATTCACCCTCGGCCCTTTCATCTGGATGATCTGGATATCTCTGGCTGACCGCGCCGATTTTCTGGTAACCGGCCAGGTCGAATATTCACTGAGCAACTACCGTCAGGTGCTGACCGCACATTCACTGCATTTTCTCGATTACCTGTCGAACAGCCTGTGGATCTCGACAATTACCGCGATTATCGTCACCCTGTTTTCGAGCATGGCTGCTTATGCAGTTTCGCGCATGCGCTTTCCCGGCCGTTCGCTGGTGCCTCTGCTAATTCTGGCGATGTCGATGTTTCCTCAGATCAGCATCGTCGGCTACCTGTTCGAAATGTTCTCGAAAGCCGGCCTGATCAACTCGCACATGGCTCTGATCCTGCCATATATCGCCTGGACAATTCCAATTGCTCTATGGATCAACATGAGCTACTTCACCCAGATTCCGCTCGATCTCGACAAAGCGGCTCTGGTAGACGGTGCCGGTCGCATGAAGGTGCTTTATAAAATCATCTTCCCGCTGGCACTGCCAGGTATATTCTCATCGGCGCTGCTTGTTTTCATCGCCTGTTTTAATGAATTCCTCTTCGCGATAATGCTGACTATCGACTATACCGCGCAGACATTGCCGGTAGGAATCGCGCTCTTTCAGGGCCTGCACGGCGAAATCCCGTGGGGCAACCTGATGGCCGCTTCAGCAATCGCTTCAGTGCCGCTGGTAATTCTGACACTCATTTTCCAGCGCTATATAGTTGCCGGCCTGATGGGCGGCGCAGTAAAGGGATAACCCGGAGGCCTCATCATGCAAGCTACAAAAATCACGATAAAGAGTCTGGCAAAAAGTTTTGTCACCTTTCGCGGAAAAGTAGACGTGCTCAAAAGCATAGACCTCGCGATCGAACCAGGCGAATTTTTTGTGCTGCTCGGGCCTTCCGGCTGCGGCAAAAGCACGCTGCTCAATCTGCTGGCTGGCCTCGAAAAGCCGAGTGGCGGCGAACTCTATTTTGACCAGGAGCTTGTCGCAGATTCTGTCGGCAAGTTCAGCGGCCCCTTTGAACGTGATATTTCGATGGTTTTTCAGAGTTATGCGCTCTACCCGCACATGACCGTCGAAGAGAACATCGCTTTTCCGCTGACCAACCTGCCACAGGTGCCAGCGCCAGAAGTCATGAAGGCAAAAGTAAAAGAAGCGGCAACCCTGCTGCAGATCGACCACCTGCTCGACCGCAAACCGGCCGAATTATCGGGCGGGCAGCGCCAGCGCGTAGCCATTGGTCGCGCCATAGTGCGCAATCCCAGGGTCTGTCTGATGGACGAGCCATTGAGCAACCTCGACGCCAAGCTGCGCAACGAAATGCGTGCGCATCTCAAAGATTTGCAAAAGAAACTCGGCGTGACCACGATCTACGTTACGCACGACCAGCTCGAAGCAATGACCCTCGGGCACAGAATCGCCATCATGAACAATGGCGTGCTGCAGCAGGTTGGTACCCCTGTCGAGATTTACCGGGCGCCGGTTAACCAGTTCGTTGCAAAATTCATCGGATCACCGACCATGAACATGCTCAGTGGCGAGCTCAGCGAAGAATCCGGCCATCTCTACCTGCAGGCCGATGCGCTCAAAATCAGGCTTCCAGCTGAGACTGCCGGCAGCCTGAGAGCCAGAAATCTGAAAAAGGTAACTCTGGGCGTGCGCCCCGAAAGGCTTTATGTAAAATCAGAAGGAGAGCCAAATCTGGCTCTCCCGGTGAATGTAATCGAAAACGTCGGCCCTGAATATCTGGTATATTCATTTCATCAGCATGGCCAGATCGTGGTAAGAACACCTGATGAACCGGCTGGCGACCGCCTGGAGCTTTCGCTCGAAGCCGCTCATCTTCATCTTTTCGACGAACAGGGAACAAGAATCAATCTATGAATAATCCAGAAAGCCTTATTGGAATTATAGTCGGTCTGTTCGCAATGATCTGCTCTTACATGGACTTCGACTTTTTCATGAATCATCACAAGGCCAGATTCTTCATAAATCTGTTCGGCCGCAATGGAACCCGCGCGTTTTACTTCGCGCTCGGCTTTTTTCTACTGATCGTCGGCTTCGGAACGCTTAAATGATCACTATTCTGTTTTAATCTATGGCAAAATCCCGTGGTTTCACATCAGTCCGTCATCCTGCACGAAGTCGCAGGATCCATGATAACTACCGAGACATGGACTCTGCGACTTCGCGTCGCTACGCGCAGAATGACTAGAGAGAAGACTATCGATCTCTCACGCGATACAGAAGTTTACCAACGGTTGTTAGCAGGAGCCTTTTCGGGTTGGGGTTTCTTTCTGGGTTCTGGTGCGGGAAGCTGCGGCAGAATTTTTACGAATTCGCCAAACATTTTTGAAATGGCAATTTTTGGGTCAGTGATTTCGACCATCGCCTGAACCGAATTGTTTTTGGCTTCACCACGGCTGTACATCAGCTTCGCTTCCAGCTTACTGTCGAGCAGCTGAATAAAAACACCATGCGGCTCAACTCCTTCGCTGATATATTCAGAGAACCACTCGGCCGCCGGGTTGGGGCTGCGCCCCATTTTTTCCATGCGTTCCAGACGGCGGGTCTTGTTCTTTTCCAGTTCATTTTTGAGATATTCGCGACCACCGATCATTACGGCAGCATAGGCTTTGTCATTAAGCTGCGGCTTCATTTCATTGAATTCACTGCTAACCTCTTTGCCATCGAGAGCATCGATATAGGCGCGCAATGCGGGCAGAGTGCCAAAAGCGACCCGACTGGCATCGATAAAGCAAAGCCCACCCTTTTCATCTTTTGATTTGTAAATGGTAAGTCTGCCGAGACTCTCTTCACCGAACACATCAGGCCCGATCTTGTCTTTGATGAAACCCATGATCTTGTCCTGATTGAACGTGCCGGTCAGAACTACAGATGCATGGTCTTCGCGTTTAGTAGCGCCTTTTTTGAGCATCAGCTGAGCGCGCGAGATATCCTTGAGCGGATTAAAAGCAGTCGCGGCAAAAAATTCATCGATTTTTTCGCGGGCCATTGGTGGAATCGGAGCGGCCTTGAGCAGATCTCCAAGAGGCAGGCCTGAATGATTGTTAACGAACACAACGAGATCGGCACCAGCCGGAATCGGTTCAAGATCGACCGCTTGAGCGGGCACATAAGACAGAGCGACAAGAACGAGAACCGTGTACAGAATTTTTCGAAACATGGCAACCTCTCCTAAGTTTAAATAGTGCCAACATTCACCTTACTCTTAAATACAGAAAAATTACAAGACGGTTCAATTTCACTTTTCAGGCTTCTTCGGGCGCTTTTTGAATGGTGATTTACGCTTCTTGAGTGATGTCTTTTGAACACGCTCTACCCGATTTTTTTCGGCCTCATAAGCTGCAATGGCTAACTGAGCACGCACACGCCCTTCCTTACCGGGTTTTCGGCGGCGGTATTCGCCATCGCTTTGCATTTCCCAAAGAGTTGAATTATCTGACCTCTGAATTTCGAGCTGCTGGATGATCTCCTTTTTGAGCGCATCGTCCTCGACGGGAAACAGTATTTCGACACGGCGGTCGAGATTGCGAATCATCCAGTCGGCACTCGACATGTAGAGTTCATGGTTCTTGTTGTTATAAAAATATAAAATGCGCGAATGTTCGAGAAAACGGTCGATGATACTGAAAACCCGGATATTCTCGCTCAGACGCGGAACTCCGGGGTTGAGACAACAGATTCCCCGGACAATGAGAGTAACTTTGACACCGGCAGCTGATGCTTCATACAAAGCATCGATCAGTGCCTGATCGACAAGTGAATTCATCTTGGCTACGATTTCGGCACGCAAACCCGACTGCGCATTGCTCGTTTCCTGAGCTATCTTGTCGAGCAGGAACTGGCGCAAATCGAATGGTGCCGAAATGATCTTCTTGCGCCGCGGTGGTTCGCAATAGCCGGTAAGATAGTTGAATACACCGGCAATGTCGGCAGCAAAAGAATTTCGACATGAGAAATAGCCGACATCTGTGTACAGCCGCGCTGTTTTGTCATTGTAATTACCTGTTGACAGGTGAACGTAGCGTTTTATGCCACGCGCCTCCTCGCGCACCACCAGTGTCATCTTGCAGTGTGTCTTGAGTCCGACCAGGCCATAAGAAACGTGGCAGCCGGCATCTTCGAGCTGCCTCGCCCAGGAAATATTCTGAGCCTCGTCGAAACGCGCCTTGAGTTCGACCACGACGGTTACCTGCTTACCATTGTTGGCGGCGCGCTTTAAGGATCTGATGATCGGGGAATTGCCAGAAGTTCGATAGAGAGTCTGCTTGATCGCCAGCACCGAAGGGTCTTTGCTGGCTTCCTCGACGAATTTTTCGACTGGCACAAACGATTCGTATGGCAGGTTCAACAGGCGATCACCAGCGGCAATAATCGAAAAAGTGCTCTGATTGGCGGCAAATTCAAGCGGCATGACCGGAACGATTTTTTCATCACGAAGTTTAGCGTTGTCGTAAACTCCGTAAAACTCCATAAAAGAAGCCGTATTCAGCGGCCCATCGATAAAACTGGTGAGCTCAGCCCCAATGCTGAAACGCTCGTGCAGAAAGGCGACCATCTCTTCGGCGGCGCTCTTTTCAACTTCAAGGCAAACCGGGTAGCCACGCTCTCTGGTTTTGAGCTCGCTTTCGATTGTCGAAAGCAGGTCACGCGCTTCTTCTTCGTCGAATGAAAGCTCGGCATCACGAATAATCCTGAACACACAGGCTTTTTCGAGTTTATAACCTTCGAAAAGATCCTTGAGAAACAGGCGCACCAGCTCTTCGCAATAAATATAGCTCCCGGCGGCTATTTCAAAAAATCTTTCGCGGCCCGGTACCGGAACTACAGCATACAACGGCTGCGACTTGCCCCTGCTGGCCGAGAGTTTAACCAGCATATTCAAAGTTTTGCCGGGAATGAAAGGAAAGGGACGCGCCTGATCGACCGCCATCGGCGTCAGAATCATCAGAAACTTCTTGAGAAACTTCTCGCGCACTTCCAGCAACATGTCGTCAGGTAAAGTAGCGGTTGTATAAAAGAACACGCCTTCCTTTTCGAGGGATGGCAGTATTTCTTTGTTGAGCATCTTGTATTCGTGCTCTACCAGCTTTTCGATACGCCGGCCCATCATCTCAAAAACCTCTTCGGGCCGATGACCAGAGATATAGCGTTCGCGGTAACCCAGCCTGATCTGCGACATTATACCAGAGACACGTACCATAAAAAATTCATCGAGGTTCGAAGCAAAAATTGCTATAAACTTCAGGCGCTCCAGCAGCGGAGCTTCTTTGTAAGCCGCCTGCTCGAGTACGCGTGAATTGAATTCGAGCCAGCTCAGTTCGCGATTTAGATATCTTTTGATTTTCATGTTCTTGTCCGTTCAACAGCCAGTTTCAGCTTGATGCCAAAAAAGTCCTCAAAAAGATCTTTGCGGGAATTAAAAGAATTTTCGATCGAAAACGGTTCTTCAAGACAGTCGACAATGATGATGATACCGCTCTCATCACAATCGAAGCGAATTTTCCGAATATTCTGGCGCTGCGAATTTTCGAGACTGTCAGCGATTCTCAACAGCGAAGCAAGCTTCATAACTGTCATGCGCGCCGGGTGCGACAATGCCATGAATTCAGGATGTGTCTTTTTAGGCAGACTGCTACGATGATAACGCACTATATTGGCGATTACGCCTTTCTCTTCTTCGTTGAAGAAAGGAAAATCCTGAGCGTTCACTATATACTGCGAATGCTTGTGTCTGGCACGGCTTGCGATCACGTTGCCGATATCATGCAATGTTGCTGCCGCCAGCAGGTAATTACGTTCACTTTGCCCCATCAGATGTATCTGCCGGGTAGCATCAAAGATTTCGAGAGCCAGCGAAGCCACGTGCTGAGCATGCACGGCATCAAATGACAATGCATTGCCGATATTTTCAACATACCGGCTGATACCTGTAGCGAGCCGGGCTGTATAATGTTCACTCTTTCTGGCAACGATATTGTTCAGCAGGCACTCGCCCAGCGGCAGGCTGAACAGTTTGAGTTCAGAAGCCTTGAACATGCGCATGAGATGAATCACAGTCACCAGCGCGGCAATAATGCCTTCAGCCTTGTCATAAGAGATCTGCAGCTTATGAAAAAGTTCTTCGACAGAATAGCCTTTTATATCGTTATAGAGCTTAACTAATTCTTTCAGAATCAGGTTTTTGCGAGGCTCGCCGCCAAATCGGCGGTTAAGCACAAACAGAATTTCGTCAAGTTCCTGCCCGGTGCCATAAAGCGACTGAATCGAATACTTGGCAAACTCAAGCATCAGCGGGCGCAGTTCATTGCCAACCGTGGTCTCGAGAAAAGCCGGATAGTATTCTTCGGTATACCGGTTGCGACGAAACTCCTGGTTCATCTTCATGAAACCAATATCGAGCGAGGCATTGTACAGCAGACCGTCTTTCGAAAACACCATGAGTTCTGACCGACCGGCACCCAGACTGAACCCGGCTGAACACTGGCTGGTTTTGATCTTCTTTTTCAGCTGCTCGGAAAGCAGAAAGGAGGTCTGTGCCGGCGAGAAGACTTCTACTTCGATTCCGGTCTGACTGCGCACATTATCGATGAAAATATCGCGATTAGCGGCCTCACGAATTGCAGTAGTAGCACAGGCTGTTATACTACGCGCTCTGAACATCTGCATCACCCTGCGATAATCATGCAGTATCTCGATGCAGCTGTTGATGGTTTCGCGAGCCAGACGGCCATTGCGAAAGGTATCTTTGCCGAGAGGAACCGGATGGCTGAGATTTTCGAGCAGATTGATCTTCTTGCCGACATGTTCAGCAACACACATTCTGATAGCGCTCGAACCAATATCTATTACCGTAATTATCTCGCTCATACAGGTTATGCTTTCGCCGCATACCAGGCGGCACCAAGTGCTACCGCATCGTCGCCAAGCTTTGAAACTATAATTTCTACGCCCTCAGCCCCACCGGCTATTGCGTATTTTCTGGCGTTTTCTGCAATAACCGGCAACATTACCGAACCCATCTCTTCGATCACGCCACCACCCAGAATCAAAGCTTCAACACCAATCAGATTGATGATGTTGGCAGCGGCAATACCTATCGCTTCTGACGCACGGTCTATCGCTTTGACGACCAGAGCGTCCTTCTTTTTGTAGCACTCATTCAGGGCGGCAGAGCCGACCGTAGTGCGCCATTCCGGCGAAATCTCTGACAACAGAGTTTTCATACTGTTCTTCTCTTCCTGCTTTTTCATGTATTTGACCATGCCGGCCTTACCGGCAATGGCTTCGAGACAGCCTTTTCTGCCGCAGTTGCATTCGGGCCCGTTGATCTTTACGACCATGTGCCCGACCTCGCCGGCCGTGAAGTTTTTGCCGCGGTTGATGCTGCCATTGCAGATATGGCCGCCGCCGACACCGGTTCCGGCAAAAATACCGTAAACATTGCTGAATTTGCTGGCAGCACCAAAAGAGTATTCGCCAAAAACGCCCATATTAACGTCGTTATCCATGAAAACAGATTTTTTCAGGCGCTCAGACAGCATTCTTGCCAGCGGCACATTTTTCCAGCCGAGATTGCAGGCATCGAGCAGCATACCGGTTGCAGTATTAACCGCAGAAGGGACAGCCAGGCCAATCTTTTCGACTTCATCATCAACAATTTCAGACTTTTTCAGCAACTCGGCATAACAGGTGACGATATTTTCAAACACAGCGTCAAATCCAGATGATGCCTGAGTTTTGATTTTTTTCCGCGCGATTATTTTGCCACTGCTGTCGCAGAGAATTGAATAAATCTTGGTTCCACCAAGATCGATACCGCAGTAATACCTCATAAAACACCCTCTTTCAGAATATTTTCACATTGCGCCCAAACACCTTTGTGAATAGACGCGACTTTTTTTCAAATGCCGACAGGTCAATGCCCGACTTGAGCGAACCTGACAACTGCAGCGCAACCGACTCGGCATTATAACTAAGGCTGAATTCGCCAATCCGCTGCCGGTGGTCGCGGTCAAGAACATCGGCGATGCGCAGTATTGCGGCCAGAGCCGCGACCCTGTTCTGATCACAATCTGAAAGATGTGAATAAAACTCATGCTCGGGCTTTGGTTCGCTCTTTCGATGATATCTGGCAACCAGCGCCGCCAGCAGCATATCTTCGTGCGATATGCCAGGAATCACTGATTTCATAATGAGACTGCATGAATTCTTGTGATGCCCGCGCATTCCGGTACAGGTGCCAATGTCGTGCAGCATGGCGGCAATCACCAGAATCTGGCGGTCGCCGGCGGCCAGGCCGTGCAAAGTGGTTGTCGCATCAAAGATGATCTGGGCCAGCATCGTTACCTGCAACGCATGCTTTTCGTCAAAATTGAGACCACGACCGATAAACAGGGCACTGCTGATCAATGCAGTCTGCACGTTGAGATGGGAAAATTTTTCAGCGAAGCTGTTTAGCGCAGCATCGCCCGCACGGGCATCTGAAAGTTGCTGTGAATTCGCATTCGCCATCGACTGCTCCACCAGAACCGGTATGCAGAAGAACAGCCTCAATCTACTATCTTAACCAGCAATTGTCAAACCGCCGAATAGAGTGCACTGGCAAATGTAACAAATGTGACAGCGCCCTGTTTGCGCCAATTCAAGAAATTATGTACACAGTCTGCTTTGTGGTATAGTTGTCGTAAGTTATTATCAGGCGACCGGTGCCACACAACAGACATTATATAATTGCCGGATTTGCCGACAGACTAAGGATCTCAACAGGAGAAACAATATGCTCGAAATGGTGGATCTTGGAAAAAAGCTCGAAAAAGATGAATACAAAAAGCTCATGGACGATCTTGAGCGCCGCTTAACAGAGTTACAACAGAAAACACGCGAACTCGGCATAGCTACAGCGCTGGTTTTTGAAGGTCTTGAAGCAGCCGGCAAGGGTACAATCATCAACAAGCTGATGCTGCCGCTCGACCCGCGCGGATTCAAGGTTCACCCGATTCAGCCACCGACGCTTGAAGAATCGATGTTTCCCTTTCTGATCAGATTCTGGAAGAAACTGCCAGAAAAGGGGCGACTCGGCATTTTTGACAAAAGCTGGTATGACAGAGTTCTTACCGACAGAGTTACTGACAAAGTTTCAAAAAAAGACTGCCAGCAGGCTTTTAACGAAATTCTCGCTTTTGAGAGACAGCAGGTAGATGCCGGCGTGGTTCTGATCAAGTTCTGGTTTCATATCTCCAAAAAAGAACAGGCCAAAAGATTCAAGGAAATCAGAAAAAACCCGTCACTGTCATGGAAGATTGGCAAAGACGAGCTCAAGCAGCACCGTGCCTACAGTGAATACATAGAAGCGGCTGAAGAAATGCTGGAAAAGACCAACACCAGCCAGGCACCGTGGATAATCATCGAAGCGCACGACCGGCGTTATGCTACGACCAAGGTTTTCGAGGCTCTGGCTGAAGCCTGGGAAAACGCGATAAAACAGCATCAGACAACGGTCAAAAAAGCCTCGACCAAAGCTACCAAACTTACGCCGAGAAACGTCACGGTGTTGTCAGCGCTTGATCTGGCGCAGTCTCTTGACGAAAAAACTTACCGTAAAGAGCTTGAAACCTATCAAAAGCGAATACGCGACCTCGAACACGAGATTTACATTCACCGCATACCCTGCGTTATTGCCTACGAAGGCATGGATGCGGCCGGCAAAGGCGGCAACATCAAGCGCCTCACCGAAAATCTCGACCCACGCGGCTACGAAGTTATTCCGATTGCAGCGCCGACCAAAGAAGAGCTTGCCAGGCATTATCTATGGCGTTTTGCCAGAGAAATGCCGAAAGCAGGCCACATAACGATTTTTGACCGCACCTGGTATGGTCGCATTCTGGTTGAACGCGTTGAAGGTTTTTGCACTGAGGAAGAATGGCGCCGCGCCTATCGCGAGATAAATGAATTCGAAGCTCATCTTGCTGATTTCGGCGCGGTAGTGGTCAAATTCTGGTTGCATATCGATCAGGACGAGCAGCTGAAACGCTTCAAGGAGCGCGAAAACACTCCATGGAAAAGCTGGAAAATAACCGAAGAAGACTGGCGAAACCGCGAGAAATGGCCGAAATACGAATCAGCCATCAACGACATGCTCGCCAATTGCTCGACCAGTTACGCTCCCTGGACCATCATCGAGGCCAACGACAAATATTTCGCCCGCATCAAAACGCTTAAAACCGTAGTCAAAGCTCTCGAAAAAGCCCTCAAAAAATCCTGATCACAAACAAGCCGAACGCGCCTTTCGAGTATTCGAGAGGCGCGTTTTTTATCGCAAAAACGAAGAAAGAGAGAAAGAACTTAATCCGCAGATTGAGCAGGCCGATGTGCGCAGATTATGAAGAGAGAGAGCACGAGCACGATATCAGAAAAATCGGGGTAATCGGTGAAATCGGCGGATGATTCTTTATTGTTCTTCTTTGTGGCTCGGTGGCTTTGTGCGAGGGTTTACAGACTATTTTTTCTTGTCTTTTTTGTCTTTTTTCTTGTCTTTTTTCTTGTCTTTTTTGCAGCTGCCGTCGCACTTGTCTTTTTTACTTTTGCCGCATTTGCATTTTCCCATGGTCAGATCCTTTCGGCCGCTGCAGCGGCAGACACAACATATATTTTAACAATCAGCCGAACCAGCTGCGGGCGAGCAGGTTGGCGAGGGCGATGGTCGGGGCGGTGTCGGTCTTGAACAGGCGGCGACCGAGCCAGACCGGCTGCCAGCCTTTATCAAGCAGCAGGTTCACTTCGCGGTCGGAGAAGCCGCCTTCGGGACCTGAGGCCAACCAGATCGAGCTGCGTTCGGGATGTGCCGGCAACTCGTGCAGAGAAACCGAAAGGGCTTCTTCGTGCAGCAAAATCGGCGTGGTATCAGCACCGGGAGCCGGCAAGTCTGCGAGCGATGACGGGTCAGTGACTTCGGGCAGCAGGCAGCCGCCGCACTGTATCATGGCAGTGGCAGCGATCTTGCGCCAGCGTTCGACCTTGGCGGCGCCGGGGCTTTTGACGACGCAGCGTTCGACGAGCAATGGCACGATCTTGACGACGCCCATTTCGACCGCTTTTTCGATGAGCCATTCAAAGCGTTCGCCCTTCGAGATTGCGGCAAAAACCGTCACTCTAAGCGCCGGTTCGCGCTGCGGAGTCTGCCATTCGCTGGCACGGTATGAACCGTTACGGCCGAGAACCGCAGTCGCTTCATGGCCACAGCCGTCGGTGATTACGAACTCATCGCCTTCGCGCAGGCGAAGAACGCGTTCGAGACGATGACGATTGTCAGCGTCGAGAGCGCCTTCGAGCGAAGGCTCGATTACGCGGGCATGCGGAACCATCGATCACACCTCGATCTGTGGAGCGTCTTCCCAGAGGTCTTCAAGATTGTAGAACTTGCGGGCTTTGGGCTGAAAGATGTGCAGCACGAAATCGCCGCCGTCAATCAGTATCCAGTTCGCGGCCTGGTCGGATTCAAGCCTGACACCGCCAACATTGGGGATTTTGATGAGTTTGGCCACCGTATCGGCAAGAGTCTGCACATGCGTACTGCTGTTGCCGGAGCCGATTATGAAGTAGTCGGTATAAGGCACCAGGCCGGTGAGGTCGAGAACGACAAGATCTTCGACCTTTTTGTCTTTGAGCGCATCGATAACGATTTTGATTGATTCAGGAACAGCTTTGGACTTTGACAATGCAACCTCCGGAGTTAACAAGAGGGAGCGCAGAAGCTGCGCCCCCTCGCAATCTTTCTACTGACAGTCGGCAGACAAATTTCAGATGCCTTTGAACACCGAGTAAACGTAGCGACCGAACATGTATTTCTTTTCTTCGACGTAATCGAAGCCCTTTTTGAAAGCAGCCTGATTGATCTCGAGCATTTCCTTCTTGCCGCCTGGCATCAGACCGGGCAGAGCTGCAACGAGATCTTCATAGGTGATGAGCTTGCTGAACTTCGAGTAGGCTCCGGCCATGACCAGATTGGCGACGCGCGGGTTGCCGAGTTCTTCAGCGATTTCGCTGGCCGGGATTTCGACGAGTCTGATGTCATCGCGGAATTCCTGGCGTTCGATCAGAGAAGAGTTATACATGAGCATGCCGCCGGCCTTGATCTTGAGGTTGAACTTGGCAACCGAAGGCCTGTTCATGGCTATAACCGTATCAGGAACGGTCACCATGGGCGAAGCAATTTCATTTTCGGAAAGAATTACCGAGCAGTTTGCCGTGCCACCACGCATTTCGGGGCCGTATGACGGAATCCAGGACACGTGCTTACCGGCATGCATACCGGTTTCAGCCAGCACCTTTCCCAGAAATAGTATGCCCTGGCCCCCGAAGCCTGCCAGAATAATTCTTTCAACTTTTGACGACATATACGCCTCCTAGGGTGTTATTGCGAGCTGTCAGGATTTTTCGACGCCGTGGGTATCTTTGAAAGTACCCAGTTTGAAGACCGGCAACATGTTCTCGGTCAGCCATTTGTGTGAATCGACCGGTTTTTTGCCCCAGTTGGTCGGGCAGATCGATACGACTTCGACGAAGCTGAAACCCTTGCCCTCTTTCTGCAGCTTGAAAGCGTTGTAAATGGCTTTCTTGGTCTTCATCAGATTGGCGGGGTTGTTTACGGTAACGCGGGTCACGTAAGCCGGGCTTTCGAGAGTGGCGATGATTTCGCTCATGTGAATCGGGTTACCAGCTGTCGAGGCATCGCGGCCATAAGGTGAGGTCTGAGTTTTCATGCCGATCAGCGTGGTCGGAGCCATCTGGCCACCGGTCATGCCGTAAATGGCGTTGTTGATGAACACCACAGTGATGTTTTCGCCGCGATTGGCGGCATGAATGATTTCTGCGGTGCCGATAGCGGCGAGATCACCGTCACCCTGGTAGGTGAAAACAATCGACTCCGGTCTGACGCGTTTGATGCCGGTAGCTACTGCGGGAGCACGGCCGTGTGCGGCCTGATTGAAATCAAGGTCGAAATAATCATAGGCAAAAACCGAGCAACCAACCGGCGCGACGCCGATAGTGCGGTCTTTGATTTCGAGTTCGTCGATGACTTCAGCGATCAGGCGATGAACTACGCCGTGATCGCAGCCGGGACAGTAGTGGAAAGGCTTCTTGCTCAAGCTCTGTGGTCGTGAAAATACCTGTTTCATTTATCCTGGCTCCTTTCAGTCGGGTCTGACAATCTTGTCGACTTCGTTGAGGATTTCGAAATCAGAGGGAATGGTGCCGCCGGTTCTGCCAAAGAAATATACCGGCTTCTTGCCATTGACTGCAAGCTTGACATCTTCGACCATCTGACCGCATGACATTTCGACAACCAGGAAATTGTTGGTAGTCTGCTGAAGTCTTTCGAAAACCTGTGAGGGGAAGGGCCAGAGCACTTTCGGGCGAACAAGGCCGGCCTTGATGCCGCGTTTTCGGCACTTTTCGACAACAGTCTTGAGAATGCGCGAGATGATGCCGTAGCCGACGAGAATGATCTCGGCGTCATCGCAGAGATGCTCTTCAACGGCGAAATCTTTGTATTCGCCCTTGCTGAACAGGTCTGTCATTACCTGATATTTCTGGTAGAGGTGCCAGTTGTGTTCTTCGAGTTCATCGACATCGAGGAAAATCGAAGTGCAGAGGTTTCTTTCTGACTTGTCTTTGCCTTTATAGCCGAGCGCCCATTTCTTGGAATTGACATCGTAATCGATCGGGTCAGGCAGGGTTACCGGTTCCATCATCTGGCCAAGAACGCCGTCAGAGAGCAGCAAAACCGGGTTTCTGAAACGGTCAGCAAATTCAAAGCCGGCAACGGTCATATCGGCCATTTCCTGAACTGAGTTGGGGGCGAGTACGAGGGTGCGATAATCGCCATGGCCACCACCTCGGGTTGCCTGCCAGTAATCTGACTGGGCCGGCGCAATATTGCCGAGACCGGGACCGCCACGCACGACATTAACCAGCAGACAGGGGATTTCGGCGCCGGCAATATAAGAGATGCCTTCCTGTTTGAGGCTGACGCCCGGGCTCGAGCTTGAGGTCATAACTCTGGCACCGGCGCTGCCTGCGCCATAAACCATATTTATTGCAGCGACTTCGCTTTCAGCCTGCACAAAAACGCCTTCGACTTCAGGCAGGCGCTTTGACAGATAGGCCGGCAGTTCAGACTGCGGAGTAATCGGATAACCGAAATAGTATCTGCAACCGGCACGCACAGCTGCTTCGCCGATAGCTTCATTCCCTTTCATCAGTACCTTTTCAGCCATTGCTCAACTCCTTATTTTTCTTCTTTAAAAATTTCGATTGCGACATCGGGGCAGCTTCTGGCGCAGATGGCACAGCTGGTGCACTTGGCTTCATCTGTGATGGCAGCAGGATGCACGCCCTTGGCCGTAAGATGATCGGCAAAAGCAAGAATCTTGAGAGGGCAGCGCGAAATGCAGATTCCGCAGCCCTTGCAGAGATTTTCATTGATAACCCATTTTGACATTTTGTCTTCCCTCCGGAATATGGTCAATGCGCGCTGTTCGCGCAGTCATAACCTTTTTTGAGTGCTGCCAGATTGATTTCGAGCAAATCTTTCTTTTTGGCGGGCACCAGACTCGGAAATGCCTTGAGAAAGGCGTCGAAATTCATCATATCACTGAACCGGGCATAAGCGCCAGCCATAACTACATTTGCCGTTTTATCACTGCCGGCCTCGGCTGCGAGCTGATTGGCAGGAACAGCGCAGACTTTGATATCAGAACGAAATTCTTTCTGATCGATCAGTGATGAGTTGTAGATCAGGGTGCCGCCCGGTCTGATCTTGTCGATGAATTTGGCGACCGACGGAATATTCATCGCAATCAGCGTATCGGGTTCAGTAACTATCGGCGAAGCGATCTCGTGTTTAGAAATGACCACCGAGCAGTTAGCAGTGCCGCCGCGCATTTCGGGCCCGTAAGCCGGAATCCACGAGACGTTCTGCCCTGTCATCATGCCAGTTTCAGCCAGAACTTTTCCTAAAAAAAGTATGCCCTGGCCACCAAAGCCGGCCATGATGATCTCTTCCGTTTCCTTTCCCATGTCTTTACCATCTCCTTGCAGATAGGCCGAAATTCAGCAGGAAAGCCGCATCGACCTGTTTTACATATAGATACAACTTAACGGTAAATTTTTCAATTATAAAGCTGCAAAAAACAGCAATTCACCTTCAAAATTCATCATGCCTTTTCTGTTGCGTGGATTCTGCGACTACGCCAGACCCTGCTGCGCTGGAGCTTCGCAGGGCGACGAGCGGCTTCTCGCAGATAGACAACGACCTGCTTACTCGTCGTGCGTTGTGCCGAAATGCCAGGGAACGCTCCAGTATCGTTCGAGAACGAACAGAGGCAGATCGGCCAGTGCGGCGAACCCGGGCAGATCGGCGCAGCTGGCGCCGAGATCGCGGGCGAGGCCTTCGGCGGCAACGGCAAATGCGATCGGCACGCCGGCAGCATTGGCAAATTCATGTATGCGCTGCAATCCATCGTTGAACAGTTCAACGGTGGTCTCGCTGCCAATATTGGGATTGGCGACAATGTGCGTAACCGTCATCGCGCAGAGGCCGCACATGTGTCGGAAATTCTCGGCCATTTCAGCGGGGCGCGCAAATCCGGGTCGAAAAGGATTGATGACGAAAAAAACATTGGCACCACGGGCAGCGGCCAGTTCGCTCATGCGCGCCAGCGGGCGCAGACCGGGTTCACCGCCGCCGATATCACAGACGATCGGCAGCGTAAGATCTTCGACAGCTCCCCAGGCCGCGGCCGGCAGTGCCGGAATATCACCGGAAACTACCCGACTCATCGGACAGATGACCGAGACATTGTGCTTTTCGACTTCGTTGCGCAGCTTGCGTACGCGAAAGAACGGATTGACTATGTCGAAGTCGATGAGGGTTGCATTCTGGTAACGCCGGGCTTTATAGAGCGAAAGGTTGAGCGCCAGTTCAGTTTTACCGGCACCGGTACCACCGATAAGAAAGGTGGCCGGTGCCGGATTGTCGGCAAAGGGCAGATTCATCAGAGGTCGAGTTCCCGCCTTGCCAGTTCCATGAATTTGTCGTAGTTCGGATCATCGACACGACCGATCATTTCGTGCATGACGATTTCCATGGTGGTGATGACAGCACCGGCGCGGCGCATCTTGTCGAGCGCAACATGCCAGTTAACTTTTTTGGTCGAGCTGGTGGCGTTGAGTACGACATGCACGCGATAGCCGCGGCTGAGGGCATCGAGAACGGTCGGGCAGATCGAGATGTGGGTTTCCATGCCTGCCACAATCAGAGTGTTGGTATTCATGGCTTCGAGGCGAAGAGTCAGATCTTCGCTGCCGAAGCAACTGTAGCGGCTGCGCTTGATCGGTTCGAGTCTCGGCACCAGTTTTTTGATTTCCTCGATGGTACCGCCGAACTTCTGCGGCGACAGTTCGGTCAGGAGAATCGGCAGCCCGATCATACCGGCGAAAGCCACGAGCGACTTCACATTATTGATCATCGCTTCTTTTTTGTAAATCGGTTTGATGCACTTCTTCTGAACGTCACAGATGAGCAGGATGCTGCCTTCACGAGAAAGGATGTCGGGATGTCTCATTGTTTGATTATCTCCTGGCTTATATAGTCATCTTAAAGTTTTCGCCACAGTTATTGTCCCATTTTTGCTGTAGATTACCCTCATGGTCGATTGACAGCATATTGAAACAATAATTGATCTCTTCGCCGCGTGGAGCCCAGATCTGCGCCCTGAAAACCCTGGGCATTTCAATTTTTTTAACAGCAGCCAGGCGACCATGTTCGTAAAGCCGGTCGCCAGAACGATAAGCAACATGGCTTACCGAAAAATCGCTGCCCCACTCGATGCCATCGACTTCGAGCTCGGTATCCTGAGGATAAGACCAGTTGCCGAGGCTCCAGTGCAGACGGATATGAACGCAACTACCCGAGTGGTCGATATATTCAACTGTTTTCGGCATGATCAGCTGAGTAAAGTTGTCACTGACCTTTTCGCTGCCATTGGTATAGCGTATCTGAAAAAAGTAATGAAACAGATAGCGCTCAGCTCCTTCAAAATGCGTCGGAATTCGCACGACCCAGGAACGCCGCAGGGGCGAGGTTCCCCATTCGGGCATCATCACGAATGTCTGGGTGTTTTCCCAGTTTACGGGGCTGTTGAGATGGCCAAGCGCCATTCCGAAAGTTACCGATTCGATGTCGTCTTCCTGGTCGATCCACTCTTTTTTAAGATAGGTAAAACCCTCAAAAGGAAGAGTAGCAGGAACTTCGAGCGCGATACCATCGGAAATGCCGGTCTTGCTCTGAGCGGATTCGGGGTCCTTTTCGCGGGCAAGTGCTGCTGGTTGTGTTTTCATTAATTCGCTTCCTGAAATTTGGCGCTATGAAAGTATATCACAATAATCGCCGATTTATAAAGGTCATCTACTCGCCGAGTGTTTTTTTTGCAGAATCGATGTCTCTGATCATGGCCTGCGCGTCCTTGGCCAGTTTGCTGTCTGGCACCAGGCTGATCACACGCTGAAAAGAAATTACTGCCCGGTCAAACGCGGCTGAATCACCGGCAAGACCCTTGTCGGTCCAGGCCAGGCCCATGTGATAATTGAGTTCAGGGTTTTCTCCATGCTGTTCGAGAGCAGCCTGATACTTTTCGAGAGCTTCGTCAAGCTTACCGCGTTTGTAAAGATCATAACCTTCAGTATGCAGGCCTTTTGCGACTCCTTCGGGTGTGGTTGGCTCGGCAGCGCCGCTGGCGACATCTACCGGACGCCGCCGCCGCTGACTGCGAGCTTCTTCAGCGCGGCGAAATCTTTCTAATTCTTCTTTTTCGGCGGCTTCACGGGCGAGACGTTCTTCTTCTGCCTGTTTTATCATGGCGACACGCAGATCTTCCTGTTCACGCCAGCGGTCAACCCCGGCCAGAAAGGGTTTCATACGTTCGGCGTATTCCCCGGGTTCTTTTCTCAGTGGGGCAAAAAGCTCTTCAGCATAGGCATACATGCCATTCATGTATTGCAGAGCGGCAAAATAATAATGTGCTTCGCGGTCTTTGGGATCAGCCTTGAATCTTGGCGAATAAACGCTTTCGGCCCGCGCCAGCAAGCCTTTGTCGTCGACTGCACCAAGTTTGGGATCAGCAAAAACTTTGACAAAGTATATGTCGAGAGCTGGATTGAGGCCTTCGCGCTCGAGTGCTTTAAAAACGTCGGCAAGAGGTCCACTCTGTTCGCCGAAATAATCTTCAATATCGAGATCGGGCTCTTTCGGCTTTTCATCAACGATTTCGATATCATCGAATACCAGCAGATCACGTTCACTGGTATCTGAAGCGACCTTGGACTCTGGAATCACCAGGCCGTATCGCCGCAGACGGGTGCCTGAACCAAGCAGCGAAAGCGCCTCGGTTTTCACCGGGTCGATGTTAAGCAGAGAGACTGGCGTTTTGATCTCGCCAAGCATCTTCTGCAGCTGAATAACGCGTGGGTGATCAGGCGCCTGCAGGGCAGCTTCGCGCAGAATGTTGCGAGCTTTGTCGAGAGCTTTGAGATCGATATATACCTGTGCCAGCCAGACGCGCGCGGCAAAATTCTGACGGTCGATCATCAGAATATTTTCAAATTCAAGAGCGGCTCCGGTGAGATCGCCACGGCTGTAGCAGTCCTGGCCCTGCTGCAGAAAACCGCTGATGTCCTCCTGAGTCTGGGCCTTGACCAGTCTCAGGCTTGAATGAAACAACACTATCACGACAAGCAGCGGAAAAATTTTGAACAGGCGCGACATCATTGAAAAAACACTTCCTGGCCCAGCACCGCAATCTTGATATGATTACGGGCACGGGTCTTGAAAACATGCAGCTGCTTGCCGGTATAATTGATCCCTCCGGCAGCGATCATTTCGAGATAGCCATTGTTGTTGAGGTCGGCAAAGGTGAGCGGCGCCACCGTCTTGCCGATGTATTTCGGATAGCCCGCCAGCGGCGTGCCGTTGCGGGTAAGAGCCATGACGTAGCCGGCTTTTATTCCCACTCCTTCAGGGTTCCAGGCGGTGAAGACGAGGTCGGGACGTCCATCGCCATCGATATCGATAATACGTGGCGCATGATATATGGCATGGCCGGTTTTGAATGGCCAGCCGCTCAAAGCCCGGCCATTGCGATCACATACGTTTATGGTACCGTCTGCCTGGGCGATGATGAACTCATCACGGCCGTCGCCATCGAGATCGGCCAGGCGCGGGGCAGTATGTGCGCCATCACTGAGCGGAAACTCGGTAAGCTTGTGTCCTTCGGTGTTCCACATCACGAATTTTTTATCTGGAGTAGTCGTATAGATTTCCTTGATACCATCACCATTGATATCGCCAGCATCGACATTGAACGGCCAGGTCAGATTGGCAGCGGTTTCCTGAGGCCAGCCCTGCTTGGGCACTCCGTTAGTGCCAAAAACCATAACCTTGCCACCGTCATCTTTGGCAATTATCTCTTTGATACCTGAGCCATCGAGGTCGCGAGCGACAACCGCAGCCGAAACCGAGGTGTTCATGCGGACTTCCCAGATCAGTCGACCACTCTCGTCGATACGACTGACCATTCCAGATTTTGAGCCGATAAACAAATGGTGAATGCCGCTGCCATCGACATCGGCAATTTCAGGGGCCGAAATCAGTATTTTGCCACGCGTGTTGACCACCCATTTTTCGCGGCCAAGCGCATTGAGGCAATAAACCTTGCCATCCTGCGAAGCGACGATAATCTCGGTCGAACCGTCATTGGTCAGGTCGGTCAGCTGCACGTCGGCAAGAATCGGGCCGCCGGTCTGCTTTGGCCAGTAAGGCGGCCTGAAAATCTCGCGGCCGGTCGTCGAAAAGATGTGCACTTTTCCGTCAGTGGCTCCGAAGATGATATCTTTTATGCCGTCACCATCGAAATCATCGATGACCTTGGGCTGGCCATAGATGTCGCCATGCACCTGAGATGAGATCATGAGATCGGGATCTGCCGGGGCATCGCTCGATGACTGCGCCACCAGAGATGGGCAGGCCAGCAAAAGCAGCAGACCGGCTATCTGAGCCATATTAACAATCGTTTTCTTCATGGCTGTCTCCTCAGATGTCAGTAGACGACGTAGTCGCGATAGATCTTGACCAGGGCGCGCAATTCAGCGGTAATGCCGGTCGCCTTTGCGACGCCGCGGGTGGTTACTTCCCAGATGTCGTAATTACCGATTTTAACACCCTTGCTGTGATGCGCGACGTTGTAGAAACGGCGGCCTCCCTCTTCGTATGGGCGAACGCTGAGCACCTTGAATTCGCCATCGGCAAACTCGATGTTGTATTCTTTGCTTACCCGGTCGTTGGTGAAGCGGGGCGGAAAGTCAAGATCGTGGTTGTTCATGTTGTACTGGTTCACTATATTTATTTTAACTTTTTCGAGCGCAGCCTGGGCGAAATTTCGCGCTTTTATGCGCTGCGATTCGGCAAAAATCATATCGGTGGTCAGGCGCGAGCTCAGCCAGTAGGCAACCCCGAGAATGCCAAAAATCACGAGCAGAATAAGCGAAACCATGGCTACGAAACCATTTCGTCGATTATCGATGCATTTATGCTGGTCAGTCATATTCTCTCACCGTTTTTACGCAGACAAGATCGGTCTCGAGCCTGACGGCGAAGTCGATCTTTTCTGATCTTTCGGGCTTCTTAGGATCAGCCAGAGTGAGCGTGATTTTTATTTGTCTGATGTCGCCGAGATCTTCTGAAAAATAGAGGTCAGAAGCCTTTTCGGCAATGACCGAACGCTTAACATTACCGTCATGGTCGGTTTTCTGCCTGATCAGTTCATTTTTGTCGATAAAATATTTGACATGGTCGCGCTTGTTCAGATCAGTAAAGGTGGTCAGAAAAAATGCAACCTCTTCTCCACCATTTTCGGGATTTTTATCTTTATCAAAAATTGTTACGAGATTTGGGAAAAGGTCGCCGATCTTCTCGCCCTGTAGAAATATGTGCCCGTCTTCATCCTGGCGCAAGATCGGATTGATCTGTTTGAAATCGGTAAAAATCTGCTTCATGACCATCTGAATGTTCTGGTTGAATTCCATGTGCTGCTGACCCCATTTGAAAGTGGCGAGGTTACTGCGAAAAACCATTATCAGAACCAGTATGATAAGCGCGATGATCAGTACTGAAACACTCAGTTCCAGTAGCGTGAAGCCCTTTTTGTGTCGAATTGTACTCATCAGAATGTTGAAGATGTCTTGAGATTGACCGTGTTGGTGTTGGCACGATAATTGAGCAGACGAAACTCTTTTGGCATACCGTTTTCGATCCAGTTGAGAATAACTGTTAGCTGCAGCAGATTGGTTTCACGCACACCGGTACCGATTACGGTGTGGTCTGGGGCTTCTTCGATCACCAGAGTGCCGGAGGCCTGATACTTTACTCTGAAGCTTTCGGGCAAAGCAAATTCCGGATAATTTTTGTCAGGAATATTTATGGTAATCGGAACTGTCTGCCAGATGAAAGAGTCACTGCGTGCACGGTCGAGAATGTTCTGGGCGGTGATCGATGCCTCAAGAATCACACCGCCTTTCTCGACTATTCGCGTTCCCTGAATAAACATCATCAGAACCGGCACCACGCCGACACCGATAATAAAAACCGCGAGCAGCACTTCGATCAGGGTAAAGGCACGTTTCTGCATCAGTGACCTCTCCTTTTGCGTGCCTCGATCTCGGGCGACACATGTTCATCGGCAAAACGGTCGAATGACTGCAGATACTCGATGCCGGCGCGCGCATTTTCGGCCGCATGTGAATGCGGGTATTTTTCGACGATGCGCTGGTAGATCTGCAACGCCATATCGTTCGACTTGTTGCGAAAATAGAGCTCAGCAATGCACAACTCGGCGATACTTGCCTCTTCGGTGTTTGGATAGCGCTTGACCAGTTCGTCAAAGAGATTTATCGCCTCAGAGAACTCGCCTTTCTCCATGAGTTCGACACCCTGCATATACTGTTTTTCAAAAAACGAGCCAGCCTCAGAACGCTTTTTATCGCCAGGTGCCTGCCCAACCTGATCTATCGAATAATTCAGACCGGTCTTATCAAGCATCTCAAGTGGCTTTTCAACAGTTGACAGCTCTTCGCTGCCAGAAGCAGCATTTGTTGCCGGCTGTCTTGAATCGCTGTCAGTGCGACCAGGCGGCGGCAGGGTCTTTTGCCCGCAGCAACCGGTAAGCTGCCAGAGCAGGCATACAGACAAGATCAGCAGGCTGTAACGAGCTTTTTGCATGGCCTCAGCAGAGGTGGCTTGAGATTGTCCGGGCGATGCCTTCGACCAGCCCCTTAATTTCGCCTTCATCTGGGCCTTCGGCCATTACCCGCACGAGATTTTCGGTGCCGGAAGGGCGCACAAGAACGCGCCCACGCCCGGAGAGGCGTTTTTCGGTATCGCGAATTGCTTCGACGATTTCGGGAACGTGTTCGTAATCTTTGGTCTTAACACGAATGTTAACCAGAACCTGTGGCAGTTTGCTCATCACGCCACTGAGTTCTTTGAGAGTAGCGCCGGTCTCACGCATGATTCTGAGCAGATTGCAGGCAGTCAGCAGACCATCGCCGGTTGTCGCGTGATCTGCCAGAATGATATGGCCGCTCTGTTCGCCACCGACAACCGCCTGGTTCTTCTGCATCTCTTCGAGAACATAGCGGTCGCCGACTCTGGTTTTGAACACCTTGATGTCATTGTTACGCATTGCGAGATCAAGACCAAGGTTTGCCATAACTGTTGTAACCAGAGCATTGCCCGGCAGTTTTTCACGGTCTTTGAGATATTTGGCTGTGATGGCAAGAATGAAATCGCCATCGATGATATCGCCGTCACTGGAAATTGCGATAACCCGGTCAGCATCACCGTCAAACGAAAAACCGATATCGAAGTGTTCTCTCTTCATGACGCTGAGAATTGCCGAGATACAGGTAGAACCGCAGCCATCATTGATATTTATGCCGTCAGGATTGACGCCAATGGCATCGACACTGTAGCCAAGATCTGCGAAAAACTTCGGAGCCCATCTGGAAAGTGCGCCATTGGCACAATCAAGTGCGATCTTGAGGCGACGTGAGCCCACATTTTCGCCGGCAACACGCGCCAGATTGCTGAGCCAGAAACTGGCCGATGAATCGTCGTGGCTGACACTGCCGATTTCGCTGCCCGTCGGCAATTCAGCTTTTCCGCCGGCGACCAGCTCTTTCTCGATAGCTTCTTCGACCTCGTCCGAAATCTTGTAACCGTCAGGCCCGAAAATCTTGATGCCGTTATCGGCAAACGGGTTGTGCGAAGCGCTGATCATGATGCCGCCCATGCCTTGTAGCTCACGCGTGATGAAGGCAACGGCGGGCGTCGGCAATACGCCGAGCAGACGTGCCTCAGCCCCCATCGAGGCAACCCCGGCCGCCACTGCATGTTCAAGCATGTCGCCTGAGCGACGGGTATCTTTGGCGATAAAGACCGGGCGACCCTGTTTTTTGAGATTCAGCATGAGCTGGCGGGTTGCCAGCTGCGCGATACGAAAAACGGTATTGCCGTCGAGCGGAAATTTGTTAGCCAGGCCTCTAACACCATCGGTTCCAAAAAGTCGGGCCATTGTTTAGCACTCCTGAAAATCAGCTTTTTTTGAAAGTATACCACAGCGCATCAGGAATCGCGCGGCAAATTTTGTGACCGCCTGAATTGCGGAAAATTGAACAGGCCGGCTGTTAAAGCCGGCCTGCATCAAGCATTCGAATGCGTTATTATATGTCAGGGAGCAGTTGCTGCTACTTCGACAGCTTTGATCATGACATTGGAGTTGAGAATCAGAATGCCGACGACCATGGCGAAGAGACCGACCGATTCGGCGATACCCATAGCAACGATGATGTTACCGAAACCCTTGCCACCGTTATCGACCAGCGCTCTGATACCAGCACCGCCGATCATTCCCTGAACATAAGCCGAGATCAATTCACACATGCCGACGCCGAGAGCGATACCGAAAAGTACGCCACCGTTTTCAGGAACACTTGCGAAAGGTTCCATAAGGAAATAAAGGATCATGCAATAAAGAGTCTGGCTGACCGGCATGCCAACGAGACCGCTGAATTTACCAGAAAGCGGCTTGCCTTCCTTACCTTCTTTAGCCCAGCCGGCGGCGGCGGCGGTACCTGCGGCCTTGATTCCCAGGCTGCTGCCCAGTCCACCAAAACCCATGATCAGACCCAGAGAGAGTTTACCCAGCATAGCTAACATTTTCTTGCTCCTTAAGAGAGTTGATTACTTGATTTCCTTGAACGGATCATATTTGCGGCCAGACCATTCGAGCTCGAGGTGATTCGAGAACTCAAGCAGATTGAGACGAACACCGTGAGCGAGAATGGCGATTACACCCAGAATCATGTTGATGCCGTGTCCGGCGATATAAACCGGTATCGCAAGAACGAACGGCAGCATGTCAGCAATATTGTTAAAAGCGCCGGCAACCTT
The DNA here is from genome assembly GCA_022704885.1 of Candidatus Rifleibacteriota bacterium. The sequence continues at coordinate 7,094 of JAKJFO010000028.1, read as the reverse complement.
GCCACCGGCGAGGCCAACAGCCCAGAGTCTGATATAGCTGACGATATCGGAAAAACAGTTCGAAGCGTTCTGCAATACCGCGCCGACGCCTGCCGGAATGCACTTGAGCGGATTGAGTGACGGCTCGGTGAACAGCAGAATCAGCACAGCCGAAATCTTGAACAGCGGCACGATGAATTCGAAAGGCATTACAAACGGCTCTTTGAGAATCAGCATGCAGATGACACCATACATGGCCCAGAGAAACAGTATCCAGCCAGCATCGCCAAGCAGCGAAATATCAGGTTTGCGGCGGCGGGCCTTCATTATGTGCGCCAGCGTCAGATGGCAGACACCCATCAGAAAGCACAGTCCCTGAAGGATTTTCATACCTGCATCTCCATTCGGGTCAAACCTGTATCCCGAAAAAAGATGCCAGGTCTCGCCGAACCAGGTATTGGTAAGCAGGCCGTAAAGCGCTGTGCCACCAAAGAGAAACAGTCCGAGGTGGAGAAAATTCCGGTCGGCGCCACGATTGACCAATGGCTTGTAGGCCGCCAGCAATGCCAGCACCACAATCAGACCGTAACCGGCATCTGCCACCAGAAAGGCAGCAAACACAGTGAGCATGGACAAAAACAGGCCACTGGTATCGGGCTCGTTGTAGCTCGGCACCATGCCCATAAAGTCATAAAGCGGCTGAATGCTGTTGGCCCATGAAGCGTTCTTGAGGCTGGTAGGCGGCGCATCTTCTTCTGCGGGCGCACTGACATCGACAGCGACCGGCAATTCTGCTTCTGTAAAGGCTGCCGAAAGTTCGCTTACCCGGTCTTCCGGGCACCAGCCGGTGAGAACGAAGATCTCTTCTTCGCCATGCACGCCATTTTCAACTTCGGTAAAGCGCCTGCGGTTCTGCAATTTCGTATAATACTGTTCGATGTCGGGCAGACGCATGGCGATGCAGGCCAGCGAATGTTCCTGTTCTGAGATGATCTTCTGGCAGATATTGATCTCGGCGGTGATCTCTTCGACATCGCGCGCCGGGCGGGGGACAGATGCAAACTTGTCAGAGACACGCAGAGGCTGCCACGAAGCTGCCATA
>JAKJFO010000028.1:0-6003 GCA_022704885.1 Candidatus Rifleibacteriota bacterium | reverse complement strand
GAGAGCTGCCGGCAGTCTGCGAAATTTCTACAGTATATTCGGCAACGATCTCGGCAACCGCATCGGCCGGGCCTCGATAGAAGCCGATGTTCAGGCCATTTTCTTCGAGCCAGACGAGGTCTTTGAGCCCGAGGTTGCCCCAGGCCGCAGTTTCTTCGAGTTCCTGGCGCAAGGCAGCAATTTTGTCGCGCTGCGCGGGAATGGCTTTTTCGTGAACGAGCGCCTCTTCGACCAGACGTGCGGGCGTGCCGGGCGTCGCCAGTTTGCCCTTGAGGTCAGGATTGAGCTGCTGCAAAAGCCCGATTACCTTGCGGGTATTTTCGATCGATTCATTGAGAGTTGCTGGAATCACGACGGTCTGAACCGGATCGACATGCACCAGTTCAGCTTCACGCAGAACTTCAAGTACTGCCTGACGGTCGCTGGTTCGAGCTGCCAGCAGAAGTTTTTTCATCGGATGAATCATTGCTGTCGCTCCTTATCCTGCTGACTTGCCCTTGGCGATCTTCGAGCGGCCAACGGCAGACGTCTGTTCTTCGGCAAGAGAGATGCGGATAAGTCTGATATTCTCTTTTGATTGAGGAATCATGACCTTTTCGAACAGGTTAACGCGCTGCGTGACCTTGCGCAGTTCTTTCTGCAGAACGGCTTCCTGTTCGTAGAGCACCTTCATCTGTTCGCGCAGTTCGAGAAGTTGTTTGAGGAATTCGAGCCCGGCGTCGACCCAGAGCGGCGTGCTAAGCCGGCTATAGTCACTGACTTCGTATTCGACATTGGCAACGACCGGCAGTTTGATACCGGCAACGTTTTTAATACCGCGCTCGATGCCCTTGACCTTGACCAGTCTGGTGATCGGCCCCGGCAGCGATTCAGAAAACAGTGTCGCCCAGTCGTCGCTGCGGGCAATCAGCGCCTGCATCTGTTCATCAAGTTTTATGCGCTGCGCGCGCACCTTGAGAATTTCTGACTGGATCTGCTGTTTTTTGAGCAGCAGCGTCGGCAGAAAACGCTTGAACATGGCGAGTTGTCGCCGCTGTTTAAGCAGTTCCGGCCGGGTTTTTTTGATTTTGTCAGCCATTTTATCTCACCGTTACTTCTGCGGCCAGAACTGGTCGCAGAGACTCGATCGGATACCGGTTTCGCGCGGCTCAAAGTGGGCGGCCAGGATTTCCCAGCACTGTTGCAGAGCGTCAAACAGGTTTACATTGGCCGAGAAACTCATGATTTCCTTTTCAAAACTGTCGCCGTATTTGAGGAGCTTCTGGTCCCAGTCTGACATTTCGAAGCCCATGGCGCGCTTTTCGCGGGTTTCGCGACATTTGGCATAAAGCTGAATGCAGCCGTCCATTATGGCGCGGTGGTCGTCGCGGGTCTTGGCGTTAACCTGCTGTTTGAGACGCGACAGAGAGCCAAAGGGGTCGATAACGCCGTTCTTGAGATAGAACTGACCTTCGGTGATGTAACCGGTATTATCGGGAACCGGGTGGGTAACGTCATCGCCAGGCATGGTGGTAACTGCCATCAATGTAATCGAGCCACCTTCTTCGAAAACGACTGCTTTTTCGTAGCGCGATGCAAGCTGCGAATAGAGATCGCCCGGGTAACCACGGTTGGACGGAATCTGTTCCATGGTGATCGAGATTTCTTTGAGGGCGTTGGCGAAGTTGGTCATGTCGGTGAGCAGCACAAGAACCCTCTTACCCTGCACAGCGAACTTTTCGGCAACGGTCAGGGCGATATCTGGCGTCTGCAGGCATTCGACAACCGGATCGGAAGCGGTGTGAACGAACATGATGGTGCGCGCCATGGCGCCGCCCTCTTCGAGCCTGTTCTTGAAGAACAGGTATTCGTCGTATTTGAGCCCCATGCCGCCGAAGATGATAACGTCGGCTTCGGCCTGCAAAGCGATTCTGGCGAGCAGTTCGTTGTAAGGTTCGCCCGGAATCGAGAAAATTGGCAGCTTCTGGCCCTCGACGAGAGTGTTGAAGACGTCGATCATCGGAATATTGGTCGGGATCATGCGGTGTGGCATCAGGCGCACAGCCGGATTAACTGCCGGGCCGCCGACTTCGATGAGGTTGTCGGTCAGTTCGCTGCGACCGTCGCGCGGCTCGCCGCCGCCCGAGAATACGCGGCCAAAAAGGTCATCAGAGAAGCTGAAGCGCATTGATGAACCAAGAAAAGAAACTTTATCACCGGTCGAAACACCGCGGGTGCCGGCAAAAACCTGCAAAGCCACGTTGTCGTCACTGACTCTGATAACCTGGGCCAGCGATTTGCCCCATGAGCCTTCGACCACGGCCAATTCTTCGTAAGACACGCCGGTCGCCTTGAGAGTGGCGACGTTACCGGCGATATTGTCGATCCTGGTGTAATACTTACGCATTGGCGGTGGCCTCCTTGCTGCTCAGAGTCTTTTTGATCGCGGCCTCGGCCTCTTTCATGCGATCGCTCTGCCAGGGCGCATAGTTCCAGTTACGGAACTGCTCGGTAAGAGTGAAGAACATGTCGCGGGCCACATTCTTGTCGGTAATCGTGAATTCATGTTTGAGCACGTTGCAGACCATGTCGAAAAGATACTGCTGCCGGTCGGTCGGGCAGGCGGCATCGACTTCGTCGAACGAGTTCTGCTGCAGATATACGTTGTCGAGAAATTCTGATTTCAGATAGATGATGAAATCGTCGATCGAGGTGCCTTCTTCACCGACAACCTGCATCATTTCAAAGATACCTTTGCCGCGGCGCAAGAATGCGTGCGCCCAGGCAACCTTTTCGACTGCGATGGTGCCGGTGTATTTCGACCAGGATTCAAGCGGGTCGATAGCCGGGAAACGGCGGGCATATGATCGGGCGTATGACAGGCCAAGGAATGCGCCGACAACCTTAAGAGTACCCTGGGTAACCGGTTCTTCGAAGTTGCCGCCGGCCGGACTGACAGTGCCACCGATGGTCAGCGACGCCTTGCGACCGTCTTTAAGTTCGACAATGCCGCCGCGTTCATAGAAACGGGCGATAGAGCTTTCGAGATAAGCCGGAAAGGCTTCTTCACCGGGAATTTCTTCGAGACGGCCGCTCATTTCGCGCAGAGCCTGCGCCCAGCGCGAGGTCGAATCGGCAAGCAGCAGCACGTTGAGGCCGACCTGGCGATAATATTCGCCGAGGGTAACTGCAGTATAAACTGACGATTCGCGGGCCGCAACCGGCATACTTGAAGTATTGCAGATGATGATGGTGCGTTCTATCAGGGTTTTACCGGTACGCGGGTCTTTGAGGTGCGGGAATTCGCGCAGAGTTTCAACGACTTCGCCGGCGCGTTCACCGCAGGCCGCGACGATAACCAGGTCGATTTCGGCGTGACGGCTGGTGATCTGTTGCAGAACCGTTTTGCCGGCACCGAACGGGCCGGGAATACAGTAGGTTCCACCCAGCATAACCGGGAAGAAGGTATCGATGATGCGCTGTTTGGTGATCATCGGTTCAGTCGGCAGCAGGCGCTCGTTGTAGATGCCCAGCGGCAGACGCACCGGCCAGCGCTGGATCATGTTGACCGAAATCGTTTCGCCATCTTTTTCGAGAACGGCGATTTCGTCATCGACCTTGTATTTGCCGGCAGAAGCGATCTTTTTGACTTTCCATTCGCCGCTGAGCGTGAATGGCGCCATGATGAAGTGATCGAAAATGTTCTCTTTGACCTTGCCAAGGTTCTCGGCAGCGGTGACCGTGTCACCGATACTGGCCGACGGGGCAAATTCCCACTGCTTATTGCGGTCGAGTGCCTTGAGATAATGACCGGGTTCGAGAAACTTGCCGATCTTCTCGGCCATTTCAGGAAGCGGGTTCTGCAGGCCGTCATAAACCATGCCGATCAGGCCGGGCCCCAGTTCTACCGAGAGCAGTTCTTCGGTGATATCAACCAGATCCCCTACTTTAAGCCCGCGGGTAAGCTCAAAAACCTGCATGTCGGCACGTTTTCCACGAACGCGAATGATTTCCGACATGAGTCTGACTCCGTCAGAACGCTGACAGTAAGCAACCGCATTCTGTCGAACCGAGCCTTCAAATTCTGCAGTAACCATATTGCCGTAAACAGTAACTATTCGACCGGTTGTACTCACAGCCTGGTGACCTCCTCAAGAAGTTTGCGCCCCGCTTCGGGGCGTAAGCGTGCATATCGTTGATGAATGCGCAGTTCGAGCATGTAAGCGACCAGTTCATCGACCGAAAATGAGAACTGGGCTACCGAACGGCGCAGATAGTCTATTCGAGCCTGGTCGAGCATTTTCTCGGCCTTCATCGGCTCAGTTGAAGCTCTGGCGGCTTCGATCAGCTGTTGCTGATCGGGCTGATCTGAGAGTTCCTTCATGAATTCAGGAACAATGGCGTCGACATCAGCGGGAAGCCTGCCGGCGGCACGCAGGCGCTCGATGCGCAGACGGGTGCGCAAAGAGTATTCCCATTTCGCCCATTCTTTGAGCAGACCTGAGCCGGTGACATCGCCAAGTTCGATCAGCAGATCGAACCAGGCCGCATAAATGGCAGTCAGCCAGTCGGCTTCGTCGCGCTGATGGTAAGTTGCGAACAGCTCCTGAAAAGCTTCAGGCAGTCGCTCAGAGAGGTTCGGCGTATAATCGCGGCTGCCCTGCACATAATAAATTGAAGCGCATTTTTCAATTTCGTGCTCGCATTCAAGAAGGTCAGCGAGCAGCAACAGGCCGGCACCGCTCTCTTCGCGGATTTTCGCCATTGCGTCTTCCGGGGTCAGCGGTTCACCGAGGTTCGGCAGCGACGGCAAAAGCGTCAACAGGTAAAAAAGATTATCTGACACTGTTATTCGCCTTGATTAAGCCAGCAGCTTCTTGAGCTCGGGTGAAAGCAGCTTTTTAAAGGTTTCGGTTACCGATTCATCAGTCAGTTCAAATACTTCGCTGCCTCCGCCAGAACGCATCTCAAAACCGGCTTTGTTAAGTTCCTGACCGAGTCTGGCAACGGCACCCTTCTCTTTGAACTGCGCCAGCACAACGTCGGCAAGAGGTTTGGCAATTTTCGCGCCGAGAGAGACTTCCCAGTCTTTCTTGTCTGACTGTATTTTCAGCATTTCAACAATAGCAGTCTTGATGACCTCTTTTTCGTTGAGGCCCTCGGCGACTTTGTCTTTGAGCAGACGCGCACCAACGGCTTCGATGTTTTTGCGGAAACTGTTAACGAGGTCGCGGGCGACCAGTTTCATTTCGTCCTCAGAGCGAACTTTTTCCTGTTGAATTCTGTGTCTGGCCTCTTTTTCGAGCTTGGCAGCATCAGCCTGAGCGGCGCTGACAATTTTTTCGGCCTCTTTGCGGGCATCAGTAAGAATTTTAGCGGCTTCTGCCTTCGCGGCTTCGATTCCGTCTTCCCTGAGCTGTTTGGCAAAGGTTGCAACATCCATTCCCATAATTATCTCCTTGGACTCAGCTAAAAAAGCGTACGCTGAATTTTAATTGCATAGATTTAACACGATTGAGCCGAATTTTCAACTGTACCGACTGCAACTTTGTGAAAAAATTGTCAAAGCTGCCGGAATAGACGCTTCCGACACGACTTAATTGCCACGCCTGTTGCCGGATGATGAAAGTGGCCGGAAAATTTTGCTTAAACTTAAACTGCCCAACAGCCGATTAGTTACCTGAAGAGCATTAGCTTGAGGAGGTAATTTATGAACCGTTGGAAACGGGCGGCGATTCTTTGCACCATTGCCGTCGCCATCAGCCACAGTTCGCCGCTTGCTGCCGCGCTGAACCGAAACAGCATGAACACAGAAACTGCTGCCATCAGCGTAGCTAACCATTTCCCGACCGACATGGCCGTGGGCGTGTCGCCGGAAACCCCTTTGACCGTCGAATTTGGCGGAGCCGTGAACCAGTCATTCTATCAGACTGTCAACTTCAACCTGTTCAAAGGCACCGAACCGATTACCGGCGAGCTTTTTTACAATCCTTCAGCCCGGCAGGTAATGTTCAAGTCGGGACA
>JAKJFO010000289.1:251-4260 GCA_022704885.1 Candidatus Rifleibacteriota bacterium | reverse complement strand
CATAAAGCTCAGGCGCAGTGCCGGCTATACCGGCCCCAGCCATGCCTGCGATATTCTTCTGCAGAAAAGCCAGCAATAAAGGCAGCTCAGCTTCGGTAAGCCGCCTTGCTTCGCGACGCGACTGCAGGTCAAGACCGTCGATGCCAAACACCAGCAGAGCATTAACCAGAACGCTGCCATCGTTCTGACGCCCGAGATTGAGGCCGCGAATGCGCACCCGCGAGGTCGAAGCAGTATACTTTTTGAGCGTATCGCCAAATCCCCATATACTGCGCCGGGTGCCGCCAAGCAACCCACCTGGATCGCTGCTGCCGCCGAGCGCCGCGCACATTTTCTGCCAGTCAGCATCAGAAATATTGTTCAAGCGAAAAACCAGTGTCGTCGCCATATTGCGAACAACACCCCAGACGTCTTCGCCATAGGCCTTAAAGCCTGCGCCGGCAGCAACAGCCAGATCGGCGTCCTGCGTGGCATCGATAAAAAATCCAGCCATTATCTTTGCCGCCGGCCTGTCTGCAAAATGTATCTCTATTCCGGAGAGCGCTGTCGGAGACTCTGCCAAGGCGCAAAGCGGTGACTGCTGCGTCAGAAGATGCTCTGGTAACTCACGATCATCAGGCTGTAATGTCTGCCCGGACCGATAAAGAGGCGTTGTCTGCGAACCGATTATCGGCAGCACAGTCAGTGCGTTTTTGATGACTAAAAGCTTCTGCTCGCGTGCAGTCAGCCGGTCGAAAAGCTGCTCCATCAGGCCAACATCGAATGAATTGTCATCGAGCTCACGATAAATTTCGGCAAAAATTCCGCCATTTAGCGGCCGCCGACGAGGGTCGAGATTCATGTCGAGAGTATTCAGCCACCCTCGCGTCATCAGGCCGCCAAGTATCGGCCGTGTATCGACAAGCAGAGTGCGCGCGCCAGCACGGGCAGCAGCAACCGCCGCAGCTATTCCCTCTGGATCACCGCCAACAATGATAACGTCAAATGAATCCCGGACCCCGACAAAGTCACGATCTGATGCCTGAGTATGACCAGACAATGCACAAAGAGTAAAATACGCTGCGACAAGCAGCAGCTTTGAGCCTGTAATGATTCTCACCCATTCGGATTTTTTCGACCCAACTCGTGCAACAAGTTCTGTACCAGCAAATCCAGACATAACGCTCCTTGGCCGGATATATGGATACTGGTCTTTACGAGCGCCAGATTACAGCGGCCGGTCTTCTCTGCACTGTTCGCCGAAACTTGTATTTCGGGTAGCCGAGCGCTACCACTGAATGCAGCTGGTGTTCACCACTCAGGCCAAGAAAACGGTGCCCGATCTCGGCCGGATTGAATGAAAACCCGATAATGCAGCTCTCAAGGCCCATCGAATGCGCCATCAGCATCAGATAATCCATGGCAATCGCGCAGTTGTACCAGCCAAAATTGTTGTCTTTTCTGGAGTAGGCGCAGACAACAGCCGGAGCACCCCGAAAAATCGGATGCTCACCGGCATCGAACCTTGCCAGCAACGGCCTGATATAAAGCAGCTCCCAGAACATCGGGTCGACACCACTGGCCAGGAGTTTGTTCTGATGCTCTCTGTAATGCTCAACCACTGCCGCTTCATAGCCATCGATCAGAGAGCGGTCGGTAAGAACCATGAATGACCGGTCCTGCTGATTCGCATCGCTGGGAGCCTGGGCCGCAACTTCGAGCAACTTTTCCAGGGTCTCTTTAGCAACCGGCTTATCGGTAAAATGGCGAACCGACCTTTTGCTGCGCAAAAACGTCTCGATCAGCTCTGGCGTCCAGGCCGGTTCGATCGTTTTAAAATTTTCAGACTGCATCTCAGTATGGCCAAGAGCGCCGGTCGGGCAGATAGACACACAGTGACCGCAACGGATGCAGCGTCCATCTCTGGCGAATTCCGGCGGCTTTTTGCCTTCCTGTCTGATCGATCTGGCCGGACAGATAGACACACACAGCCCGCAGGCGACACACTTTGTCGAATCGATCTCTACCAGTCGCTGCGCTACGTTTTCGCCAGTTCCTGCAGTGATGTTTTCAGCCATGATGTTCTCCATTTTCAAGAATAAAAGCCTCAACGCTTTTCATCAAAACAGTGGCCTTCAGCTGCTTTAAGAGTCAGCCACGCTGACAGCAACAGTCTGGGTCAAATGCCGGCAAGCTCTTCGATCCAGTTTCTGGCCGATGCAAGGTCATAAAACAGTGCAAACTCGATCTTCTCGCGAATCGAAAAACCGGCAAGGCGACGCTCGAGCTCCAGGGGTTTCGGCCGGCTTTCATCCATGACCAGAGCCACCCGGTGTCCGATATGGCTGCGAAATGTTGTCAGCAGTTCAGCAAACACAGATACCTCACCAAGATCGCGATGCCGCAAAGAAGTGCGTGCATCGATCAGCACAGAATATTTTGCCGAGCCTTCGGCACCCGCAAACGCTGCCCGAAAAGCTGCTTCGGCCTCTTCAAGAGTGTTCTGGCCTTCGAGCACAAAAAGGGCAATATCGCCCTCTATTGTATGAGTAACCGCCATATCCCCTCCTGCTGTTGAAATCCTATCATCATCCCATGGTAAATTCAAGCAGCACAAAAGAGATTGAACGGCCAGAACGTTGAAATAGAAAGTGCCGGCATCGCTCCAGGCAGCGATCAGGGAATGATAATCTTCCTGCTGGCAACAATCAGGCCGCCGGCTCTTATGACCAGAGCAACTTTATCGCCTGAGTTCAACGACAGAGAAGTATCTATCATCTGGCCGTTACGAATTTCTACCTTCTGCCAGGCATCATTGATCTGAACATAACCGAAACCATTAAAACGAATGGCTCCGATTTTTCCCCAGTCTTCATCCTGGCTTATGTCATGTAGAATTTCGCCGGTGGCAATATAATTATTGTTACCGCCGCGGCGCAGGGAGAAATCGACTTTGAGAACCGGAAGAAATGCTTTTATACATTCGGCACAATTATATATCGCCAGCGGAATCACGACTTTGGCCTGACTTTCAGCCATGTCAGGCATTACGTTATAATGAGGGTTTTTGCGACCATAGCGATCGTTGTCATTTAATACTTTCGAAAAGGGCGACCCGGTCTCTTTTGCCAATGGAACCCAGCCAACCGTTTCGAAATAAGCCGAATAAATGCCGGCATTATGCTGCAGACGGCTCAGCTGTGGCGAGGGATACGGGCGCTTGCCATTGCGCGGAAATTTCCAGGTCTCATAGTCAAAAATCGTGTCATTGCTGAAGAAATGAGCGTTGGTAAAAGCCGCCAGTTTTTTCATCAGTTCTGGCAGTTCAAGTCCTTCTTCCACTTCAAATTCTGGCACCGGCCTGAACTCAGGGCTTTTATGGCGCGCGCCAATGATCTTTTTTATCATGTCTGCCTTGACGTTCTTCTCGATCGGTTCATACATAGAATGGCTGTCACCACGGGTATGCGCCGGCTGGGTCATATCTGCCATCAGATGCATGGTTTCGCCAAGAGCCCGAAAAGCCTTACCAAACATCTGACTGCGATTAAGATTGCCAAAAAGAGCAGTATTGTTTTCCATGGCCGCTTTGTAGGCGATTTTACCCTGCATCCAGCTGTGATCGTTCTCTTCGTGCTCAAATGCCCAGGTAGCCGCATCGATCTGCGGGCGCAGCAGTTTGGGCTGCAGTTTGATCTTGCGATCTTTGAACCCGAATTCAAAATTTGGGTTCCAGTCATCGGCCCGATACTGCAATGACTTAAAAAATGCTTCTTCAGAAGCGTAATTGCTTTTGTTTTTCTTAATGAAAGAACGGTGCTGCCATGTCAGGTAATGAGGCTCGTAAACCGGATCATAGAAATGCCTGAACCCCATGTTAATTTCTGGCATATCAGCATCAAAACCGCCGCGTTCAAGCCAGCCGGAGAGATTGTGGCTGGCATTTACGGTTTTGGCGACGGTTCCACTCTCGAACTTCGGCGCTTTGCCGAAGGTGAGCCCCTGATAGCTCGTCGTGTTATCGACCGCC
>JAKJFO010000289.1:0-241 GCA_022704885.1 Candidatus Rifleibacteriota bacterium | reverse complement strand
GTGAAGCGCTCTTTATAATGCCCCGCCTGCAGTCTTGCAACAAAATGTTCGAACGCAAGCTGATTTATCGTGGGGTGCGCTTCAGTGCAGTCCCAGGCATGAAGGGGATTGCTTATGCCAAGAACAAGCAGAACTGCAATCAGTCTGATTTTCCAAATGTCACCCACAGAACACCTCACCTGACAGAGTCTATTTGTTCATTATAATGAGAATTTCATAAAGAGCAAACTTTCGCAGACAT
>JAKJFO010000288.1 GCA_022704885.1 Candidatus Rifleibacteriota bacterium | reverse complement strand
TCATTTCAGTGTCGGCACCCGGCCGGGCCAGCATCGGGTAAGGATGCCCGGCATTGCAGAACGAAAACGTCCGCTTCTTCAGATCGAGAACACCATAGAGTATCGTAAAAAAGCTGCCAAAGCGGGTGAATGGAAACTCTTCTTCAAGAGCATCCATTACCGTAGCAGGGTTCAGCATATCAATACCTGAAGCCGGTTTGAGAAACTGCGCGACCGAGACGGTAATCATCGCGGCGCGTGGCCCATGTCCGGCCACATCGAGCACATAACAGGCCCAGTGATCATCATCGAGAACGCGCAAAGCGACTATATCGCCACCGACGGCATCGCAGGGCTGAAATTTCCAGGCGGCAGCGATGCGTTCTGAATTCGGCAGCGCGACCGGCAGAAGCGTCTGCTGAATAGCAGCAGCTGCGGCAACATCATCTGTCAGCTGTTTATGAAGGCTTCTGATGCGCTTTTCGGCGGCAGCATAACGCATAACCAGTTTTTTCAGCAATTCACTGTCGTATCGCATATCAAGCATTTCGGCCCAGATATCAAGCATCTGCTGGCGTAACTGCCTGTCCTGATTAAGTAATATCCGGTCAGGACTTATCAGTTCATAAGGAAAAGTATTTTTAGTCTGCATTAATTTCGCCTCACTACTCTTCTGGAGTAATGTTGTCGATTCCGATATCAGTGGTATGCATGAGTTTTTCAAGCAGAATCAGAGCGCTGCGGCGATCAAGAATGCTGCCATGCTGCGACGCCACCATGTCAAAAGGCATATCTTTGAGCTTTTCAAGAGCATAATGCAAGGCTCTGGTTGAAGGCATCAACATTTTGTGAAATTCGACATGACCTTTAATCCGGCACTGAACGCCGTTTTCAGAACAAATATTGCATGGCAGCCCACCGGCGCAACCTTCGGGAAAGGTCATGAACAGCTGCCAGTTCTTATCGTAAGTTCCGAAAAGATCGCCCGAAAAAAGAATCTTCGTTTTGCGATCGAAAATGACAAAACTGCCACGACTGTGACAATATGGAGTCGTGATGAATTCAAGCTCACGGCCGCTTTTAAAAACAAACCGGTTACCCATTTTAGATATGTGCGAAAATGTTCCTCTGGCACCGTAATGACGGATAAAAGTTTCACTAAAAGCAGTGGTAATGAGCTTTAGATCAGATCGACCTATCATCTCTTCAAAATTGGGAATGCTGCCGCACAGGTCGGGATCGTAGTGATCATAGATCAGAGCGCTTATCTTAGCCGGATTCAGCCCGGTTTCAAGAATTTTCATCATGACGGTCGGGAAATCCGGGCGACTGCCACCATCGATAACTACTGCCTCGTCACCATCGATAATCAGATAGGGGTTACAATGCAGGCCACTGGATTCATCCTGAAACCCGACCCACCATACACCTGATCCGAGATGAACAGCCTGATCGCAATCAACCTGGTAGTTTTTGAAAAAAAACTCTTTCACTGAAAATTCCTAACACAACTCGCACATCTTTACAGAATTGTCTGCCAACTTCTACGCGCCAGCAAACCATGATTTAATGCGGGTAAACACGCCACCCTTTTCCTGTGTCTGTGGGGCCTGACCAAGAATCTGCCGGCAAAGTTCCTGCATATTTTTAGAACCGGGGCTGGCCGGGTCTATCTGCCATACAGCATTTCCCTTGAGCTGCGCCTCGGCGAATGCCTCGTCGGCCCGCGCGATTGTATGCCATTTACAGGGTATTATGCTTTTGAGGTTATCGAGATATTCAGCCTGAGCAGTCGTATACTCATTAACAACGCCCATGAATTTTTCAGGAGGATAATCAAGACGTGATACTGCCATAACCAGACGTTTTAGACGGGTAAGCGATGCGATATCGGCTCTGGTTACGAAAAGCATGAGGTCTGATAGATCCCAGAGCAGAATCGAAAGATCGTCGATATGGCTGGGAACATCGAGAATCAGGTAATCACAGTTGCGTGCGCACTCAAGTACGACCTGGTTGAGATTGGAGCGCGAAACGAATTCGGCCTCCTGCGGTTGCGCCGGCGAGGCCAGCATAAACACACCATTTGAGCTTTGAAAATATCTCTTGATCGAATCGAACACAATGCGCTCTTCGAGCTGAACGAGTCTTGCCAGATGCGGCTGCCCCAGAAGACCGAGGTGAACGTTGGCATCGCCGAGCTGCAGGTCACCATCGATCAGAATGACCTTTTTACCGGCGGCAGCAAGGTATCTCGCCAGATGTGTAGCAACAGTAGTTCGGCCATTGCCATCTTTTGGAGACACCAGGGCGATGATGTGCGCCATTTCCTGGGCCTGCGGAATCGCGATGGCTTCGCGAATGCTGCGGCTGATGCCAAGCAGAAGCTTGGTGCCAGTCGTCATCGACTCGAGCATGATCTTCTGCAGACCCTCTTTGTTCAGTTCAAGAACGACAGTTGGTTCCATGGCAACGGCAGTGTCTTCATACAAAGACTCTTCACGAAGCAGCGCTACTTCTCCACAAAAACCACCGGGTTTTACCGCGCCGAGAATTACATCGTCGCGGCCGTCTTTGGCTTTGCGCGAGACCAGCTTGAGTGCGCCACTCTCTACGAAATACATGCACAAACTCGCATTGGCTTCCTTGTAAAGAACTTCATTACGGTCAAGTTCCTTACGCTGCATCTGCTTCTGAATGAGCTCTCTATCTGCCTGGGAAAGATCTTTTATCGCCAGCATATTTGCATCCCCCGCTTAGAGGTTCAAAGCTGTCGAAATATCGTCAGCGAACGCCATAAGCTTGTTCAAACCAAGCAGCTGCATGATTTTCATTACCGAGTCGTTGCATCCGGCAATTATCAGCTTACCGCCACGCTTCTGCATACTCATGTGATGCTTGACAACAGTAGTGATAGCCGAACTGCAGATCATTTCGACTCCGGCAAGGTCTATTATGACCATTTTCGCACCAGATTCCTCAGCCTGTTGAACTGCGCTGTCGAAATCCTGCACAGCATCGAAAAAAATACTCTCCGTAACCTTTACAACCTGTGCATTTGCATGAGCCTCAAGCTTGAACGACATGTCATTGCCTCCCCGGAAATGGTCAGTATCTGCTATAAACCAGTTTATTAGCGAATATTATCATAATCAGCGATTTTTTTCCCACTAAAATAAAAAGAGAGTATGCGCACTGAAGCTTCTATTTTTGTTCTGTCTGCCAGTGGTTCCAGTGCAGGCGCTCAGGTTTCCATTTATCTTTTGGCTTGTCGACACCGGTCGGATAGCCGACTGGAATAATGCAAAGCGGAACTATGTGCTCAGGCAGGTTCAGTGCAGCCGCGACAGTATGCATTCGGTCCTCGTATGGATAGCAGGCGGTCCAGACTCCGCCCAGGCCCATACTTTCGATCGCCAGCAGAATGTTTTGAGTTGCTGCCGAACAGTCGAGCATCCACATGTTCTCGCTGTTACCCACTCTGGCGATTTCAAGATCGCCGCAGACAGTTATGGCTGCCGAAGCACTGGCAAGCATTTTAGCATAGGGCAGCCTGCCAGCAAGATCCTGCATAAGAGGTTTATCGCGAATCACAACGAACTGCCATGGCTGACGATTGCGCGCGGTTGGAGCAGCCATACCTGCTTTTACCAGAGCTATCAATTGTTCTTCGCTGACTTCGGCGCTGGTAAAATTACGCACGCTCTTGCGTTCGTGAATATTCTTGAGAACCTGATCACTTAAGGCAGCTGTTTCGTCCGTGAGAGAAGAAGCCTGCGGGGCCGATGCTGCGGCCGACTCAACCTTTGCGACCTGAACAGGCTGTGACTGCGCCATGCGCGAGTTCGAAAGAACCTGAATGATTATCACGATAACCAGTAACAAATTGAGCATTTCTGCAAATCTCATTTTTCCATCCTCCTGCGGGGCTGTTTGCTTGTCTTTGAAGACGCCTGGAAAGCGCAGATTCTCGACTATTACACCACTCGGGCAGAAGCAGTTACACCAGGGTCTGCGCATGAAAAGAGACAACACCAGGAACACTGCTGCCAGAACCAGAACTGGAACTGCAGCCGAGTTCAGTAAAAATGCCGAAAAAGGCTCAACCAGACTTAGATTTAGTTTGTATCCGGCGAGCAGTAAAAACACTGTGATCAGCAAGACGGCTGGTCGCAGCCGCTTTGACGCCGCGACAAATTTTTCGCCACCGTCGATTTTGTGGCGGCAGAGCTTGCCGGCCAGTTCCTGCGCGGCACCAAAAGGGCAATACCACGAACAATA
>JAKJFO010000287.1:4054-4312 GCA_022704885.1 Candidatus Rifleibacteriota bacterium | reverse complement strand
AAGGTAACCACCACCTGCTACTTCGTCGACGACAACGTTGCGCCAGAATTCATCGGCACCAAGTGGTTCGCCCATCGCTATACCTACAATCTGTTTCTCGACAACAACGGTAACATCGTTTCTGGCGAATGGACCGGTGACTCACGCCAGAACCACCCTGACTTCATCTGGGTTCCAACCGGAGACGCCCCGAATCCGGCAAATGGCAATCTTGAAAACCCGAGAATCGATCCGCGCTTCGTCAAAGAAATCACTGAA
>JAKJFO010000287.1:0-4018 GCA_022704885.1 Candidatus Rifleibacteriota bacterium | reverse complement strand
CTTCTGATTTTCTTAGACCCCAAAGCTGCCCGCAGCAAATGCCGGGCAGCTTTTTTTTTGCCCAGTGACAGTATTTATGCAATTCTCATATCTGTGTGGTAAAATGACCGGTACTGTTATGGTTCAGAATAAAATGCCAGTTTTATCGAAAGAAGCGCCGGCCAGATTGCACAGGGGCTCAGCGATGACCTTTGTCGAAATCCTTATTGCCGGGTTGCTGCTCGTTGTAGTGTTTATCATCGGCTGGACCATATCGAGCAGTTTTGTCGGCGTGCGCAAGGTGCGTAATTACGAAACCGCGATTTTTCTCGCGAATCAGGCAGTAGAAGCGATTCGCGCGGCCCGTTCCCACGAGCTGGGTATCGACGGCGATCGTCGAAAAGACACTCTGCTGGCTGATTTTAACTCCGCTGACAATCTTTTTGACAAGAACGGCGAAGGCTTCGTGCCGGTCATAACCGTCGGCAATATCGAATACAAGCGAACAATAAGCATAAAGGACATTCCTTCTGAAAACGAACATGTTGGTTCAGGGCTCAAACTGGTGCGGGTGAATGTCAGCTGGCGGGCCAGCGAAGATGGCAGGCCGGTAGAGTTTGAGCTGGTGACCACTCATTGTGACCAATGGTAAACAGGCAGCGAAAGTATAATAGCATGAATCTCAGGCTGGCATACCGGCCCGGTCGTCGTGCCGTGACTCTCGTCGAGGTCATGATTGCGATGGGTCTGTTCGTGCTGCTCATGTTTGCCGCCTATCGACTGTTTTTTGCTGAGGTGAAGTCGATAAAGACCGCTCTCGAACATATCGGCGTCAACGAAAGCGCGCGCCGCCTCTTTGCAAACCTTGGCAACGATGTGCGCAATTCAAACTGGGTCGATTATCCGCAGCAGACCAACCGCCAGACGGTTGAAGCGCTGATGCCGATCAACGAGGGCAAGGTCTGTGTCCTTCGCCGTCAGGTTTTCGATTTTTCGGTCAAACCGCCCGATCCAGCTTTCATTCGCGAAGAAATTATCGAGTATTATCTGAAGAAGACCGATGACGGTTCGAGCGATCTTTACCGCAAGGTCAAAACCGACCTGGTGAACGCGGCTCAGGGCGAATACGAACGCAAGGTCTGCGACGGGGTGCGTGACATGCTGGTCTATACGACCAACCGCAAACCCATCATGTTAAGCGGCGCGGCCGCGATTCTGCCGGGTAAAGATCTCTATTCGTTCGAGCCTTATGAGCTCGACGGCACCGGCCCTTATCTGCTGCATGCCAGAGTATCACTGGTTCGCAAGGGTGAAGACCGTGAGGGGTCAGATTCCATTGCCTTTACTGTACGCAGCTGTTTCAATGTGCGCGGCCGTCTGAACGGGGTGCATCCGTGAGTATCAAACATACAGGTTCCGGGCAGGCAATTCTGGCGATCGTCATGATTTGTCTTGTATTGGGAATACTTGCCGGCGCGGTTTTGACCTTCCAGCGCGGCCAGATTGCCATGTTGTCGCGCTCTGCCCGTGACTATGTAGCGCTGGGTGTGGCCGAGGCCGGTCTGCATGCCGTGCTCGCCGAGATGCGCGCTGATTATCAGTTTGTGACACATGGTAATCCGTATATTCCGGCAGAAGGCTGGCCGTCAGCATCTGAGAACCGCTACAATCATCTCAAAAGTTTTGAACTGCTCAGGCTCGATAACAATGACCGCGGCACTTACAGCGGCTCAGTCGAATTACCGGCTATGAAACTTACCGGCAAGTTCAAGGTCAGGGTCAAGTTGATCAAGTCTCAGAACAGCCCTGACAGCAAGACGGTCGATGAAGCGCATCGTTACTTTCTTCTCGAAGCTGTCGGCAGGGTAGACGATACCTGCCGCAAGATTTCAGTGGTGATCGAAAAGATCGTTCCCGGCAATTTTCTGTTCTACGATGGTCAGATTCTCGATGTTGGTGGCTATGGCCCTTATCGTATCAGCCCGGGCGAGATGAAGACAGGTCGTCTTTATGGCCATGAAATGCTGATTTTTTCGCAGCGCGGCACTTTCGATCGTGGCGCCGAACTGCGCGAGATGGAGCGAATCTCGACACCCGGTTTTATCAGAGCAGAATCATCGGTGCATGTCGATTTTTATAATGGTAAACGCGGAACGATAAAGTCATCAAATGATTCGACCGATCCTGATAAATTTGAGTCGTTTGCCGAATATAAAAACGACAAGCTCATCGATCCGTTCGTGCTCGATGGCTATCACGGCGCCCGGCCGCAGAAGCTGCCGCCGCTGAATCCTGAATATTACAAAAAAGCGCGCCGGCCGGCACCGACGATTCTTCGTGCTGGCAGCGGCTTCAAGGGATTTTCTGAATCGAAGTGGCGAAATCCAGCCAATCCTTCCGAGACCGTGTATGACCTGTTTTTCGGCTGGGAATACAAAAACTCCGACGATAAGATGCTGCTTTATTCTGAGGTGCCTTTGCGAATCTGGGGCTGTCCGCCCTGGAAGTCGCTGACTATTTTCTGCGAAAAAGATGTTTTCATTGCCGGCGATTTCAACGCCAATCCTGATAATCCGCAGAATTACAACGTTGGCTTCAAGGACTACAGCAAGGAGCCGCGCAATGGCACCGACAAGAACGGTGTTGCGGTGCTTTCGATGGGCCGCATCTGGTTCGACTATTCGAACCCGATGAATTTTCTGCGTAACGAAATGCAGACCCTCATCGACTACGATCTTGCAATGGCGCTTGGTGGCGAAGAAGTAAACGTACTGGTACTGGGAGGAATCGTATTTCCGCCGCGGCTCAGTACAGGAGCCTACGACAAGCGTCTGCCGATGACCGCCCTGAATTTTTCGGTAATCAACTCGTTGTTTTCGATGCCAAAGCAGCCACCTGAAATAATTCCCGTAACTACCGCCGGAATCGCGCTGCATCCAGCGCTTGAAAAGCTTCGTGATTATCTCAAGCCCGGCGCCACCCCCGAAGAAAACAAGAACCGTTTCGTCATCAAGAGTGCAATGAGAAGAACCGCAGTTTACGAGGGAATCGGCGCACGTTGCTACATGACCGGAACCTTGCTGGCCGGTGCCCGCGACAAGATCATCGATTCGATCATGGATCAGGCCGAAAAGGAGATTCAGGCAGAAGGCGAGCCAGATCCTTCGCTTGGCCCCTGGAACGTCGCCGACCGCTTGTTTCAGATGGCCTTCAAATACCCGCGTACCGGTTTTCGTCTGCCGGAAATGACAGTTAATGCTCTTCTCGTCGACTCAGCCGAGTTGCACGCGCGCTGGAGCATGGGCAACAACACGACCAAAGTGCGCAACGAACTCGGCAACGTCGCGAACCCGCACATGCGCAGCCTGCCCTTTATCGGCCGCGACAGCCGTTTCATTCTGCGGCATATGGGCTCGATGATTCATCTGCGCACCCGCCCGGCCAAAGGCTACCTCGACGGCTCTCTGCGCAACGATCAGTCAGTGGTCCGCCGCAACATTTTCGACACCACCTTTGTGCGCGGCGGTGGCGACTACCACCCGCCATACCCGATAGCCGGCTTCACCATCATCAGCTGGAAAGACGAAACAATCTCAAGCGAAGACTACGACAAAATCAACTGAGCCGCTTGGCGCAGCACCCCAGCCTATACTTTTTCAGTCTTAGCAAGTCGGTCGGTAAGTGGCTTCTGTTCTCGTCATTCTGTGCGAGCCAACGGCGCAACCCTCTTTCATTCATCATTCTGCGCGGAGCAAAGCGGAGTCGCAGAATCCACTGATTGAAAACTACAGCTCGATAAAAAACGCCGTGGATATTGCTTTGTTGATGCAGCATAGGGTATTATTTAGACATGGCTGTGCGTGTATTTTTTGCCGGGTTGATCGTGCTGCTCGTCTTTCTCGGATGTGGCGGCGGAGGCGGCGGAGGTGGGGGTGGCGCTGGAACCGGAGTGCTGCCGGTATCTCCTGTCGTCGTTTCGGGTACGATTTCAGGCACGATTTCGGTCGACCAGACGATCACCGCTCTCAGGCCTGATATC
>JAKJFO010000286.1 GCA_022704885.1 Candidatus Rifleibacteriota bacterium | reverse complement strand
GGCACCGAGTTCCTCGTCACCAAAGCCCGCCCCGCCCTGCCTGTGTAAGCCGCCAGCAATAACATCCCGCAGATAAACAACAGAATACCCTCGCACAAAGCCGCAGAGACACGAAGAACAGCCAGGCCGTGACAATTCTTAGCCAAAGAAAGTCATTGCTTCAGGGCAAAGCCCTGAAGCAATCTCTTTGTCCAGGGGGATTGCCGCGTCGGGCTGCTGCCCTCCTCGCAATGACGGTGAACCTTGAAGTCTTTTATGTGACAGAGGACTAGAGTGAAAACTCTCTGGCAATTGTTATCTGCCAGCCGCCACGCACAGATTCTGATGGTTTTGAAACCTTGGCCGGTGCCGGGCCTGGCACCGGCGGAACTGCTGCAGCTGCTTTTATTTCCTTAATCTCTGCAACCGGAGCAATTAGATTCAGGCTTGTCTGCCAGGATCCCGATCTGTCTGGTCGTCTGGCCGATATCGTCAGTCGATGCAGGTCGAGCGTCAGTTTCTGGCGGTCATTTTCCGAAGAAGTCGAAGCATACATATTGTATGATTTGCTGTTGTCGAGGCTTGTTTCGCCTTTCATCGAAAACAGTGAATACTGGCTGCTGTAATCGATTCCGCGATATTTTCGCGAAAGGCCGACTCTAAGCCCCCATGGGTCATCAGGCCTGAAATTCATCAGATAATCGACGCGATTGGTACCAAATAAGAACAGCGGATTGAGGGTAATCAGGTTGATATTGGTCGAAAGAGCAGTTTTAAAAGTATAAACCGAATATTCTGCAAATAATGCATTTTTTTTCCAGTCAAAACGGCTGCCGAAGCTGATAGAAGTGATTTTTATGTCGCTTATATTGGTGCCGAAACGGAATGATTTATCTTTAAAATTGTCGCCGATTCCGTTGTCTTCATGGTTTTCATAACGAATGAACGGTTTGAGCCTATGATCTGGCACCCAGGCTGCTTCTATCGAGTCGCTTTTATACTCATGACTGAGGTTGAGTTGCAGATCGAGGGCTGGCGTAGTTGCACTGAGTCGGTGCTTGTAGTTCTCGTTGTGTCGTTTCCAGGTAAAGCGGAACTGCCTGTGTTCATAATACAGGCGTGCAAAACGATGGAAGCCTCTGTTGTTAAGATAAACTGGAGGGTTGTCGCCGAGAGCGTTTACAACATCTCTATGTAAATCGTAACTGCCGTCAAATTGCGAAGCTGAGGTGCCACCGCCAAATTCAAGGGCTGCGTTTTTCCAGAAATAACGGACGAATATTTCTTCGCGCTGCGATTCTGATTCAAAGTCAAAGCGCGCGGTTTTGTCTTCAAGACTGTTTTTCCATATCTGGGGCTCAAATAACGTCTTTCGGAAACCGAACGCGAAACGTGGCATTAATTGCAGTGTCAGGCCAAGCTGGCTGCTGCTGCCTGAAAAATCATTGATCAATCGGCTTTCGCGCCAGCGCTTGTAGTATTCGTTGGCCTTGTATTGAAAGCGTATTCTGGAACCCGTCTGCAGCCATGCCGGCTTTTGCAGGGTCAGCGGCAGTTGCGGCTGTTTGAGCCATGCAAAGATGTCCACAGCATGAACTTTCTGTGAAAAGGAAATTGCGGCGATGATGAGTAGAAGCAGATAATGTGATGGTTTGATTTTCAAAGCAGTAATTTAAAATGGCCGGGAACTACTTTTAAAGCAGTTCCCGGCGTTATTGTTCTACGAGTTCTCAGGGAATGAAACTATCAAGCGCTGATCCTTCTTTGGAAATAGATGTAAGCTCTACAGCAAATCAGAAAGCCTCGCACGGAGACGAAGAAAACCTCGCACAAAGCCGCAGAGACACAAAGAACTGCCGGTCGAAGTGCTGGCCAACGAATCATGTTCGGGCAAGGTGCTTTTTTTAAACTCAAAGTTTTTAGGGTTATAACCATAAAAAGGTTGTGGTTGCTGAGGGTTTTTAGTAGTATAACCATAAATTGTTTTAGCGTGAGGTTTATCTTGATTAAAAGAGATCTTTACATTGATCAGCTGCGCAGATTTGTTGACAAGCCGGTGATTAAGGTATTAACAGGTGTTCGTCGGAGCGGAAAGTCTTCTATTTTGATGCTGCTTCGTGAAGAGTTCATGAATCATGGAGTTGCCAGCGATAAGATCATTTACATTAACTTTGAGAGCATGAATTATTCTGAAATTACCAAAGCTAAGCCTCTTCATAAGCATATCAAGAGTAAAATCGTTGATAATTCAAGGTATTACCTGCTTTTTGATGAAATTCAGGAAGTCGAAGACTGGGAAAAGGCGATAAATTCATTTCTGGTAGATTTCAATGTCGATATATATATCACAGGCTCCAACTCAAGGCTGTTGTCTTCTGAACTGTCTACTCTCATTGCCGGGCGCTACATCGAGATTAATGTTAAAACTCTTTCATTTGCGGAATACCTGATTTTTAAACAGTCTCCTGATAAGCATGATGAGTCGGAAAGCAATTTATTTCACAAACTGAATAACTTTATCAGGCTTGGTGGGTTTCCGGCTATTCATGTGGCTGACTATGGTTTTGATGATGCCAGCAGAGTTGTCAGTGATATATATGCTTCAGCCCTTCTTCGAGACACAATTCAGCGCTACAAGATCAGAAATATTGAACTGCTGGAAAGAATCGTCAGATTTGTTTTTGATAACATTGGCAATTGTTTCTCTGCCAACAAGGTTGCTGACTATTTCAAGAGCCAGCATCGGCGCATTGATCTTAACACCGTTTATAATTATCTTGCCGCGTTGGAAAGCAGTTTTATAGCCAAACGGGTTCAACGTTATGACCTCAGAGGTAAAGAAATCCTCAAAACCAATGAGAAATACTATATTGCTGATCAATCGTTAAAATATGCATTATTGGGTTACAAAGATCGAGATATCTCGGGAATCATGGAAAACATTGTGTTTCATGAGCTGGAGCGGCGCGGTTATCGGGTATTTATAGGCAAGCTCGATGATAAAGAAATTGATTTCGTCGCGGAGCAGAAGGAAGAGCGAATATACGTTCAGGTAGCCTATAAGCTGTCTGCAGAAGCAACTGTTCTGAGGGAGTTCGGTCCGTTACTGGCTATAAAAGATCATTTTCCCAAGTATGTGGTGACCATGGAAGAATTCTGGCAGGATAACATCGAGGGCGTCATGCATAAGCACCTGTCCGACTTTTTACTTATGCCCTCTTACCAATACTGACTTAGACTTCGAATGCTGTTCTCCTGCGAGCTTCATTGCATTGCGGTTATGCCGGCAATCTAGTTTCTGATCTGGAATTCTACTGATTTCTGGCGGGGGTTGCCGGTGCTGTCGGTGACTTTGATGGTCAGGCGGTAACGGCCGTTGGCGAGGTGGGTGGTTTCGAGATGATTGGAGGCTGAGTAGCCTGACATGGTTGTGCCGCTGGTCAGGTTGATCAGAAAGAAGCGGGGGCCATCGGCACCGTCGGCGCGAACGCGGCTGTTGCCTAGGCGCAGCGAGTCTCGATAGATGACCTTACTCAGTTGTATGCGCTCGCCGGTGAAGGGCAGGCGGTCGAATCTGAAGACTTCCTGTTCGGGAATCTGACTGCTGGCGTTGCCGTCGTCATTCAGTCGGTCGAGCGACCAGGATGCAGCATAGATTGAATGTTGATAGGCCGAGCGGTTCATGCGGTCGTTGGCGCCAATGACAATATCGATTTTGCCGCTGAGGGTACGGTTGTTGCCATCGAGCATTACCGCTTCGTCGCTGCCATGTCTGGCCGCGTAGACGTTATGGATGACCGGCGGATAATAATCTTTTACGGTTGCGACAAATGCGGCCGGGTTGAGATAGGTCCCGTCCGGGCCGATTATCTCAAGGTGAATATGATCGTAATTTCGCTTTTCCGGAAAAACTGGTTGATGCCAGCGTGCGACAGCGCCGACTTTGCTGCCGGCAGCGATCTGGCTGCCTGATTCCGCAGCAGAGAAGATTTCCAAAGGTACCGAGTCGGGGTCAATATGGCGAAACATCCAGCTATTGCCGGTTTCATCTACAATAGCGACCTCCAGGTAGCGTGTGTTCGAAGTCATACCGTGGCGAAAAGTCGTGCGCCGGTAATTGAAGCGGTGCGGACTGGCAGAGGCGTCGATTTTGTAGTCATTAACGCTGACACGCCCGCCAACAGGCGTGTATACATCGGTCCCAGCCGGTGCACACAGGTCGAGGCCACCATGAAAATAGGGTATATTCTGATAATTCTGGTAATCATAGAACTGCGCTCCAACATCGAACGCGACCTTATAAATGGCCGGTCGTTCACTGGCGAATAATGTGATTGGC
>JAKJFO010000285.1:4011-4326 GCA_022704885.1 Candidatus Rifleibacteriota bacterium | reverse complement strand
CGTGACCCAGAGCGGCGAAAAGCACGAAGTGACCAACAAGAGAATTCTGGTTTCGATCGCTATTTCGGTCAGCCATCCGAAAGATGCCGAAATCTGGCTCAGCGACCAGTGCTCGGTTATCAACAACGTGCAGCTGGTTAAGCTGGCCGGTGCCGAAATACTGCAGCTGCTGCAGGTTTTCTCGACAGGCCCTGGCGGTTCGGCACGGGTTAAATTCAATACCAGCGAACTGACCGTATCTGTGGGCAGTTCGGTCGGCGGCTACCAGGTCACTTCGATAAACGCCGATTCAATCGGCCTCAAAGAGCCGGGTTC
>JAKJFO010000285.1:0-4001 GCA_022704885.1 Candidatus Rifleibacteriota bacterium | reverse complement strand
CGCGACGACTGATAAGCCGCAATTTCCGGACAAAATCACTTCATCCTGCGTGCAAAAACAACGAAGGCTCGCCCCGCTCTCTGACGCTTTATGTAAGATTCGCGGGCTGCTGTCTGCCGATTTCTGAAAAAATAGCTTACGAAATTCGCCTGCCAATACGATAGATAGTGCAAAATCACTTGGCAGGAAAGGGCAGATGAAAGACAAGAGATATTCGATCGATCAGATACAGAAAATCATTGATATCAGTCCGGCTGAGATACAGAAGCTCATCAGACAGAACAGCAGTTATCTGAATGTTGCCCGAGAAGACGGCGGCAATGGCAAAAAAGAGGTTTTTCTCGATGAAGTGTCGTTCCGTCGGCTGCTTTTCATCAGTCAGCTGGAAAAGGGCGGTGCGCTGAGCTCGGTTGCTGCGTGCGAACTGATAAAAACGCCTGAGCTCGACGACGTTGCCGACCTGCCTGAAAATGCCTGCAACAGGCTGCTGGCAGCTTTTGAGGCGGTCACGGCCGAGACTGAAACTCTGCAGCTGCAGCTGCGTGCGCTGATGCTCAAATACGATCACCTGATCAAGGAACTCAATATTTCGCAGGCGAAAAACATTACGCTCGAAAAAGAACTCAGCACCCTGCGTAATCGTGAGCTGGCTCTGATGAGCCATCTCAGGCAGAGTGCCGAGAACGACGAGGAAGACCTCGACGATCAGCTGGTTAACTGATCAAGGTCAGGCAACGGTGCTGGCAGTGTGACCGGCCAGCTTGTCCTTGATCTTGCGCAGAAGCAGTGTCACTGTTTCCATGTGTGCGGCCGGATCAAGCCGGGCCGCCGTTTCGGCGTGCTTCTGTGATGCGTCGAATTCGCCGGTTTCGAACAGGGCATTGGCCAGGTTGAAATGGGCGAGAGCATAGCTGTCGTCGGTTTTTACAGCCTTTTTATACCAGATCGCTGCTTTGCCGAAGCTGCGCAGAGTGGCATAGGCGACGCCGATGTTGTTCATCACCTCGACGTTGTCGGGCTTGAACTGCAGAGCCTTGCGCCAGAATCTGATGGCCAGCTTGAGACGACCTTCATCGCGGGCGATCTGGCCGAGATTGAAATAAATTTCTGAATCTTCGGGCGAGAATTTCAGTGCTTTTTTCCAGTAGCGTCTGGCGTAGAACAGGTTACCCTGAAGGTAATGGGCCAGCGCGTAATTGTAGAGAAGATCGACATTCTCAGGAAACTTGCGCAGACCGTCGTGCCAGATTTTCTTGGCTTTGCCAAGAAAACCAGTGTAGGCATAAGTGTTGCCGTAAAGTCTGATGGCCAACGGATCGTTGGGGTTGCCGGCAAGGTATTCCTTGATCAGCGGGCGGGCCTCTTCGTAGTTTCCGCTTTCCATCATCTTCTGGATGCGGCCCAGGTCTTGTGTTACTTCTCCCATATATTATCCTTTCCAGGTTAATTACATTGTCGGCTCGAACGTCATACCGAAAATATAACCGCTCAGCGCACTGAAAACAACTACCAGTGCCAGAAATGTCGCCGATTTTCTGGGTCCGGCGATCGGAACCAGCGCTATTATACCGGGCAGACTCACTGCCGGGCCCGATAACAACAGGGTCATGGCCGGCCCTGCATGCATGCCGAAATCTTTTAATGTCGACACGATCGTTACCCCGACTATTGTACCAAAGTACATCATACTTCCCAGTACCGATGCAACAAAATTTCCACCAAAATCGTTGCTGTCGAAAAATTTCATGAAATTGACCAGCGGGAATGCCACCGCAAGAAGGCCGCACAGAAATATGCCGCCGACCACCTTGGGAAAAATTAACCAGAACAGGTCGTAAGACTTGCGCAGCCATAATTTGATCTCATACTTTTCGAACCATCTCAGAGAAATTGCGGTCAGAATGGCGATTTCTGCGAGAAGAGCCAGCAGGCGCGGCAGCAGTTCGCCGCTGATGCCAATTTTTGCGACTACGGCTGCCAATGCGGCATCTAGCGTTCCGGTGGCAGTAACCATTATCAGCACCAGCATGGCAAAGAAAATCAGCAGCTGGCCGTCGGTTCGCCCACTATCTTCTTCTACCATGATGACTGAAGAGGCCGTTACCGGTTGTTCATTTTCGCCACAGAGCAGCCTGACTCCGAAGCCGATGGCCATGGCGCTGATCATTACCAGCACAGCGCGCCATACCAGAAATTTGGTTCCAAGAAGGGTGTAGGTATAAGACAGCGCAATCAGATTGACGGCCGGCGAAGCCATGAGAAAGGTGAATGCCGGCCCGACTCCGGCACCCTGCTGCATTATGCCGGTAAAAATCGGTATGACTCCACATGAACATACTGTGAGTATGCCGCCGGAAAAGGCGGCGACAGGGTAGGCTACCAGGGGGTTGGCGTTGGCTCCCATCAGCCTGGTGATTCTTTGCTTGTCAAGAAAGACAGCGATGGCGCCGGCGATAAAGAATGCCGGAACCATGCCGGAAATCAGATGTGTGCCCAGGAATTTGCCGACTTCGGCAAGACCCGGCCAGATCCAGGTGTCTCTGAGCGGTTCGAAAAGTGCAATGAGTGATGTGGTAAGATACTGCAGCATTGTTCAGCCTGTCTGTTAATGGCTCTGCGTTCAGCCGCCGAGCTCTCTTTTTATCCAGCCTTCGACTTTTTCTTTGATGACGGGCTTGCCCATCGAATAAATCTTGTTTCCGAGAGCTACTACCGGGGTTGAAACGACACCAAATTCTTTGACCTCCGGGGTACCGTTCACCAGAATCTGACATTCGACCCGATCTTTGTAGTGTTCGGCGATTTCGCTGACGATCTGTTCGGTTTCGTCGCAGGTGTGGCACTTGGAAGAACTTTTGATGACTGTGACTTTGAGCATACTTTTCCTTTCAGTTTTTCAGGCCAGGAAACCACTCCTGCAACAGTATGCGTGAGCGCATTTCTTCGAAGACAACCTTCAGGCGCTGCTGCTGTGCGTCGAGTGCCGCCAGATTCGTAGTGCTGGCGATTCCGCTCGCAAGCTCTTCGAGCAGAACTCTGGCTTCATCTCTGCCGGCATCACTGTCTTTTTTGAGCAGCGGGGTAAAGCTTTCGAGGTTGCTCACCAGTTCTCTGGTAAAGCTCGCGGCATTTTCCCGGTCGTTATTGAGCAGAGCGCGTTCGAGACTGGTCAGATTTGCCGATGTTGCGATGAAGAGCTGCTTTTCGTCACTCACTCCGAACGCTTCAAAGAACACTCCCATTTTACTGTTGAGCTCGAGAATGCGATCGTGTGCCGGTATGAACTGCTTTTCGTTGACCAGACGCCTTATCTCGCCAATGCTGCGGGCGGTTTCGCTGGTTTTGGCCGCCCAGCGCAGGTCGTTTCTGGCTTCCTCAGGCGGGTTGGTCATGTATCTTTTCGAGAATTCAAGCCATGATTCCATGACCTTTGCCAGTTCCGTCTCGTAATCGGCTTTTTCCATGGCCTTTAACGCCAGCCCGAGCGCGGTCAGGTCGGAGTTGAAATTTCTGATTACCCGCGAAAACTCGCTGCCGGGATTCTGAGCGGTTAGCAGCATGATAAGAGTGTCGTCGCAGGCGAAGACAGGCCGCAAAAACATCAGGGAAAGGCAGAGAGCTGTCGACAGCAAGATAGAAGGTCGCATCGCTCAGCCTTTCAGCAGCCAGCACCTGACTGTGCTTCCTGCTGGCAGCGTTTCAGAGGTAGAAGGATGTAAAAACAGCACTTCGGCGCCGGCCAGACTCGACAACATGTGTGATTCCTGTGACTCGAGGGGCTGTATGAGCTGTCTGCCGTTCTGCTCGATGATGCGCCCGCGCTTGAAAAAATCACGTCTGGCGGTGTTAGTGCTGGCGCAGGCGAGGGCAAGATCGAGCTGCAGCCGGTCAGGGGTAAGTCCGAGGACTTTTCTGATGAATGGCCGGACCAGAAGTTCAAAGGTGACGGCTGTCGAAGTCTGGTTGCCGGGCAGGCCGAATACCGGCTTGTTTTGATACAT
>JAKJFO010000284.1:289-4342 GCA_022704885.1 Candidatus Rifleibacteriota bacterium | reverse complement strand
TCTGGCAGCCGGTACTGCTGGCAGCGTCGCCGATGATGCCGCTCAGGCTTCTGGCAAACCGACTGTTGGCGATAAATTCCGCGCCGGTTATGAAGCCGGTAAGGGTATGACCAACCAGGGCTTCCAGAATGTTAAAGACAGCCTCAAATCTGGTTTCAGCGCCAAGAACCTGCTGGTTACAGCTGGTATCACTGTAGGTGTCGACCTTGCTACTCAGATTATGCGCGGTGAAAAACCCAGCGTTAAGAAAGCCCTCAAGACTGTCTGCAGCGCTGAATTTGCCGGCGGTGTTGTTGGTGCTGTAACTGGTGCCGCAGCTGGTTCGTTCTTCGTTCCGTTCCTCAGTGCAATTCCGGTTGTTGGTGGCGCTCTCAGCGCTCTCGCCCCGGCATTTGGTTCGATCGTTGGCTCTTCAATGGGCGCTTATCTTGCTGGTGACCTCAAGAACGGCAGATTCTCGATCAAAGAAGCTTTTAAACGCATTGACTGGGTCGGTGTAACCGGCCAGGCAATCGGTTCAACCGTCGGTGCTGCCCTTGGTTCAGCTCTCGGCCCGATAGGCACGATAGCGGGCGGTATGATCGGTGGTTACCTCGGCAACTGGGCAGCGCAGAAAATTGCCGGTCTGTTCGGTCGTGGTCAGGCAAATCTGCCTGAACTGGCAATGCCGACCGGTGGCGGTACCTCTGTTGGAGGCTTCAGTGGCCCGGTAACTATCGGTAATGGTACTACTGTGGGTGGCGATCAGGCTGCTCCGACCAGCGGCGAAGATGTCGTGGTCATTGGCGGCAATTCAGGCACTGTTGTTGGTGACTATGAATCCGAAGTCGCTCTTGCTTACAGCAAATACCAGGAACTCTACAAGCTCTACAGCGAAATGCTCAGACAGAATCGTCAGGCTGATGCTCTCGCAGTAGCCGAAGCCATGAACAAGGCCAAGAAGGAATACGATGACCTTCGCTCTCAGGCTGGTAAGTAATTCTCACTCTAAGCGTAAACTAATATAAAAACACCGCCTCTTCGGAGGCGGTTTTTTTATGCCCGATAAATGAGGTTTCAGACCGGTGCTTTGTCAGTATTGAGTCTGTGGTTTGTCGTCATTGCGAGGAGGGCTTCGCTCGCAATGACGATATAAGCATGAGGTTCGATTTTGCCAGAGCGTTAGAGTTTGCGGATGAGAACCAGGGTTACGTCGTCGGGGTAGGCTCCCGGGGTTCTGAAGCTGTCGAGTTCGTGCATCATCTGCTTGAGAGCCTCGGCAGCAGGAATACGGTCGTTCATCAGGCGGTCGAAAAGGCTGTTGAAGCGATCGTAACCGAACATTTCACCGGTTTTGTCGGAACATTCGATGATGCCGTCTGTATACAGAATCACTGCGTCGTTGCTCTGCATCATTCTGGTTTCGATTTTGGGCCGCCGCTTCTTCATGGCGCCCAGCGGCATTGATGGAATCGCGATATCGCTCGAACATTTCTCGGCTGCAGAGAAGAAGCGCGGGTATGACTGACCGGCATTATCGACTTCGAGCTTGCCGGTGGCCGGGTCGACAACTATGGTTACCAGTGTCATGAACTTGTGTCGCGGTTTAAGTTCTTTGTTGAACAGAGCGTTGAGCGAATCCATCAGCTGTTGCGGGTATTTTTCGCCAGAATTGCCGTTGTGGTTAACCGTCGCCTTGGCCATGGCCATGGCCAGAGCTGCTGATATTCCGTGGCCAGTTACGTCGCCGAGGATGATTGCCAGACGCCCATCATCGAGCTGTATTGTGTCATGATAATCGCCGGCCAGGTCGGTGGCTGATGTATTGAAAAATGCTATGTCATAGCCAGTGGGCACAATCGGGGCAGCTGGTAGGAGGCTTTCCTGAACGACTTTTCCGTATTCAAGTTCTTTCAGCTCACCGATTACCTTGTTAAAAGCCAGAGCGAGCGCACCAAATTCGTCATCACGCCTGACTGGGGTCCGGTAATCATGATTGCGCCCGCGAATAGCGCTGATGCCGGCGCCGAGATCCTGTACGGGCAGCACGACCAAACGGCTGACCAGCATGGCACCAAGTAACGCAACGATCAGAGCCATGAAACCACCGGCAGCCAGTCTCCACTTGAGCGGGTTCAGCGTGCTAAGCCTTTCCTGCTGCGAAATCAGATGAAGAAATACGTGTGTACCCACCTGCTTTTCGGCTTTGGCAACCAGCCAGAACGGGCGGCCGCCTATACTGGTGACGCGGTTAACCACGCGACCGGAGCGCTGACTGGCAAGTGCTGCCGCCATGAGTTCACTGCTGTCGATGTCGCTGCGTTCCGGGACAAGTTTGAAATCGGTATACTGATTGTTGATTTCGATGGCCATGTTGATCGAATCACTGCGATGTGCCTGTTTTTCAAGTTCTTCCAGGACCTGTTGCTGATACAAAACCTGCACCTGTGTGGTCACACACAAAAAGGCCGGGCCACTCGCAATCTCAGGGTAGGCATCCCAGTACCAGGCGGTCGGAAAAGTTCCCACGCGGAAGACCCACTGGCGCCCGCGTTGTCTGATTATTGACGCGAGGCCGACTTCGTCGGTCGAAAGAACTGCTTCGCTGACAATTTCTGCCGGAGATACCCGGTTGATCGACTGTCCCATGCGGGCCGGCGAATGAAGCTTGATGGCAATACGGCTGAAGATGTCCATGGCTTCGACAACGCCGTGAACTTCGCGGTCATCGGTTGAAAACATGGTGATGCAGTCGCTGTCACGCACTTCCAGTCTTGACAGTAATCTTGGCAGTGAATTTTTTTTCAGGTAATGCTTGAAAAGTTCCTCTGATCCAGGCTTTGTCAGTAGAGCCCGCCTCAGGTCGCGCCCCAGCTGCTCTGACTGGGCTATTTTTACGTTCACCATTTTTTCGAGCGGTTCGATAGCAGCGATACTCTCGCTGATGATGGCATTTTCTATGACTTCGCCACGGTCAGCAAGGGAGGTGGCGCCGATAAGCACTGTGAAAATGACAGGAAAAATCGATGCCATGGCGAACAGACCGAGTACGCGGTATTTGATCGACAGCGAATCGAGCCAGTTGCAGACAGAGATCCCCGGTTTGTATCCGGTAAGTGAACCGAGATAGATCAGCAGCGTTGTCAGACAAAGGGCCATTGCTGTAACCATTATGAAAAAGGCCCAGCGCGGCCGCTGATTTTCACTTTCAGAAAAGTTCAAGGCACGGCACCACACCGCACCGGTTTCATCGGTGACAAAATACCAGAGATGGTCAGAGGCGATCGTGTGGTTCTGTCCGCTCAGCCCGGCTTTGATGAACGCGGCTGCGGTCTGGTCGGCTGTGAGCCCGCGTGGGGGAATCCATTCTCTGGTAGCCGGATTGCCGGCTCCATATCTCGCAGGTTCATTGTAAATGCTGGCGAATCTCTGCAGAAAAGTGGGCGGCTGAGTGGCAATGAAGAAGACGCCAAGCCCGTCATCCATGTCGCGCCAGAAATAGAACTGGTCGTTGTCTTTAACCCGATATCTTTTCATCAGGTTCCTGGTAATTTTCATCAGTTCAAGGCGATGTCCGGGGCCGAAATAGTCGAGCAGCATATGATGCAGCTGCCGCTGTGCCATTATGAATTCTTCGCCCTCGGCCGTCATTGCCTGCAGAATCGGTCTAAACAGCTTCAGATCAGATTCGTCAGCAAAGAAAGATCGAACCAGCTGCCGATTCTGGTAGAAGAACAGCTTTACCGGCAATTTGTAGCGGTCACAGCACTCGATGACTTTTTCCTGCAGTGTCAGGCTGTTGATTCCATGCTTGCGGGCGGCATCGATGAACTCGTTGAAGCGCGCATAAGCGAATGCCTCATCCGAAGTCTGCATGATAACCTTATCCAGACTGGCTTCCAGCTGGCTGATGACTTTACGGTCGAACTCACGGTTGAGCTTGTCCCGGGTCTGCAGAGCGGTAAGAGAGAGAAACAGCAGCATGATGCCAGCAAAAATTGTGGTCAGGCGACCGAAAGAAACTGATTTGAAGCTGCTTTCAGTTGTCATTGGCGCTGCCAGCCTTTCTGGTCA
>JAKJFO010000284.1:0-279 GCA_022704885.1 Candidatus Rifleibacteriota bacterium | reverse complement strand
CCATGCTTCGATGCCATCAAAGCCGATCGGCTGCTTTATGCGGTTATGGGCTTCGAGAAAGCCGTCGGTCATGCAGATCAGAGAGTCGCCTTCAGCCATTTCAATGCTGATTGCACGCGAAGCGGCCGGCTTACCGATGCCGAGCGGGTAGGCTGGCAGCCCAACCCAGCTGATACTGCCATCGGCACAGAGCTTCATCGGGTAGATGTGTCCTTTAACTACCAGCTCGACGCGGTTGTTAACGACATCGAGAACTCCACAGATGACGCCCATGAACAT
>JAKJFO010000283.1 GCA_022704885.1 Candidatus Rifleibacteriota bacterium | reverse complement strand
CATGTGTCTTTGAGGGCCATTTCTGCTGCGCTTTTTTCGTAGGTGCGCACCTTGTCGCCGCCGTCGAGCCGTTTCATCGAGCCGGCCAGCTTGAGATTGCTGTGCAGCTTTTTGAAAACAGCATCAACTGTCTTTTTTACTTCTACCCGGCCTTTGGCATCGGTTATCTCTGTGGCTGAGAGATCAACCGCCTGTGCTGGAAGGCTTAAAAACAGTGTGGCCAGAATAAGTATCGAGATAAATGCAGTTTTGTTGCGGATTTTCATGTTGTTCTCCTCTATAAACCTGTCTATATGTCGCAGGTTTGCCGTGCAAGTCTATAACAACGCCGCCTGCAAGTCAACTGGCGCGCTGTCGTTGCTGCTTCTCGCTCAAAAGCAGACGGTTTTTGCTGATACTCTCGATCCTGCGACTAATCGCATATTTTCGAGAGCGATTGCACTTTTCTTTTTTATTGCTATCGGGTCTCGGAATTCCTGTCGAACTTATCTTCTGCTCTATGACTCTGCGGCTATGCGTGAACTTTCGATTACAACAACGAGGACGGGAGATAAACTTAATTTGCTGGGGGGGGTTGACGCTTTGCCTGCTGATAAATAGAATTAATCATACTGTTTAAAATATGAGGTACCCTTGTGAGATGTAAACAACACCTGCTGGTTCTCGTGATTTGTCTGCTGTTTCAGGCCTCATTCGCAGGCCAGGCCCAGGCTCTTGATCTCGGGAAGTTGCTCGGCGAAGTCGGTGGTGCGCTGAATCGTGTCAGCACTACGGTTAACCGCACCTTTGGCGGAGTTAATGAAGAGAACCAGGCGGTGCTTGAGCAGTCGCGCGCGCAGGCTCCAGGCACTAATGCTTTCCTCGGCAAATGGGAGCAGTCCTGGGAAGTCTCAATGGGCGAAAAGACCCATGAGTCACTCAAGAAAGACCCGGGTTTTTCGAGCGACAAAACGATGCTCAACCGTCTTGGAACGGTTGCCCGCAAGCTGATCAAGCAGGTCGAAAGAAAAGACCTCACCTGGCGTTTTGCTGTGCTCAACTCGGACGAAGTGAACGCTTTCGCCGCTCCCGGCGGATTCATCTACGTAACCAAAGGTCTGATGAAGATGTGTCAGTCTGACAGTGAACTGGCCGGTGTCGTAGCTCATGAAATGGGGCATGTCGATAAAAAACACAGCGTCAGACAAGCAGAGAAAGCTGGTTTGATGACAGCTCTCGTTATCGGCATGGGCCTTTACAAAAAAACCGAAAAGGCAGCCCCCTTTGCTGCAATCGCAGCTTATTTTGCCAATCTCAAGTTTTCGCGCGATGATGAATTCGAAGCCGACTCCTGTGCCGTAAAATACATGCATGCCTCCGGATACAACCCGAATGGTCTGCTGACATTCTTCGAAAAAATCAACAGAGACAGCAAAGCCTCGAAGATCACCAAGTATTTTTCAACTCATCCGCCGACAACTGACCGCATCAACGCTGTCAAGAAGCAGATTGCCAAACTTCCTGGTCAGATTACCTCATCAGGCCAACGCGAACAGGCTCCCCTTGCTCCGACAGCCACAGCCGGTTCTGGTAGCTCAAGCTCCAGCAGTGGGCAGAGTGGTACTACCTGGCATACTTCACCATCTCAGACCACTACCTCGACCACGACAGCAAAGCCAAGCAGTCAGCAGATTCAGGCGGCTTACGAAGCTTATCTTTATCACCAGCAGGTTTATCAGTATAAAGTGCAGCAGCAGGCTCCAATGAACGAAATCATGGCTGCCTTCAGCAATTACCAGAAAGCCAAAGAAAACTACATGGCTCTGCGCAAGGCCGCCGGTATGTAAGACTGTTACCCGGTTTCAGCAAAGCTCGCCCCACATTGATATGCGGGGCAGTTTTTTTGCTGGAATATGCTCGCACAAAGGCACCAAGACACAAGTGCTTCTCATGAGCGAAATTTCGAGCCAGGCAATATTGACGCAAAGCCATCGCTATTAAGAGAGACTTTCGACTGGCGAGAGTGGAGCGAATGAGATCACGCCGAGAGCCCGACGAAAGCAGTATATACTGATATTGCATTCTTGAACTCTTTGTGACAGTGGACTGGATTCTTAATAGCAGCCGGGGCTTTCAGGATTTGACAGAGGGGTGTAAAATGAGAGAAATTCAAATTGAACAACAAACAATGGGCTTGATAAGGAGCTGCAATGCATAAGCTGGCGAAACTGCTGTTGATAATGGTGATTCTGTGTTGTACGACTGGCGTCTCGGCGAAGAATCGGGCGCAGATTCTCAAATCTGACAGTCTGGGGGCGGTTTACATAAATGCCGGCCGGATTTTCAACCTCTACCTCGATCAGGCACGCGAACTGCTTAAACCCGAGAATGCCGAAGAACTCGAAAAAATCGAAACGCAGATGCGCCAGCATTTTCCCGGCAAATTCAGCTTCACCAGCTTCTTTAAAAAGCTCGTAAACTTTGCCGATACAGCGGTTTTTCTGCCAGATGGTGCTCTGTGGTTCTCGATCGACCAGGATCTGCGGCCAGCAATGAGTATTTCGGCACGCATAAAGCCTCAGGAACTGCTTGCGCGTGTGCGTGAGCGCCTGGCTAAATCTGGTCTGCAACCGATAAGCGAGGCGGCTGAGCTGGTTGAATACAGTATTCCGACACCGGCTTTCAATATGAGTCTAAAGGCGACGCGCGATGGCATAACTCTGCTGGCAGCAGCATCAGGAGTTGCTGATGTCAGCGAACGCTGGCGCTCTCTGACTGATGACGCCGACAGCAAAAACACCCTGATCGCCGCCGAAGTCGACATTGAAAAAATCAGGCACTGGCTCGACGACAAGGCGCAAAGCGGCAAACGTGCCGAATCTAACGCCTGTCTTGCAAATTTTAAGATTCTTGGCTCGGCGATGCAGTTGTACAAAGTTGACAAGGGTGTCGAGATGACAGCATTCGACCACGCTGCACTCAGGGCCGGCGGTTACCTGGCCGAAGACCTGCGTTGTCCGCAGAGTGGCATTTACAGCCTCAATGCAGACAAGGAGCTCAGCTGTTCGATTCATGGCAGTCTCAGCCAGCCGGTCTGGTCGAAAAAAATTCCGCGCGTCGATGCCGCCAACTACCTGAAACCTTTCGACAGCCTGCGAATACTGGTTGATTCCGACAGTGCCGAATTCAAGACCAGAATCAACGACAAAAATCTTCTCGAACAATGGGTCGCCATAGGCAAACAGCAGATGCAGGCGGTTCGTCACATGGCTGCCAACCAGATGGGGCAGATGCCCGAAGAAGCAAAGAAGCAGGGGCTGAAATTGCTCGACTCGATAAAGATTTCGGCCGATGGCGACTGGCTGAAGATCAATATTGAAGGTCTCGAAGAAAAGACCGTGATTTCCGGGATAACCGGCATAACCGGTGCCGCCGCCGCTATTGCCGCTCCGCATGTCGAAAAACTTCGCGAGCTGATCAGAAAAAATGTTCGTGGTCAGCCTGGTAAGGCGGCTGAAGCTGAGGTCGAAAGAACAGCCACCGAATGCGAAGCCGTGCGCAAGTCGCTTTATCGCGTGCTTGAAAGTCTGCTCGTCGAAGAAGATAAGCTTCCCGAATCTTTTGGACTGGAATACCTCAAGGATAAAGGTCTTATCAAAGAAATTCCCGGTTGCCCTGCCGGCGGCCGCTACGAGCTCAGGCGCAGCGGCATCGACTACGAGATTAAATGCACGGTGCACGACAGGTAACGAGTCATAAATCAACTTTCTTTCTCTTGCTGGAATCGGGGGCTCTCGTGTTATAATCAGCCCAGACGAAAGAGCAAGGAGAGAAAATGATGAAGGTTCTTTATTTTACCAACGAATATCCCCCGCTTGTTTACGGTGGCGCCGGCGTTCACATCGAGTATCTTTCAAAAGAAGTCTCGCGCCTGGCCAAAGTCGAAGTGCGCTGTTACGGTGATCAGAAGCTGAACCGCGACTCGCTCAAAGCGACCGGCTACGAGCCTTCGGCGTCTTATCCGAATCTTGATCGTGGCCTGCAGTCAGTTTTCAAGACAATCGACCGCGACCTCAAAATGGTCGGGGAAGGTGTCGACGCTGATGTGGTGCATTGCCATACCTGGTACACCCACATGGCCGGCATCTGGGCCAAGTTGAATTTTGGCGTGCCACTGGTAATCACTACCCATTCGCTCGAGCCGTTGCGCCCCTGGAAGCGCGAGCAGCTGCACGGTGGCTATGATTTTTCTCTCTGGGTAGAAAAAATGGCGATCGAAATGGCTGATGCGGTAATAGCGGTCAGCAAAGGCACCCGCGCCGATATCAAAGGCCTGTTTAATGTTGCCGACGATCGCCTCAAGGTCATTTACAACGGTATCGATACCGA
>JAKJFO010000282.1 GCA_022704885.1 Candidatus Rifleibacteriota bacterium | reverse complement strand
CTGAATCGAGGCATTGGTAGAACTTACAGCGCCATCCAGATACAGAGAATTCGGATTACTCTGAACCGGTTCCCACTGTTCAAAGCCATTGCCTGTCATCTTCTTGAGCACTTCGACACGGGAATTGCCGAGAGCAGTCTCATCGCCGTCGCCGGCAGCAGCGCCCAGCTGAAAGTTTACAGTAAGAGCGATACCGCCGGTTACCACATACTCTCTCGTGGCCGGAGCAGTCTGCGAGGTGGCATTGAGGTCAACACCGGTCCAGACTGCGGGTGGCGGGCCAGAGGTGCCGAAATCGTAAGCTGTGGTAAAAGTGCCATCGTTGTTTACCAGAGCGAAGTTGAAGTTGTATATGCCTTTGGGCAGATAAACCGGCACGTTGCCCTGATACTTGATCGTCTGGTTATAACCGTAATGCAGCAGGCGTACGGCTGTGTTGCCGATCGTGTTATCGCCGAGGTTAACCAGTATTGCGCCCTTGCTCTGGCGGTCGTGAACGACTGTGAAGTCCATTTCGGCATCTGAGCCAACCTGGATTCCCTGATTGTGCCAGTTATAAAAATATGGCTCGGTATGTTTGTCCCAGTTGGTGTCTGGCAGCAGATCAGCATTGATCTGCGACTGGTATGGCCAGACGATATCGAGCGAAGGATTGGCCACACTGATATCACCGGAGTTGGCAATCAGCATCTTTACCTGCATCGGAACGCCGGGCAGGAAAATACGCATCTGGGTGGCAACACCGGCAACGACAGATGTGCCATCGTTGGTCTGCGGCTTAACATGCACAAGGCAGCCTTCCTGCAGAGCGACCGGCCGGTTCGGAGCGATTGCATTCGTTCCGCTCAAATTGTAAAAAACCATCTCTTCGACGGCAAAGGCAAGCCGGGTAGAGTTGGCAGCATTGTTCGGCATGACGAGAATGCCGATGTTCGGGGCCGGATTGGTCAAATTTTCAGCAACAGGCTGAAGATCACCGAGAACGACCTGCACACTGCCATTGGCCGCGGTTAATGCGCTGGAATTAGTATATGGGCTGTTTTTGTCCCATACATATACCGTAGCGCCCGGTACTGCCGCGCCACCGACAGCGTCAGTGACGGTAAAATTAAAGGTGTTGGTAACGGCAAAAGCCGACACAACCGGTAAAAACAACATCAGAACTAGCAGAAGACAATGCTTTCGACAATAATGGAAACCTGTCATTCACCCAACCTCCGTAGTAAAACTAACGATGCATTACTCACATGAAAATAGCCAAAACTGTTGTGCAGAACGATATTGCCCTCCTCCGTAACAGGCCGGGTACTTCTTGCGCATCTTTATGTATTACGATCCCGGCGTTACCAGTTTTAACAGTTAACTTGAATCTTAACACCGAAATTTTCGAAAAAGCAATAGTGTTTTACTTTTTTTCTGGTAACCAGGCCTTGATGGATAATGAAAAACTGTTGGCCTGTTCTGCCGCACTGATCTCAAATTCTGAGAGGCAGACTCCCGATGAAGCAATGACCTCGAGAAGATTCCATAAATGGTGAGGCGGCAGCCCCTCTGCCCTGACGTGGGCGCCCGGCCGGTTTTCACCGAAGATAACTACGTTGGCGCGATTGAGAGCAGGCCGTCCGCTATCTGGCAACCCGGAAAAAGCTTGTTCAAGAGTAGAGACAACAGCAGCCGATGCCTTTACTGCAGTCGTATTGGCCTGCTGCTGCAAGACAGCGTATTCCTGCAGAAGCTTCTGAACCTCGTCTGCCTCTGCACGCCTGGTTGTCAGCACGCGCCTGGCGACTTCGAGCCGGTCCTGCAGAGGCAGAGTCACGAGATACCAGAACAAGATCACTGGCACAACCAGCAAAAGCACGACCATGGCGCGACGGTCACGCGACGATCGTGAACTCCACCAGATCCTCATTGCTTCCATACTACCTCCAGCACGAACAGCACCTCGGCGCCGCTCTTGCGCGATTCCGGCATAGAAACCGTTTCGACGCGCACATCTTCTGACAGGCTACGCCGGAAAGCATCGAGACTGGTAAAATTCGCGGCGATGCCATGCAGTCGGAAACCATCGATGCGGCCAATGACTTTGAGCATTCTGAGTTTATGCTCGACCGCTCCGGTCGTCAGCGCCATCATATCTGACCAGCGCAGATCTGGCAGCGAGCCGGCATCTTTAAGACGGCCGGCAGTTTCGCTGATGCGCCGGCGCAGCTGACTGACCGCGTCAATCATTGGAACCCCCGGAAATACGCTCGCAAACGCCGAACTGACATGACCAAAAGTACGTTCTGCCGCCCTCTCATAGAGATTACATTCATACCAGAGCATAAAATGGCCGGCAAAAACCAGCCCGACAATCAGAGAAAGCGCACCAGCGACAGCCCAACGCAGCGCACGTGCCTTTTCGCGCCGTTGCCAGCCTGAAAGATCAATGGAACCGGCTCCGGCCAACAGCTCATCTACTCTTTTAAAAAGGTTTTCCGGGGTGCCGGCAAGGGTGATTTCCTGGAGTTCCTCGATGCCGGCGGCAGACAAAACCGGTCGCAGTGGAATCGTCGCATCGCGGATAATACGACTGATACTGTTTTTATCGCTGAAAACGGCAACGAATTCATGAACGGGCGAAATCAGCCGAAAGGCCGAAGCGGCCTCAGGCGCGAGCAGAGCCGTATCAGGTATGGCCAGACGCCAGCTTAGCGCGGGAGCCAGACGCTCAGGCGCGAACTCAGCCGGAAAAGCCAGACCGCTGACTTTCCAGGAGGGGGCGCCATCGGACGAAGGCGCTTCACTGAGGTTCCAGGTGAAGCACCAGTTTTCATCGACTTCAGAATAAATATCAGCAACGAACTGCGGTATTACCCGGCTGATTTTGTCGCAGTCGCCGAACGGCAGGCTGATTTGAAAGGGCAGCCCAGCCAGGGCCGGCAGAACAAGAATGTTGTCGACTTTATCGTCGATCGTCTCGTCTTTGTCAGCAGTAACCAGCCCGTTGACAGACAGTCTGAACCATGTCAGCTGCAGGGCTTCAGAAGCAAAGGCAAGTCGGCAAAAGCTGTTCACGGAATCTCCACATATCTCACGATCCGGCATTGGCCGGGCCGGTCTCTTTTAACGAGCACTTCGAGCCAGCGACTGGCCCCGCCGATTCTAGCATGTGCCTTTATTTTAAACCAGCTCGCATAAGTAATAAATCTGTCAGTATATTCTTTTTTTATGCGCCAGTCGAATTTAGCGATAAAATTGGTAAAGCCAGCCAGCTGCATGAACGGAAGCGCAGCCAGCAGCTGAGTAAAATATTCTTCGCGGCGTTCGAGATCATAGTCTGGCGGCAGCCCGGAAAATGCCCGTATTATTCCCTCTGGAGCCGTGTTTAAATTGATTCTGCCATCACCATAAATGGTAAGAAGATCCTGCAGGCCGGGCCTGGTTCCCGAAGCAACCATGAGATCTCTGCCAATCCCCGGGATTTCGAGAAGTTCGCGGATGTCTTCCATCGGCCCGTTGCGGGGTGGCGCCAGGTTGTGCAGAACGTAAGTGGAAAACTCTGCCCCAAGGCTGCGCGGAGTATCGTCTTCGTCAACATAGTCGAGAATGCGCTGAGCCAGACGGGCCGAGGCACCCTCCTTTTCGGATTCACCCACAAGTACGCCGCTTTCGACAATTCCAAGGTCATAGAACTTCAAAAGACTGGTCAGCGAATATTCATCGACTTTGTTGACATTGACTTTGGACGATTCATCGATTATCTCGACAGTGCAGCTGCAGCCACCAATAATCAGAGGATCATCAGCTGTGGCATCGGTAAGCGTTTTCCAGCTTTCGTTGTAACTGTCGCCGAGACCGCGGTCCTGAAACAGAAGAGCGATCGCATATTCGACGCCGGCGCGCGCGGCCAGACGCGTCTGCAGAACGGCTTCCTGGCGTGAATCCATGCGAACCTGCAGACCGGCGTTGTCGAGAAATCGCAGATAAAGAGCTATCAACAGCGCAGACATCAGCAACACCGATACCAGCGCCATTCCGGCCCGTTTATTTTTCATAAAAGGTTTCATTTGGCAGAATAAAAGCGCTTTCGTAGATGCGTTGCTCAGCAGAATCATTTGAAGAAGCAAAAACCAGACGAACTGCAATGGCAAGGGTCGCCGGCACCGGTTCTGAGATTCCGGCCATGCGTAGCCACTGAACTCCGTCAAAATGATAGACTTCAAAGGCGGCCAGACCCTCGAGAAAGCTTGTCACAACCGGCGTGCCGCCTTCCCGACTGCTGCCGGCAGCCAGCATCGAGGCGCGGCGCACTACTGTTTTCGCAGCGGCATCGTAGCGCCATTCGACCCGGCGCGGCCCACCTGGAATACTGTTACGGACAAGAAGCTCGGGCCGGGTAGTCGTGTAAGAAAAAAAGCCATCGCCGCTGATCAGGTCGTAATCAAGGCGCTTGCGGTCAAGA
>JAKJFO010000281.1 GCA_022704885.1 Candidatus Rifleibacteriota bacterium | reverse complement strand
GACGCCCTGATCGTCAACGCCGCAGAGTGCGAACCGCTGCTGCATAAAGACAAAGAGATTCTCAAGCATCACACCGCTGATTTTTTCAAAGGCCTGATTGCTTCTATCGATCTGACCGGCGCCAAAACCGGTTATATCGGCCTCAAGAAAAAGTATCACGAATTGCTCGAATACCTCGAAAAAGCAATTCCTGACAGACGCATCAAAATGCTGCCGCTCGGCGATTTTTATCCCGCCGGCGACGAATATGAGCTGGTTTATGAAGCCACTGGCCGCCTGATTCCGCACGGCGGCATTCCGCTCAATATCGGTTGCGTCGTCATGAACGTCGAAACCCTGCTGAACATCGGGCGCAATCGCCCAGTCACCAGCAAATTTCTCACGATCACCGGCAAAGTGCCCCACCCCTGCACCGTCGAAGTGCCGATCGGCATTACCGTGCGCGAAGCCCTGGCGCTGGCCGGGCTGAAAAGCACTGAAGGCCTTCGCATCATCGATGGCGGCCCGATGATGGGCAAACTGATCTCTGACCCCGAAAACGACATCGTCAGCAAAACCTGCGGTGGCCTGATTGCCATGCCTGTCGACCATGTTCTCATTCGCAAGATGAGCGCCGGCGACAAAAAAAATTCGCGAATCGCACGCTCAGCCTGTGACCAGTGCACAGACTGCTCAGAGCTCTGCCCGCGCGCCCTGCTTGGTTACCCGATTCGGCCGCACAAGGCGATGCGAACCGCTCAGTTCGCTCCTTATGCCGAAAGTGATTATGCCATCGATTCGATTTTCTGCAGTGAATGTGGCCTGTGCTCGCTGTTCTCCTGCCCCGAAGATCTGCCGCCACGCGAAATGTGCATGATCTCGAAAAAGTTTCATCTCGGCCGCGGTGTCAAACCAGCCGACTTCAAAGGCCAGCCGCAGATTCACCCGATGCGCCAGGCACGCCGCGTTTCTATCGAACGCCTGCTGAAAAAGCTGGCGCTTCTCGATTTCAACCACAAAGCACCTTTGACCGATATCACTCAGAGATTCGAAAAGGTGACTCTGCCTCTTAAAATGCACATTGGTGTGCCGGTAACACCTGTAGTTAAAGCTGGCGAGACCGTAAAAGCCGGCCAGCTGATCGGCGCGGTGCCTGAAGGCAAGCTTGGAGCTGCCCTGCATGCCTCCATCAGCGGCAAAATTGCTGCCATAACTGACCGTGCCATCGTCATTGCCAGAGATTAAGGGAAATACCATGAACATCAGCCGAAATGCCATAGGATTAGTAGAACTTTCAAGCATTTCCATCGGTTATCTGGTAACCGATACCATGCTGAAGACCGCCGCAGTCGAACTGCTGCTGTCACGCACAGTCTGCCCCGGCAAGTTCATCTGCCTCGTCTGGGGCGATGTCGCTGCCGTCGAAGCCAGCGTTGCCGCCGGCATTCAGACAGGTCAGGGCTATCTGGTCAATGATCTGGTGATTCCCAACCTGCACGAACAGATTTACCCGGCCATCACCGCCACCAATCAAGTAGACACCACCGGAGCTCTCGGGGTCATTGAAACTTTCGACATCGTTTCGACGATTCTCGCTGCCGATGCTTCGGTCAAGGCGGCCAATGTAACCCTGTGTGAACTACGCATCGCTATGGCAATCGGCGGCAAAGCTTTTTACACCATGACCGGTGATGTGGCTGCAGTTGAAGCAGCCGTTGCTGCCGGCCTCAAGTCTCTCGAAGAAAAGGGCCTGGTTGTTAACTCGGTCGTTATACCCAGACCACGTCACGAACTGTTTCAGGAGTTCATCTGATGCCTAAAATCGTTATTGGTTCCGATCACGGTGGGTTTCAGCTCAAAGAAGAGCTCAAAAAGCATCTGCAGAGCAAAAATTACGTAATCGAAGATGTGGGAACCCACTCAGAAACCGCCGTCGACTACCCAGACATCGCCTTTCTCGTTGCCTGGTCGGTCTCTCAGAACCCACACACCCTTGGTATCGTCATCGATGGTGCCGGCATCGGCTCGTGTATGGCCGCCAACAAAGTGCCAGGGGTGCGTGCTGCCTGCTGCAACGACCTCTACGTCGCCCGCAACAGCCGCGAACACAACCATGCAAACGTTCTGACTCTCGGAAGCATGGTCATCGGCAGTGGTTACATGAAGCAGATCGTCGACCTCTGGCTGAACACCGAACCTGCACCTGGTCGTCACGCCGCCCGAGTCGAAAAAATTATGCGCCTCGAAGACCTGCGCAACAACCGTTAATAACCTTTTCACAACAAGCCTGAACGCGCCTGCAAAGGCGCGTTTTTTATTTTTAGCGGTGATATGTGCTATAATATGATGTAATATTAAGAGCAATTCAGACTGACGGCTTTTGCCGCCAGAACTTAAAAATGAAGGAAAAATACAATGCGAGCAATATGTATAGTATTAGACAGCGCCGGCATCGGTCCAATGCCGGATCAGCACGAATACGGCGATGTCGGCGCCGCCACCATTCCGAATCTGGCAAAAGTTGCCGGCGGGCTGAATGTTCCGAACATGCAGAAAATGGGTCTCGGCAATATCGCTGAAATCACCGGCGTCCCGGCAGTTAAAGAACCGACAGGCTCATATGGCATCATGCACGAACTGTCGCCCGGCAAAGACACCACCACCGGCCACTGGGAAATGATGGGCGCGAAGCTTGATTTCGCCTTTCCGGTTTTCCCTGATGGTTTTCCGAAAGAATTCATGCAGAAATACGAAAAGGCGATCGGGCGCCAGACTCTCGGCAACTACCCTGCTTCTGGCACAGAAATCATCGAAAAACTCGGCGACGAACATGTCAAAACCGGCAAACCGATCGTTTACACCTCCGCCGACTCGGTATTCCAGATCGCTGCCCACGAAGACGTGATTCCCCTCGAAGAACTCTATCGCATCTGTCAGATTGCCAGAGACATGCTGCAACCACCAGATCTCGGTGCCGCCCGCGTCATCGCCCGCCCATTCACCGGCAAGTCAGGCAGTTATACCCGCACTGCCAACCGCCACGACTTCAGTCTCACTCCTGACGAAACACT
Organism: Candidatus Rifleibacteriota bacterium; assembly: GCA_022704885.1. The sequence continues at coordinate 1,400 of JAKJFO010000281.1, read as the reverse complement.
TCTCGACATACTCAAAGCCAAAGGCATTGCCACTTACGGCGTCGGAAAAATCTACGATATTTTTGCCGGTCAGGGTGTTGAACCCCATGTCACGACCAAAAGCAACGAAGATGGCATGCAAAAAACCGTTGAAGCTATGAGCAAAGTCGAAAGCGGCCTCATCTTTACCAATCTTGTCGATACCGACATGAAATTCGGGCATCGCCGCGATGTGGTCGGTTACAAAAAGGCGCTCGAAGACTTTGACGTCTGGCTGGGCGGCTTTCTCAAACTCATGAAGGACAACGACCTGCTCCTGATCACCGCTGATCATGGCTGCGACCCGACCTACAAGGGCTCAGACCACACTCGCGAAGCTGTGCCGCTTCTCGTCTACCAGCATGGCCGAACCGGCAAAAATCTCGGAACCCGCAAAGGTTTCTGGGATGTAGCTGCCACTATCGCCGCCCATCTCAAAGTCGATTACAAAAACGGTGCTTCAGTAATCTGACCGTATTCAGCTATAACAAAACAGGCCGGCGATTTTTCGCCGGCCTGTTTGTTATAGCGCGTTATTCTCCGCTGCTTTCTTTCAACTTCTCATATTCGTCGAGCCAGTTAACTGTGTAGAGCAATGTGCTTGGAGTCGGTTCGTTTTCTGGATTAACCATGAGACCGTCCTTGGACAGGCCAAAAGTGCCACTGGCAACCGTTCTCACCGTCATCGCATAAGACATGTTATAACCCACTGCAACACCCAGGAAGTCTACAGTAACAGGATTGCCATTCGACAGACCAGAAGTCAGATTGGGGTCGCGATCGTAGATGGGGCCACCATGATTGGGCAAACTGATTGCAGCCATTGAAACTTCGTCGCCATTAAACAGATTTGACACGACAAATCTGACGTCACGACGTTTCATATTGTCATACAGACCAGCTTTACCCCATTTTTCATGTTCTGGAACATAAGGCACTGGATAGGTTTCTGTGCCTACCGACATATCGGAATAAGTCACGCCAACGGTTCCATAGGGGGGAGTCGGTGCCTCGGCGGTGGGAAGATCATTAGCCTGAACATCGTTTCTGTGAAGAAAGTCTATGTCGAGACGGTAGTTGCCCTGTGTTCCCTCTTTCAGGTTTTTGCTGGTGATATGAACGACTTCATCATAATAGCCTCTTATCTGAATGCGCAAATGCACTCCTGCTGCGCTCTGCAGAGCAATTCCCGGCAATTCAAGAACATACATATCACCAAAAGTCTGCATTACAGCGCTTCTAATGATCTGAGCCGGTTTATCGACGCCGGCAACGCGATAAGCGGGTATTTCGGCAAAAAGATTGACAATGGCGGCCGAACCAACGATATAATCAGGAACGTTGATACAGCGCAATGAAAGCTGATAGCTTACCGGAGTCAG
>JAKJFO010000280.1 GCA_022704885.1 Candidatus Rifleibacteriota bacterium | reverse complement strand
TTTCTGCGTGAGTCTCTTATTGACAGAAATTTTTTCCCTTTACCTGAATGGTATTGTAACGCTGTAGGGCAATTCGCGCAGTCTTCAGATCTGCCGCCAATAAGAGCCGAAGCTGTTTACCGCTTCATTAAGAGCCGGGAGTGCAAGCATGCAGATCAGTTATAGACCCGGAAATGGGCTGCTGTATCGGTTGCACCCGATGGTGAAGGGCGCTATTGCCTTCAGTGCAATTGTTTTCTTTTCGATTAATAGTCTTGGTCTTGCAATGATGAGCGCGACTGTAGCGGTTATGCTTCTGGGTTGCCGGTTTTCGGACGTTGATCTGACCGAAATTTTCATGTCGGTGCGACGCATTCTGCTGTTGCTGGTCATCGTTGGTCTGATACAGGGTTTGGGTGCCGATGGTTTCAGTGTGACTGCGGCCGGTGCGGCGATGATGCGCATTCTTGGTGTGTTTCTGGTTGCCGGTGTATATGTCACAGTTTCATCACAGTCTGAATTAACTTTTTTCTGGGAAGTCTGTTTTCGCCCGCTTGGCCTGATTGGTCTGCCTGCGCGAGAACTGGCGCTGATCATGGTTATTGCCGTCAGGTTTTTCCCGGTGATACTTGGCGAGATCGATCGCATACGCATGGCTCAGGTCGCCCGCGGGGCAAAACTCGATAGCGGTGGTCTGCTGGCTTCTGCGACAGCGCTGATGCCGTTGATGATTCCGACGCTGACGCAGTCGATCATCAGGGCAGGGGAGTTGGCTCTGGCGATGGAAGCCCGTGGATACCGAGTTACAGAGCAACGAACGCGATATCAACGCTTCAAATTCAGCATTATCGATTTTTTTGCAGTTCTGATACCGGTTCTGTTGTTCGCTCTTTTGCTTAAGCCTTTTTTTGACAGCGCATTTTGAAAAAGGAAAGCTTCAATCGTGTGAGCTGCCGGCACTTATGCCATAGCTGCTTTCTGGTAAAGCCGATTTGATCTGATTCAGCTCACGCTCCGCTGAAGAATGCAACTGTGACGAGAGTTGCAGGATTGTTTCGAGCTGGTATATGCGGGCATTGAGCAGACTGAACTTTACGTTTTTCTCTGGTGTTTCGGGAGTGAGCTGGCAGCTCATTCGGGCAAGGCCTCGACTGACGAGCAGGTAACCGGGGAGCGTTGCCGCAAGTGTCATCAGTGCTGCGTGCACGAAAAAGTCGGTCGGCAGCCAGGCTGCGCTGAGCCAGCTGATAATCATGCGGTAGAGAACCTGAATCAGAACGACTGCAGGCAGAAGATTGGCGATTACCAGATAGAACACCATGAGTCGGGAGCCGACAGAATTCTCAGCATTTTTTCTGACCTGGTGAATGATAGAGTTTCCGGCATCACGAAAATATTGCAGAGGATCGGCTTCATGGCTGTCTTCTGGCAGAGCCAGAGATTTGTCTTCAATGCTGCGTCGCTCGTCGGTGAAGAGATTCATCAGGTCGCTGCTGTTGCGGTATGAGCGCTCGATCTCATTTTCGAGAAAAGCGTTTTCCTTTTCGTCTTTCAGCCAACGGGCAGCCAGCAGCCAGGGAAAAAGAAAAAGACTTCGTTTTTGGCTTAGAGCCGTATAAGCCCATGATGTAAATGCCTTACGTGCTGCATGGTAAACGCTTTCTGAGCGGTTAATCGTGTTTTCTGTTTCTTCCAGCCTGCTTTCGAGAATATCCCGACTGTTTTTCAGATCTATGAGCAGTTTGAGCAGGCGTTCGATCAGCTGTCCAGCGTTAAATGCGTGTAGAAGCTGGCGCAGGCATGCTTCCTGCTTCAACAGGCGATTACTTTGCAGTGATCGCGCTGAAACAACGCTTTCGCGGAAATTTTTAAACTCGCTGTTGTCTGTAGCGTTAGCACTGAAAACGAACACAGCTTTGCTGCAATCTTCAAAGCCCAGGGCTTTGAGTCTGGTAATGAAGTCGAGGCGAAGTTTCTCGGCATCGACATCAGCGGTGTCTGCTTTGTTCATCGCGAAGAACCAGCGTTTGCGCGATGCCCATTCGATTACATTCTGGTTTACCACAAAGTCTGAGCGTTTGTCGGGAGTAGTCACGCAGACAATGATGTCGGCGACCGATACGGTTTCGCGCGCTATTCTGGCATTTTCAGCATGAATCGTGTCGAGGTCGGGCGTATCGATGAGAACGATGCCAGGCAGACTGACATCGACGAACTTTGCTTCATCGTGAGAGAATGGTAGAAAACAGCGGTCTTCTTCGCTGGCGCTGATATGCAGTTTGCGGGTAAAGCCGCGGATAGATGACGATGAAGGGCTGATACCATCGACTCCGCAAAGCGAACTGAATATATAGGATTTGCCGACTCCGGTGCCGCCGGCGATGGCAATAATCAGAGGTTTGCGCATTTCATCGTGACTACAGTAGTCGCAGGCCAGATCGAGATTGTGCTGAAGTCTGGCGAAATCTTCGTTACGGTTGAACTGTGCCGCTTTGTCGCGTATTTCACCGGCTCTGGCAATCAAAAGCTGTAGTTTATATGGTTCCATTTCTGGCACTGATCTCCTTGAGTTCATGACAGGCTGCTTCACAGCTGGCGATAATTTCTGGTTGCAGGTCTTCGGCGGTTGCCAACAATTTGTCGAGGAACAGTGGTCGGGCGAGTTTGTCGCGTAAATGGTTGAAATAAGCGACCTTGCGCTCCTTAACCCAGCGGTTGTTTGCATCTTTTACCTGTTCGCGCAGGCCCATCAGAGTGAATATCTCCGAAAGCACGCCACCCAATGCTCCGGCACTGCCGATCAATGCAAGCGTTCCCATAGTACCAAGGCCACCGTCGATGACGATATCGGCTGCGATAAGTCCGGCTCCAGCGCCTTTTATCAGTTCTTTAATGACGTCTAGCCATATCCAGAGGTTCGGGTTCTTCTGCAGATAGATGCGCATCTCGGCTTCGACATGGGATTCCCACTCTTTGCTCACTGGCGGCAGACCGGAGTTGCGCAGTGATTCCGCCTGATTGCGGCATTTATCGTAAGGTAGTTCGTCAGAGCTGTATACACGCCGCCAGTCCTCTACGAGCCTGTCTATCTCGTTATCCATACGCTGCCGCTCAACTTCGCTGCGCTGGTGCAGCCCTTGTGATTTTGCCGGGGTCACCAGCAGGTTACGAATTGAATCATAGACGCTGCGCAGTCCAGAGCCCAGCTTCGTTAATGGCAGAAACAGTCGCTTGATAATGTTGGGACGATTCTCTTCTAGTATTTTGCTGATCATTTCAAGAATGGCGAATATTGGAAACTCATTGCCTGCTATTCTTGCTGCAGCCTGTTGCAGAATCTCATCGCACTTGTCTATTTTGCGGATATTGTTTTCCTGCAGGCTTCGGGCTGATGAACAGGCGGTTTCGCAAAGCTCGCGACCGGCAGCTATTGTCTGGAGTTGTCGTTTGAGAATGGTTGCCAGGCCCTGCTGGCCGAAGATATGGTCGAAGAAGTTGTCCTTACAGTTTTCCAGTGGCAGTATCTTCTCGATTCTCAGCTCGTTATCGTAGGCGCTGTAATAAAATGGCGCCTTTTCCAGAAAATCGACCAAAGATTCGCTGTCTGAGCGCTGCACATGAAATTCGGCATCCTGTCGAGCGCAGACGATCAAGTCGTTACGAATAGCCCTGGCATTTTCCTGGCAATTGGCCGGATCTAGCTTGGTCAGCACGTAGGTGACGCTGCCACTTAATCTCAGGACTCGTTTGAGAATTTCAAATGTCTTCTGGCTTTTATAGGCTTCGTTATAAACGGTAAAGATGACTGAGTCGGCTCTTTCTATCATCTGTTCAGCTTTTTCCCAGTTTTCGCGGTGGGTTGTATTGAAGTCAGGAATATCGATAAGACAGACCCACAGGCCCTTGTTTTCGGGTGCATTCGGGTAAGTGCCGTAAAACAGCCGGTCGCCCGGGCTCGCAGGATTGCGCAGGTCATTGACCGTCTGCATGGGCTCAAGCTGAAAGCGAGGAAACAGGCGGGCAAGATCGATGCTGTCGGCTATTTGTCTGGGTGTTGCTACTAATGACGCATGTGTCATCGGTCTTACGGCGCCGCCGGCCGGAACTTTAAGTTGTGTTACAAGATTGAATATTGTGCTTTTGCCGGCACCGCTGGGTCCACAGAATGCGGTTGCGACAACAGGCACATCGTTGATCTCGACAATCTGCAGAGGCATCTTTTCAAGCAGTTTTACTGGTTCGAGATCAGGGTGATGTTCTTTCAGGCTTCTATAAAGTCTGGGAATCTGGTCTATGAGAGTTTGAACATGCCTGCGGGTCGCAGCCAGAAAACTGTTTATGTCGTTGTGTTTTTGTGTTTCTGTCATGTTGTTGAATGAAGATTCTGTTAACTATACTTTACTCAATTCCAGCTGATTTTGCATGAACATTTTATATTTGCCTGAAACAGGCTTACTTCCGGCTGATTTTTGCCCAGACGCTTTGCTTACATGCTTTAATTAAAA
>JAKJFO010000027.1:32067-32320 GCA_022704885.1 Candidatus Rifleibacteriota bacterium | reverse complement strand
GTTGAATCTTATTTCGACCGCCTGCGTGGTTGCCAGGCCGGCAGCATTATTGGTTGGCAGCGAGCCTGTTACCTGGAGAGCAGCGACCACCCGGTAACTGATGACATAGCTGGTCAGCAGCTGGTTTGCATCGCTGCGGGCGACAGTCACCCGATATTCAGTGCCGGCCTGCAATGTGCCGGCATAAGTTACTGTCAGCTTTGTTAAATCTTCTGACCAGGTATAAACGGCCCCGGTCAGGGCGGGAGAGAAA
>JAKJFO010000027.1:0-32026 GCA_022704885.1 Candidatus Rifleibacteriota bacterium | reverse complement strand
CGATGCTGCCGGATGCCGGGCTGATACCAACCAGGCGGCCGCCCACGTATGCTTCGCTGGTGAAGCTGAAGGTATAAGCTTCTTTTATGGCTTTGCCATAGATGTCGAGAGTGGTCGAGAGAATGTCGAACCGGTAGGGCTGATTGCTGGCATAGCCGCTGCCATATAGAATGCTTACTTCGGTTTTGTTGTCATTCCAGGTTGCGGTGAAATCGCCTGGAATCGTTGGAGTAACGGTAAATTTAAGATTTGCGGCATCCATGGGCTGCGAAAATCTGAGAACGACGGGGGCGTTGAAGGCCACTGCAACAACATTATTGGCTGGACTGAAGCTCACAAGTTCGGCCGGGTCATTGCTGGCGGTGGTGAAAACAATTTCGCCGTCGGTTATCAGTGCCAGGCCATTCTGGCCAAGAGCTCCATCGCTGAAGATCATGACGTATTCGGTGCTCGGAAGCAGTGGCTGATCCGGCTTGAATGTCATTGCCCGGTCATCCTGCCAGCTGAAAGAACCGCTTATGGTGTTGCCGGCACGATCAGCTACCTTCAGGGCATTCTGAACCGACTCCAGATTCATTTTGCTGTCGAATACAACTTTTATCTCGGTGCTGCTGGCTACGAAGTCTGCGCCGTTGGCTGGCAGAGTATCGCTTATGCGCGGCGACAGTGACTCATTTTCGTCGACTGCCGGGGCTTTGCTGAAAGTGAGTGTTTCTACGGCACTGTAATCTATGCCGGTTTCACTGGTATAAACAGAGTTCATGGCTAAAAAAGACGGCAACTGCTCAGGGGTTTTGCCTTTGAGTTTGAGCAGAAATGTGTAGGTTGCGTTGTTGCCACTCGCGACCACCTTTGCCAGGCTGGTATTGAGCAGGTCGATCATAACTCTGTCTTCGCTGTCAGATGTGTATGTTCTGCCGCCGGTTGGGGCGTCAGGATCGGTTATGTCGAGGCTGAAGGCGCCATATGTCGACAGCTGCATTTTGAGCTGACTGTTGGCAGGACTGAGATTCAAAGGCTGATTCGATTTAAGGCAGACGCCGACTTCGACGTTTTCTTCGAAAAATCCGGTTGTCGAGGCAATTGCAGCCGATGGCGACGCAGTTATTGTCATGCCCTGCGATAGAGAACCGGTAAATACTTCAGTGTTTTCAACTGCCATCCAGTCAGAGAATCTAAGTGTTTCTACAACTATCTCAGTGCTCGATTCCTGTGGCAGCGGGCTGGCAAATTTCCATTCGCCTGTGCTGTCGCGATATGCTGCCAGACGTGCTTTGCCAGAGTCGGGCTGGCTGACGGTAAATTTGAGTGTGGCCGGCTGACTGAGCGTGGTTATGGCCGGCAGAACATTGATAGAATAGAGTGCACTTATTGGTTTGTATTCCTTAGCCAGATTCTGATCGGTTTTCAACAGAGGGTATCTGGTAATTTCGATTTTCGAGTCGCTTCTGAGAGCTCCGGCCGGAATGCTGAGCCTGAAACCTGAAGTGTTGAAATTGAAAGCCTGAGTTGCATCGATGTTTCGGCTCAGAATCAGTTCGCCGACGAATGATTCTTTGTCTGACGGGTAGTCGCCAAACCAGGGTATTATTCTGCAGCCGCTTGTGATCACAAGTGCCAGAAAAAACAAAAATGCCATGCGGTTACGAAGAAAATTCATGCTCAGCCTCTGTCTCTATTGATACATTCATAATAGAAGAACACTTCGCGCCTGTAAAGCGCGAAAATTCAAACCAATACAGAAGCTGAACAAGTTTTTACAAAATGTAAAATACTTTTTTCTGACAGTCAGCCAGGCTGTGAAGAAGTATTCTGTTTGTGTTCTTTGAGGTGTTCGAGACAGAATGCGGTGCCATGTTCGCCGCATTCTTGGCAGGTGCAGTATCTGAACTGGGTCTCAGGACTGCTTACATCGGTTATGCCGCAGACGCTGCATTTGTGGCGGTATTCTTCGTTTCTTACCGAGGCTTTTTCAAACTCTGCGGCGCGGGCATACTGCCGCCGGTTGTGGCGAATAGCCGCAATAGCGTCACCTGCAAAAAAGAGCAGGTAGTTGCCGACAGTCAAAGCGATGGCTATTTTTAAATAAGCTGGCCCAAGGGCAAAGTTATAAATCATGATTGCGCCTGAGATCATGGCCAGATACTTGATCTTGATTGGCAGAACCATATACAGCAAAAGTTCGTGATCGGGGTATAAGGTGGCAAAACCAAGGTAGAGACTCATATACATGTAATGACTGCCGAGCTGAACTTCTGGCATCATCAACACCACGAGTATATTCGAAACAGCTCCAACTGCATAATAAACGGTCAGTTTGAAGGTTCCCCATTTAGCCTCGAGGCCATCAGCGCACATGACCAGTATCGATAGCTCAAAAATCAGAAAAAGAAAATTTGTGCTGCCTGGAATGAGCAAAAAAGTGAAAATCCGCCAGAGCTGACCGCTCATGATCGCATCGCGATGCAGATAGAGCATATGATACGGCAGCATGCCTGACCGGTCGAGGAAAAACACGAGGAGCATCAGCAGCGAAATGTGCCTGATAAGGCCTTCAAGGCCCCAGTGCCCGTATTTTTTTTCGAGCCGGTCGAGCCAGGTCATTGGTTTTCACCCTCCTGCGAAGTTTCTATTGATTGCGGTTTTTCGCCACCCGCCGCCGAGATTTCCTGCCCGCGCGAAAGTATTATCCCGTGGGGGTTTACGCGGTAGGGTATTATGGTGACATTGATTTTGTCTCCAACTGCATACTCTTTGGAAGCGGCGAATTCAAATTTGATCATGATCTTATGGCTTTCGTGCGCCATTACCATGCTTTCATCAGATACAAGTTTCTCGATGGTGCCCGAGAGAGAGCAGGGGCGGTTCATTCTGAATTTATCTGGTATCGCCACTTTGGTGGGGTTGACCCGCTCGCCTGATCGCCATTCTTGCGAGCTTTTTCCCGGCGGAATATCTGACTGTCCCCGATCTGACAGCAGCATGATCGGCAGCAGGCCAAGGAATATCAGCAAAACGCTGCCTGAAACAAGCATCTGCCAGTTTATCTGCGAAGGTTTGCCTTCTTCTTTGCCGTCTTTGTCTGGTTTGTAGCCAGGCTTCCAGTCTTTGCTGCGGCGGGCAATTTCGCGAACCTTGCTGACAGAGTATGGTTTGTCGGCTTCCTGTGCGGCTGGCGCGGGTTCTGGTTCGCTGACTTCGGGCAGTTGTGCGACAAGGTCGAAAAGGTCGTTGCGGGTCTGAGATATTACCATCGAAACCGCTGGATTGGCGGTTTTGGTGATATTGTCGAGGGCTTTCAATACCGCTTTCGACGGATTGCTCAGCAGTATGCTGGCGATTTGTTTTGCGATTACCGGATGATCTTCGCGGTCAAGCTGATCCATGAGAAGTTTGAAGGTGACATTGAAGGGGCAGATTGCCAGGCAGCTTATTGCATTCGATCGCACTGCCTGTTCTTCTGATTTGAGCAGGCGTTTGAGCGCTTCTATCGATTCTTCCTGTTTGTATTTTATGCCGAATCTGACAGCTCTGATACGCAGGTTCGGATCAGTTTCCTGCAGCATCTGAGAAATTTTTTCTTTGAGAAATTCGGGATCGAGGCGTTCGAGTATTTTGAAGGCAGAAGTTCTGACCTCGATGCTTTCGCAGCCAAACGCCTGTTTTGCAAGATCGATAAGCTTGCCATCAGGGTGTATGCGAAGCAGTGCGTTGAGCGCTTCTGCTCTGATTGTGGGCTCACCGGAAAGCGCTTCCTTCATTATCCATGACTTGTTCGCACTGAATCCCTCTATTTCGAGGTTTCTCAATTTTTGTATGATGCCGGGATCTGCCGTTCTGGCAGTATCTTGTGAGACAGGCTGGTCCGCTGTGCCGGGCGCAGATTCAGATCGATTTTCTGAGGGCGCTTTTTGATCGTCGGCAGCCTTGCGTGTAGAAGCGGGGTCTGGCAGACCGGCGGGAGGAGTTGCCGCTTTGATTGTCAGCTTTCGATTCAGCTGTCTGAAAACTTCTTCGGTCTGCGGGTTCTTGCCGAGTCGCTCGATCAGTTCCTGGACTTTGGGGTGCTGCCTGTTTTTATCAATCCAGCCGATGATACTTGCCTTTTTCTGGTCGTCGGCGAACGAAAGCTGGATTTCGAGATCGAACAGAAAGCTTTGCAGGCGTTGCTGCTTCCAAAGCCGGATCATTGCTTCCGGTGTGGCCTGGTCGGCCGCAAGAAGGCCGGTGGCGGCCAGGGCCTGGCATACCGTTCGGAAGATAAGGGTCAGCATCGGTTTTTGTGCTGCAGCTACGGCATCGATGCAGTCTAGAATGCTCAGTGCCGTGTCGATGTCAGGATTTGAAGCAAGCACGGTCTGGCAGGCTGTCAGCACTTCCTGGTCTTTTTCGTCAGGCAGCATGGAAAGGATGTAGCCTTTGACGCGGTCGAACGGAAAGAGAAATCCGATGCCGATCGCGGCCAGCCGGTTTTCAGGGTTGCGTGACGACAGCAGATCGGAAAAGTGTCTTTCGGCTTCTTCGGGGTCGATCTTGCGCAGGGCGCTTACCGAACGGCTTCTGACCAGTGGTTCGTTGCTTGCGAGCAGATTGGGCAGAACCCTCGGCAGAATCGCCGGGGCAACGCTCTCAGCTGCGTTGATAAAGGGCAGGGCCAGGTTCGAATTGTCTTTGAGCAGGCACTTTTCGATGAATCCTGCGTCGCTGATGCCGCCGTGTCGGCTGAGAAAAGCACCAACAGCCGGCAGGGTTTCGTCGGGGATTTTTTCGGGCGTGGAACGGATGATTTCGAGAAGCTCTTCGGCTTTATCTTTGTGGGCATTCAAAAATATTTCCCGGCTCAAAGTAGTCTCAGGCTTCTGTGACGGAGTTTCTTCGACTGTTGTAACGACAGGCTCATTGCCGGATAGCTGGTTTATATCGATTTTGATGCGCTCGGCAATTTTGCCGGCCGCCTGATTGGCAAAGAATGAAAGTTCGCGGTCTTCGCAGGCAAGAAAAGGCAGCAGCGCTCTGATAGCCTGCTCGCTTTTTCCCGCTCTTGTCAATTTGACAATCGCCTGAATCTTAACGCTGCGTTTGTCTGAGTTGAGTTGCGCGATCAGTTCGTTTTCTTCGCTCATGCCGGTGCCTGTCGTATGACTTGTTCAGCATCCATTCTAATTACAAGCCCGGCTCACTGCAACTAATTTATATTGCAGCTCCTATGGCTGCAGGGTCAGGCGTGGTGCGGTGTAACCACTGCTGTAACCGGCCGGTTGCGCCATGCGGTTCGCCTCGCGGCGCACGATGTGCGGGGTGATGAAGATGATCAGCTCGGTTCTGACTTCGCGCGAGGTGGTTTTCTGAAAAAGCTTGCCGATGCCGGGCAGGTCGCCGAAAAACGGCACTTTGCTCAACGTCGTGCTTTTGTCGGTCTTGATCATGCCGCCGATGACGATGGTGTGGTTGTTTTTGCAGATAACTTGCGTTTTGGCGCTGCGGTTGCTGAGGTTGGGCGTCGAATTGCCGCCGAGTGTGGTAAAACCCAGAACGCTGGAGATTGTTGGCTGGATATCGAGAAATACTTCGTCGTTGCCGGTTACTGATGGCGTGACCAACAGGGTTATGTCGGCGTTCGCCTGCCCGACAGTGCTTGTGACGTTGCCGGCCTGATCGGTAGTTGAGCCTGACACATAGGGAATAGCCTGGCCGACGGTGATGTTTGCCTGGCGATTGTTAAGGGTTGTGATTACGGGATTGCTCAATACCTTGGCAAAGTTTTTGGTCTTGAGCATGGCCAGCAGTGCTCTGAACTGGTTAACGTCGAGGCTGCCGAAGCGGAACACTCCGGTGCCCCCGGCATTGGCTTCTTCTGGAGAAATTGACATGTCGAAGATGTTGTCTGTGCTTCCAGGCACCGGGATCGACTTCTGCCAGTTGACGCCGAGCCTTTCCTCTTCGTTCTTGTCGATTTCATAAATGTGGGCATCGATGGTTACCTGTATTGGCGGCATATCGAGCTTTTCGATGAGCTCTCTGATCCGGTTGAGATTGTTCTGAGTGTCGGTGATGATCATCATGTCCTTGCGCCCGGTGCCTGCGCCGCCAGCGGCTCCTGCCTGTGATGCCTGATTCGAAGAGAATTCCTTGATCTGCACGTCGGGCGAAAGCATTTTGATCGGGTCTGACAATGCTGTTGCATCTGCATAGTTCAGGTAATAGACTTCAGTGACCGGGCGAGAGCTCACGTCGACAGCGGTCTCCTTGATGTCGAGCTGCGGCAGCAGTTCGCTTATTTCAGCCAGCTTGGCCGCAGTATCAGTGATCATCAGCGAATTGGTGCGCATGTCGATTTCGCATTTTCCGCGCGGCGCCGGGCTGATCATGCCGTCTATCGTCGCTTTGAGTGCCGACAGAGATGCGTGTTGGACTCTGAATATGCGGGTCAGGGTGGGGGCGCTGGCTTTGGGAAAAATGCGAAGGATGGTGCCTTCCCAGGCGAATGAGAGGTCGTAAGCGTTCAGCAGGGTGTTGATCGCTTCTTCGATGGTTACGTCGCTGAACAGTATGGTGACTGTTCCGGAGATGCCCTGATTGAACATCAGGTTGATATTTATCAGCTGCAGCAGTGAGCGCAGCGCGTCGGTTACATTGGCTTCACGGAAGTCGAGTGACGTGATTCTGATGTTTTTTTCGCGTGGCAGTTTGAGATAAGATTCAAGCTGTGGATCCTTTTTGGGAGCGCTGACGGCGGCCTCGGCCGGCGCCAGAAGAGGGTTTGGGGTCGCTCCGGTAATCGGTGCCTGTGGCGGCGCGAGCTGGTATCTTGGTTCTGGTGACTGCTCTTTGAGCTTTCTGATCGTCTCAAGGACATCAGGCGACAGCCTGTTTTCGTTTTCGTCCTGCTTTTCAGGCAGTCTTATACGTGTGCCGTTACCCAGGTTAACCCAGCCGGGGCCCTGGTTGCTGCCCTGGTTGTTGTTCAGATTTGGTCCAGATTCACGGATGATAGGATAAAAGGAGTTGGCCGGAGCAGGCTCGCGCGGGTGACTTATGGCGCCTCTGGTGCCGCCTCTTAGTGGTTGCCATGACTGGCCTGCCTGACCGTAAGCTGGCGCCATGCTGGCCAGACAAATTCCGCCCAGCAAGGTATAGCGAAGAAAATTTTCCCGCCGCAGTGCCAATGTTTGCTCCTGACCTGATATGGTTTGAGTTAGTATTCAAATCCCTTATCGGCAGGTTTGTAGAATTAATGAAGTAACCTGTCAGCAATTACCGGTGAAAAGTCTGGTCTGGATCCTGCGACTGCGCCCTCCTACGCTGGCGCTTCGGCGCGACTCGCGCATGACGAATATCACTCATTTCAGTCATTCTGCGCGTAGCGTAGCGAAGTCGCAGAATCCAAATTCTTACGCCTGAATGAAGCTCTCAAAAAGCGGCTCAGTTTTTGTGAAAACTGTCGTCGACCGTGTAGGTGCCGTCTTCGGCAATACTTACATTAACGCCAAATTTAGGGATGAGAAAAGTGTCTGGGCCGCTTTCGAGTGAAACAATCTCTGATTTTATCTCAGAAATTTTTTTATTCTGAAACATTTCTCCCTTGCGGTAAAGACGTGAGTCGATGACTGCGACCAGTTCCTTGCGGGTTTCGATCGTGGCAGTGAACTTGGCGTTCAGCAGCTTGACCGATTTTTTCTCGGTAGGCTGGGCGGCAATTTCTTCTTTTTTCTGGATATCGAGCACAAGCTGCGCGTATGGTGAACGTTCGAAAGGATTTCGTTTCATACTGCGCAACGCCAGCAGGATCGGGTCATCCAGACCAACAGTATCGGTTGCAACGGCGGTTTCAGTTTCTGAACCTTCAGAAGTTTCTGTCTGTTCGTCTGGCGTTTCGCCTTCCTGCTGTGTTTCGCCATCTTCGGGGGCCTTCTGGTCTGAATCGGCAGCTGCACCATCTGTCTCTGATGACTCAGCGTCAGGGTTGTCCTGTAGTTGGAGATCCTGCAGGTTGAGTGCTACACGTTGTCGTGCCGGGCCTGTTTTAGTTTTAGGTCGAATGTTGTTCCATTTGATACCCATGGCGACAGACAAAACTATAAGGCTTAAAAAGAACAGCTTTTTGCCCATTATTCCTGCTCCGTTGTCTGGGCTAAGGCCAGTTCATCGGGAATCAGGATGGTGGTCGGTGTCAGTTCGAGTTCAAAAGTGCCGCTGGCGTTTGGTTTCAGATTTGGCATCGAAAGAAAGGTCAGTTTTTCTTCTTTTTCGATCAATCTAAGAAAAGTTCCGAGTTGTATCAGGTCTCCAGAAAAGCTGAATGTTACGGGAAATTTCTCCGCAGTAACCTCTCCAATCTGAATTGGAGCCAATGGTTGTGGATTTACACTTTTGATCGGTATGCCTGCCAGCGAAGACAGTTCTCTGACGCGCCGCAAAAAAGAGGTCATTTCTGATTTTCTGTAGCAGAGCTTCAGCGATTTTGCAAAAGCGGCCTTTTTGGTTTCGATATCGAGTTTTATGTCTTCGATGTTATCGGCGGCTGCCTGCAGCTTCTTGATGTTGGCTTCAATGCCCTTTATTTTTTTTTCTTCTTTGAGAAGTTCGGTGACTTTCGGCGCATACAGACCTTTATATCCGCCGAAAGCAAGCGCAAGAACTACCACCAGCGGTTGTGCTGCCAGTTTTGGGTCATCTTTGGCTTTTTTGAGCCATTCGCTTAAGCTGAATCCTTCGGCCATGGAATTATCCTATTCGAAAAAATCGCCACCGCCAGAATCAGTGCCAGCTCCTTCATCAGGAGTTGTTTCTTCTGTAGAGATTCCAGCCATTTTTTTCAACGCCTCTACATTAATTTTACCATTTAGTGCGAATCTTATGAAGTAGCGTGTATCATCGATCGGCATTTCGGTAGTTGATTCAAGCGCCGGGGTGTCAAAAACAGTAGATTTGCCAAGAATGTTAAGGTATTCGAAGACTGAGTCTGAGTTGTCGGCATGCCCCTGAAGCTTGAAGGTGGGTGGAGTGATGGTAGTGTTAAAGGTAATTTCGGTAAGAAAAATCTGTGACGGCGTGGCGCTTGCCAGCTCAATGATTATACCCGAATTTATGATTCGCAGTTTGCCCAATTCGCTGCTCAGGCTTTGCAGGCCGCCCAGTCTTGTCTGTTCAGCCAGAAGTGCAGTGATGTCGCCTTGTGAGGCGTTAAGACGCTGCAGATCCTTGGTCATCTTTTTCTGGCTTTCTTTTGAATCGTTTACCTTCTGTCTTATCTTCAATACAGGGTATAGTCCTGCCAGGGCAAGTATGCCGGCCAGCAGGCCAGCCAGGATTCTCAGCTTGGTCTCGTCGAGCTCGAAAAGTTTTGCGGAAAGATTCCCGCCAAATTTGGAGCTGACTCCGGAAATGTTCATGCTCTGAGTTTTGCGATTAGGGAAAAGTATGTCGATGAAGTTGATGATCTCTTTTTCGCCCTGATAGAGGGCGGTGCCGAGAATAGGCGTCAGGGCCGGCGCTTCGAGTTCGCGCTTTTCTTCATCGTATTTGATCTCGCCGATGGTCATTCGCGAAAAAGGCTGGGCAAGCGAGGTCGATACCTCGAGGCTTTCTTCAATGAACTCTTTAAAATTGTTCATGCCAGCTGAGCCGCCGGTTAAAATGATCTTGTCGAGGCCGGTTTCGCCGGTTTGTGAGATGTAAAAGCTGATTGACAGCTGAATATGTTGAAAAATCTTTTCTACTGTTTCAAATATCTTCTGTGCTGCGAATTTCTCCGCACCTTTCAATTCCTGCATCTCGTCCGGCGGCATGACGCCAAGTTTGTGTTTCAGTTCGGTGGCTTCGTTGAGATGTTTAAACGTTATCTGCTGGCCATCGACTTCGCCGCCGGCATAGATGGCCTCGGTAATGGTTGCGCCTGCCATGTTGATGTCGCGGAAAAATTGGATCTTGCCGTTTTTGTAGATCATTACCGATGTGGTAGAATTTCCGCAGTGGATGATGCCGACCTTTTTGTCGCCCGAGGCGTATGGAGCCATCTGCTTTTCCAGCGCCAGTTCGAGCGCCTGCGGCATGGTGAGAATGCCTTCGTTGGCAAGTCCTGCGCCTTTGAGGTTGAGGTTGATGTAGTCGATGATGTCTTTTTGCAGGGCTGCAACCATGATCTGGGTGAGGGCCTTTTCGTCGCGCATGGTATCGCCCTGCACGTGGTAACCAAGAACGGCATTGCCCATAGAAAAGGGCATCTGTTTGTTGGCCTCAGCGGTAACCGCGTCGGGCAGTTTTTCTGCTTCGACAACGGGTGGAATCTCGATGCAGCGAATCGTCACTTCGCGGTTTGAAGCAAAGGTGATCGCACGTTTGGTGACAATTTCGTTATCGTAGAGCAGTTCGGTGATATGTGTGGTCAAGAACTGGCGTAGTTCCTTGAGACAGTGCTCGCGCACATCGTCTTTGCTCATGGTTTCGCGCTTTTCGGCGTCGATTTCCTGCTCGTAAGGCGGAATATTCAGTTGTGCCAGGGTTTTGAGCACGAAGCCGCCATTCTCGTTTTTCTGAACATAAGCAAACTTCAGCGAAAACGAGCCGATATCAACGGCTACAAATGATTCAAAACCTTCTGATGCTGCTTGTTCGGCCATCTTTTACATACCTGAAGAACAACTTAAACCAGCACAGGCTGCAACTTTGTGTGTTGCAGCCTGTGCTGAAGGGAGAGCGGAAAAGTCAGAGATCGGACTTCTGCCAATATAAGCTCGCTAACTGCATTCAGTTAAATGTTTTTCTTGTGCGGGCAATACTTATTGCAATATCGTCTTCATTGCCTGACTCGGTCTTTTCAACGTTAATTGCATCTTCTATCGCGCCGTGTGCCATGTCTGGACCGCTGGACCAGAGGTAGATGTTGTTTTTAGCTTTGTGAGCCTGGTATTTAATTTTGACTCCCCAGGAGTCAAGCATGAAGTCTGACGGGTCGGAATCCATGTATGGACCTTTCCATCTGCGATTGTAGTTCTTGATTCTAAAGTTCGAAGCAGCATCACTACCATTGCCTATTTGTTCATTTACCAGTACATTGACATTCATCGCGTCACCAAGAAGCTTTGCGTCTGCCTCATTGTATGCTTTCGCAACTTGTGAATTGTCTGCACATCCAACGTATGGAAAGCGGCCCACATCACTCTGGTAAGTCAGAAGAGCACTTTTAAGACCTGACAGTTTTGACTTGGTGGCAGATGCGCGGCCCTGGTCTGTTATAGAGCCGATCATAGGACCGGCAACTGATGCCAGAACTGCGATAACGATAATAACTACCATGATTTCCATCAGGGTAAAGCCCGATCTTTTCAATTTCATAAAACCCTCCTCCCGGTTTGCTATGTGCAATATAGTGGGCAACTCGGGAATGTCAAGCCTAAATTTATGGTCACGCGAACTTTAGAAGTGTATAATCATGCCAGTAAAAGTTCAAGGAATTAATTTTTTCATGACTAACTTCAAGTTACGAATAACTATATTGGTTATACTATCGACTGTTTCATTGCTTTGGTTAAGTGCCCATTTATTCGAATTGTATCCGTTGTCAGGGCAGTTCGCTCAACGCGACCCCGATTCCGTTCTTTTTACCCGTCTGCTGGAACAGTCTATACTCAAGGGTCGAGTGCTGGAGCACGACAACTATTCGTGCTATCCATACGAGGTTCGTCATGGCTTTGGCCCATTTTATCTTTGGTTTTTATATCACACTGTAGTAGCATTCTTTTCTTTATTTCCTGATTGTGGGATCGATCCGATAAAAATTGCTGGAATGCTTCCTGTTTTTTTTACCTGGCTTACTGCGGTAATGCTTGTGTACACAGCCAGTCGACTGTCTAAAAGAATGACTTTTTTCATCCTATGCTGCTTTTTCATGTTGCCCTGCGGTGCAGCAAAATTTATCAGCGGCTATTTGTTGCTTGACTATGACTTCCTCATTTCATTTCTGATCTGGGTTTGGATCTGTTCTTACCTCCTATTGTCGGGAACAGGCGATAGGGTCTGGCAATATTCCGGCTGTCTGGCTGCTGTTGCTCTTCCCGCTACATGGACCGGCTCGCCGCTGTTTTTCCTGTTTGCTACTGTATATGGTTTTTATCTGTGGCTGGCTGATCAGGAAGATGCTTTATCTTATCTAGAATTCGCCTTTTCAACAATGTTTACTGCTGCTGCAGTTAATCTGATTATGTGTTTGCGTATCGATATGACAGGTGAGCTGTTTTCTATATCCAAATACAGCTATTTTCAACCATTTTGTATCGCAATTGGAGGTTTAAGTTGCTTTTTACTCTCTAGTCTGAAAACTAAAGGCTATTCGCGGATGATTGGCCTGTTCTGGCTGGCAGGGGCTTGTGCTTTTCTTGCAGTTGTCTTTCAGGAGCAACTGCTGCAGGCTTCCGGGTTTCTTTTTCAGAAAGATCACATTCATAAGACCATCAGCGAAATGCTTCCGTCGCTGGAGCTGCAAAAGCTCGTAAATAATCATGCCAACCTTAAAGGTGTATTGAGTTTTTTCGGATATGGAATTATCCTGTTGCCTCTTTTTGTGTTTTTGAAATGGGATTGTCTCGAAAAGCCTCAAGCTGATTTTTTGCGCTACTGGATCACGCTCATGTTGCTCCTTGCCTTCAGACAGATCAGATTTATCCGTTGGCTCACAGTCGGTTCTGGTATTTTCCTCGCGGTCAGTTACCATCTTTTATGGCGCCTGATGAATTTGGAATTTGCCCGCGAAAAACAACGAGTCATTTTGTTGCTGTTGTTCTTTTTACCATTGTTTGTTCTGCAGTCGGTGCAGGGCTATTTTGTAAATCTGAATGTTTCGACTTTGTCGAAGGAGCAGGTAGAAGCATTCAACTGGATAAGGGACAACACCCCCGAAACCTCAGGTTATTACGACGATGATAAGCCCGAATACGGAATTTTGTCTTACTGGGATGAGGGAAATTTTATTGGGTACTATGCCAGACGTCCATCTGTAGTTAATAATGCCATGTGGGGTTATAAGACCATGGCTGATGTTTTCTCCTCTAAGACGGAAGAAGAAGCCCTAAGATTGTGTGAAAAATACCGAATCAGGTACATTTACATGTCGACTTTTCGAATATTTCCAGAAGAGACTTACAAATACTGGTCAACTTTTAAATCTTTACCAGAAAAGCCAGAATACGTGCTGGGTTATGATGTAAAAACCTCTAACGAAAATTCAGAAGATTTTTTCTATAAATGGTTGCGGGATAATCTGGCTATAACGCCCCGCGCCGGTTTTAAAACCGGGTCTCATTTCAGAGTTGTTTATGGTGCGAAAAGTGACAGCCAGACAATGTCTCCTTATGTTCTTTTTGAGAAGGTTTCTGGTGCGAGGCTCAATATGGCTAACCATAACGCGTCAGAAATCGTTGTTTCGATCGGTTTGACGATAGGTGAAATAGAGTTCCTGTATAAGAAGAAATGTCTGGCCAAGGAGATGACTGAGGTTATCCTGCCGTATTCGACAGACTATACCCGGGGGCGGATACAAACAGAACCCTTTTATAAAATTGCTATCAAAGATGCTGATGGGGTCGAAAAACTGGCAAAGTTGTCCGTTAGTGAATCTGATGTTCTGGATGGACATGATGTATCATCGAATCTTGAGATTGTCAGCAGGGAAGAGGCTCTGGCAGAATAGCCCGGCGATATGATCAGAGTCTGTCTGGCACTGTTACGAAAAGATTGTTTATCCATTTTGTCATTGCATCGTTCTGGATGTCTGGCGCCTTGACATCCACTGCTATTTCTTCAGAACTATTTCTCAAGATTAACGTATCGTTGAAAAAACCCATAGTTCTGTCTGGTGAAGCAGGATTGAGAAGGTTATGCCCAAGAAAAGATTCAGGAATCTCGATCCCGGCAAGATGGCATAGTGTCGGTGCCAGGTCGAGCTGGCAGCTCAGTTTCGTCTTATCGAATGCCGCAAATGGGGCATGATTCTTTGAGATGAAGATCAGTGGAATTTTACCAAGGGTATCGTAGGATGATGCCTGAACCAGTTCTTTGTGGCCATAGCCGGCCAGAGGGTAGTGGTCGGAAGTTACAACAATCAGTGTCCGTTCATCTAATAATCCCTCCAGTTCCAGACTGGTAATAAAATTCCGCAGCAGGTGGTTAGCCCAGTATATGCTTGGAATTATCGGGCTGGGGTGGTCAGCTACAGCCTTGGGTAGCCTGTCTCGTTCGATTCCGCAATAATGTGGCGGCTGATGTTGATCGATCAGACTGGCCAGAATCAGATATTTTTTTTCTTTTTCAGACTTCATTAGTCTGAGGGTTCGCTCAAGAACTATGTCGTCGCGATATCCCCAGGCGTTTAAAGGAGGCTCTGGGTATTCGCTTGCAAGCTCTTCATAGGCGATAAGCTGGTTGAACCCGAGTCTTTTTTTGATAAGGTGTTCGCCTCCGTAAAATTTGCTTACTCCACGGACAAACCAGGAATTTCCTGATGTTGTTGATCTGAAGATATGGGGTAAGCTCTTTTCACCAGAGGAGAGCGTCTGTCCTTTAATGAAAGGGATTCTTGAACATAGAATCGCGTATAACCCATTCAGAGTGGGAGTTCCAGAGGTATAGTGATTAGTGCTGTATGGATTCTCAGACATGAGCAGGTCGAAGAAATCAGTGGTTTCTTTCGGGATAGACTGGTTATAAGAATGAAAGTATTCCATTGCCAGTGACTCAAAAACCAGTAATACAATACGGTCGTATGCTGGTTCTGGTGTGTTTTTATTCTCTGAATATGCAGGCAGCAGCCCAAGTTGTGTCAGTTCAGCCCTTTCAGCGGCAGAATATGGCTGAAATTTTCTGCCTGTTTGATTGGCTGCCGCCGCCGGAATACTGAAAAATCCAGCAGTCGCACCATTTGCAAGTGTGTTGAGTATCATATTCTGGCCGGTTGCTTTTTCAACACGAGGGGTGAAGCGGCTGTCTGATTGGTAATATTCAACCGGGAAAAAAAGCTTGAAGAAAAGAATGATTAAAACGGCATTTCCCACATATTCGATAAAATTATGTCCTGCAAATGTATTCACCGACTTCGTGGATTTTCTGAAGTGCACGAGTGCGAGCAGCATCACCGCCGGGAGTAAGCTGATAAGCATAAGATATGATGAATCACTGAAGATGGTTGCTTTTATCGCATACCAGTTTAAATCGTGCCATACAGACCAGCTGAATCTGGTCATCGTCGACCTTATGTGAACTGTATCTATCATTGGTAAGGAGCTGGCAATCAAAATCAGCAGAGCTGACAGACGCCCGGGCAATATTCGATGATTGATGGTTTTGCCAGCAAGGTAAATAATTATAAGCGGGAAAAAAAGACTGTTAAAAAAGCCGTGTAACATCGCAAGGGAAAAATACCAGTCGATTTCAGGCTCAAGAACAAATGCCACATATAATGTGTTGACCAGAATGGATGCGCAGTATAACTTGAATGGGAAGTCTATGAAGCAGACTTCTGCTGTATTGTTATTATTCATTTTCAGGCCTGAAATCTGTCAGGTCAGTGAGAACTATTTTTACCGATGGAATAGTAAGAAATTTCTTGATTTCATTGGTATCGTTGACTGTGTATACGGCAGTCGGGAAATCTTTGAGCAGCTTTATTGCCTGTTCATCGTAGACCTGCCATGGCAATGAAATCATCGAGCATTGGCTAAGTACAGCCATGGTTTTTATAATTTCGATATTGTCTGTGCTGAATTTTGCAGAACTAAGCCCATAAAATACTCCCCAGACAGCCTTCAGCCCTGCCTGGCTAATTTTTCTGACCATGAATGGATTGCTTGATTCCACCAGAACATGCTCGCTTGAATAATTCTTGCGAACTATTGCTGCAAGCAGGTTCAGAGCTTCTGATGCATTGCCATAATTGAGGTTTTTAAAATCCAGCCAGAGATAGCAAGAGGTTTTCTGATTAAATGGTGATTCCTGAAAAAGTCTGTCAAGTGTCAGAATTTTTTGTCTGTCAAATCTGGCAGGCATGTCGTGACTGACAATAATTTCTTGCTCGCTCTCTATGTAATGAAGATCGATTTCTACTCCTGTATAGTCTGCGGCAAAGGCTTTTGTGACAGCCTCTATGGAATTTCCTTCTTCCCCCGCCTCATGAAAGCCCTGATGCAACCAGAGTTTTTCTTTTGCCTGAAGGGTAAGAAATTTCTGTTTGCGGGCAGCCAGCTCATCGAACTCTGCTGGAAATTTATCAGGAAATGAGCTTTCCCAGAATATTTGTGTCGGTGATACAGCCATATCTGTAAGAGTCAACGAGAAGAGGCAATGAAAAGATGAATTATTGAGACGACATCGATTTAGCGATGCGGTAATTTCAAGATATCGGTCCCACTCATCATTGTTGACTCTCGGTAACAGTTCAGGACGCAGGTTTTGTATAACTATCAGCAGAAAGGCTGTAACAAGAAAGATTCCAGCTCGTCTTGACATTAAAGCAGGTTGGCAAAAGTTGACAAATTTTTTGATCAAACATTTGTGAAGTGCTGCAAAAGCGATGAGCAGAGGAATAAAAAATGTTCTGCCGCTCCGCAGCCAGTAGAGAAAAATTTCCTGCTGAAGCATGTCACGGTTTATTCTGCTTGCGAACTGTGTGAAGTGCCTGAAGTCGAAACAGACTAACAGAGCAGTTGCCAGATTGATATAGTAAGAGAATTTGTAGAGCTTGCTGGTTCCGGCATACATTGCCAGAGCTGTTATTGCGAAAGGTATGGTCAGATCGTCAAATATACCGCGAAGAGCGTAGCTGCTGAACGAAAAAAGATTTTCCTTCGAAAGCATATAAACCCGTGAGCAGAATGATGCTGTAGCCAGCAGGAACAAGCTTTTAAAGCATGCTGACAATTGTTGCCCCGTATCAGCTTTTGCCTGTATCTTTTTTGGAATTTCTGAATTCATTTCTGAGTAATGCGAGTTCTTGAGTAAGAGCTCTTATTTTGTCGCTTTGAGAAGATATGATCACCGAAAACTGTACCAACACTAGAATCAGGGCGATTATCAGAATTAGAAAAAGCATGGCTGGCGGGTAATATATGCCGACCATCGCTGCAAAATAGTCCAGCCCATCTTTCCAGCATGAGAAGACAAGAAATACTGCAGCAAAGATAAGCCATAGTATGGAGTAGGCTTCTTTAAGCATGCTGTTCTTGATCAATCTGGCAATCATAACAAGAAAAGCGAGGCTGCCTATTATCGATATGATCTGGATTTTTTCAATATGTTCGAATATCATTTTCAGCTCATTTCTCTTTCTGGATTGCGCAAAAAAATAAATATCATGGCAAGAGTCACTTTGAGCATGTAGTAGACAGACACTGCCGAAGATATTGTTGATACGCCAGCCTTTCTCGCACGCATTTGCACAGGCACTTCGATCATTTTCAGTCCGTTTTTGCTGGCAAGCACTATTTCTTCCGGTTCGGGGTAATCAAAAGAAGGGTAGTGGTTGGCCATGAATTCGATTGCCCGGCGATTATAGGCTCTGAACCCTGAGGTCGGGTCGGTGATTCTCTGACCGGTCAATAACCGGCAGACTAACTGAAGAAACCTTATCCCAAGCCGTCGCAGAAACGTTGATTGAAAACCGGTGTTTTCCTTGAGAAACCTTGAGCCTATAACTATGTCAGCTTTATGCTCAAAGAGTGGTTGTATGATTGCCTGAATGTATTCAGGATCGTGTTGCCCGTCACCATCGAGTTTAACGGCAAACTCAGCCTGGTTTCTCATACAGAATTTCAATCCGGTTTGTACAGCTCCACCAACTCCAAGGTTGACCGGCAGATCGATTACTGTAGCTTTGCCTGTCTTACGCGCTACTTCAGAGGTTTTATCCTTTGAGCAGTCGTTAATCACCAGAATTTTAAAGTCTGGCAATATTGCCATAACTTCTTCTATAACCGTTTGAATACTGGCTTCCTCGTTATAGCAGGGAATTATAACAAGAGTTGTTTTTGCCATATCTTGAACCGGGCTCGTTAGCATATTTTCTTAAACTCTTCGATTTTATAGAGAGGATAACACATTCTTCTGTTGTGGCAAATTCTGTGAATGTAATGCTGATTAGATATGAGATCTGCGTTTTTAATCTGCAGTTATCATTTGTTTGACCTGTAAGCGCAACTGTAAATGCGAGCTAAAATTCTGCCTAATCGGGGCCCCCAGATTTTCTGAAGTACTGATCGGTCTTCAAGCTGTCGTCTGTTTTCTTTTAGCCCCACGGAAGTCTCCGAAAAAGCGTGAATGCGGTGATATACTAATGGTTGGCTGATGTACTTGAAGCTCCCAGGAGTTCGTGCAAGGGCAAGCCATGCCAGCCAGTCCATGTTTATGCTGTAGGCGCCGGTAAAACTGAAATTAGCGATTTCCTTCTTGTTATAAGTAACAGAAGGGCAGCACACTGGTGATCCAAAAGCAAGGACAGCCTTTCTAATAAATTGATTGGCAATGATATGTCTTATGTAAAATGGCAATAACAGGCATCTCTTGATAAACAGGTTTAAGTTCCGGTTAATCGTTCTACATTCTCTGATTTCGTAATAGTTGGTAAAAGCGATCAAAAAATCATTATTTCCGGTAAAGACCCTTTCTGTGAAATCATTGCGATAGATGTCGTCTTGATGTGCAAGGGTTACATAGTCAGCTTCTGCGGTTCGATAGGCATAATTCCAGTCGTCGCTGATCGTTCCTGCCGGGTTTACGTTAATTCTTAATGGAATATGATGTTTTGCACAGATTTTTTCGAGATATTCTGATGAGGTTGATGTGGCTGCTATAACATTCGTTTTCACTGTTTGGTCAATGAGCGATTGTATGCATTCTTCAAGGTAAGGAGATTCCCTGTAGGCTAAGATTACGAACATGTGACTGACGTTTTTAAGTAACATTTTCATGGAGTATTCACTTTTCTTGCCTGATCAGGTTGAGCAGCGGCTATCTGGGCATAGATGGAATTCGGAAATGTCCATGAATTCATAGCTATGCCTCAGTGGCCAGCATTATAAGACTTACTTGACACTCTGGGTCATTTTGAAGAGGGGCATGAAAACCGACAGGGCAATGGTGCCGATGATGATACCCATAAATACCGTCAGAATAGGTGTAAGGGCTGAGGTCAGGCCGTCGAGAGATTCTTTTACTTCGCGGTCGTAAAAGTCGGCTGCTTTGGTCAGCATGATGTCAAGGTTTCCGGTGTTTTCGCCTACTTCGATCATCTTTTTTACCATCGGCGGGAATATCGTCACCTTAACCAGCGTACTGGCCAGAGTATTACCCTGTTGTACGCCAATCGCCATATTGGAAATCATTTCTTCCATTAGCGGATTGCCCATAACCGACGCGGTAATCTGAAGAGCCTGAAGAATAGGAACCCCGGCGCCGAGCAGCGAACAGAATGTTCTTGAAAAACGGCTGACCGCAATTTTCTGGGTGAGTGGTCCGACAATTGGAGCTTTTAATGTAAACAGCGCCATCGCTTTTTTGCCCAGCTCTGTTTTAAGCCCGAAAAAGATACCGAGGGCTATTACCAGTGCGCCGGTTCCTACAGCTACATAGTTATACAGCAGCGCATCTGACATCATCATCATGACTTCTGTGATCTGAGGCAGATCTACTTTCATTTTTTTGAACATCGCCGAAAAGTTCGGAAAGATCTTGACCAGAAGAAAGATGACGCCGCCAACGGCCAGCACGAGCTGTATGACCGGCATGGTCAGCGCGCCCTTGATTTTTCCGCGGATTTCGGCGTCGGCTTCTGCGAAAGCGGCCAGGCGCTGCAGAACTTCGTCGAGCATACCACCGGCTTCGCCTGCTTCGCACATGTTGCAGTAGATTTTGTCGAAAACTTTGGGATGCTTGCGGATCGCCACCGAAAATGACTGGCCGCTCTGCAGGTCGCGGCCGATGCCGTTCAGAATGTTCTTGAAATAGGCATTCTGAGTCTGATCGGCAAGGATGCCGACGCATTCTACCAGCGGAATTGCCGCACCGACCAGCGTCGACAGCTGAACGGTGAATACCATCATTTCTTTTTTGCTGACGCTGCCGCCGAAACCGAAACCGCCGCCGGATTTGGCTTCTTTGGCCTTGACCAGGTAATAACCCTTGTCAGAAAGTCGATTAGCCAGCTCCTGAAGGTTCGGAGCCTCGAGCGTAGTCTTGATTATATCGCCCTTCGCATCTTTTACTTCACATTCGTATTTTGGCATTTAAACCTCTTGTCGGTGCTGGTCAGGTCAGTCTGCGCGAGCCAGCGCAAACACTTCTTCGGGAGTGGTCAGGCCCTGAGTGAACTTCACGACGATATCTTCTTTCAGAGTTTTCATGCCGAGGCGCACGGCCTCGTTTTTAAGATCATCGGGGCCGACCTTCTGAATGATCATTCGGCGCAGGTTTTCGTGGGTATACATTACTTCGTGAACGCCGACACGGCCTTTGTAGCCGGTTTTGGCGCACTTTTCGCAGCCTTTGCCGCGATAATAGGTGTCGTTGATCGCTTCGGGCGGCAGGCCAAGATCGACCAGTGTTTCGGGGGTGATCGTCGTGTCGACATCTTTGCAGAACTTGCAGACACGGCGTGCCAGGCGCTGCGAAACGATGCAGAGCAGCGCCGAAGATACCAGGAAGGGCTCGACGCCCATATCGACCAGTCGAATCGCGGTGCTGGGTGCGTCGTTGGTATGCAGCGTTGCGAAAACCAGATGGCCGGTCAAGGCCGCTTCAACCGCGATGCTCGCAGTTTCTTCGTCGCGAATCTCACCCAACATGATAACGTCTGGATCCTGGCGTAGAAAGGCGCGCAGCACTGTCGAAAAATTCAGATCGATTTCGGCGCGAACCTGCACCTGATTGATGAACTTCAGTTTGTACTCTACAGGGTTTTCAACTGCACATATATTGATGTCTGGCCCTTTGATCGCGTTCAGGCATGCATAAAGAGTCGTTGTTTTGCCGGAACCGGTAGGCCCGGTTACCAGGCACATGCCGTTGGGCGAACCGATCGCCTTCTGCACTTTTTCGAAATTCACCGGTGAAAAGCCCATCTGGTCAAGGGCAACGTTAACGTTCGACTTGTCAAGAATTCGCAAACAGGCTTTTTCGCCCCAGGCGGTCGGAATCGTGTTGACGCGAAAGTCAATTGGCTTGTCCATGATTGTCATCTGAATTCGGCCATCCTGCGGAATTCGGCGCTCAGAAATATCCATGCCGCTCAAAATCTTGATACGCGACATAACCGATGGCAGCGCTTCCGGTTGCAGATTCATCGCGATGAGCAGCGAGCCGTCAATGCGCAAACGTACGCGCAATTCGCCTTCATCTGGCTCGATGTGAATATCAGAAGCGCCCTTCTGAACGGCAGAAGTCAGAACCAGATTGACCAGCTTGATGATCGGAGTTTCTTCGCTGGCCTTCTTGAGGCCATCGAGAGCCGCTCCACCGCCGTCTTCTTCGCCAGTTCCCATGGCGCTGAGCGCATCGGCCATGGCGCCGGCAACGTAGAGCTTGTCGGTTGTGTCGGCGATCTGGTTTTCTGAACATATCGCCCTGACGACTTCGCAGTTGTTCTGAAACTGAATTTCGTCGATGATGAAAACGTCGAGCGGGTCGGCCATGCCGATCATCAGACTTTTGCCGTCAAAGCTGATTGGCACCAGAATGTGTTTACGGCAGATCTTTTCGGGCACCATCTTGAGAACTTCGGGCTTGATTTCGACTTTGCTGAGGTCGACGAACGGCACTTTTAGCTGCTTGCCGAGAATTGGCAGCAGCTTGTCTTCTGTGAGGTAGCCGAGCTCGATGAGAACCTGCCCGATACGTTTGCCGCGCTTCTTCTGCTCGGCAAGGCCGATATTAAGCTCTTTCTCGCCGATGTGCCCTGCTTCAATCAGCAGCTGACCGATCTTTTTTCGCTTAAACATTAACCGTTAAGCCTTATTTTCTGCATTTTATCGCTTTGATGAGTTAATTTCCAGACAACAATTATAATATAAACCGGATCAAAATTGAATAGATTTATCAAACCTTTCAGTAATAACCGGTCAAAATCAAGCGTCATTCAGCGCGTAGCGCAGCGAAGTCGCAGAATCCATGACTCATTGTCGATCACGAGAATGAAGGCGAAGATGGATCCTGCGACTGCGCGCAGGATGACGAAGATATCCGGTTATTGCGCCGATTCCCAGTATTTGCGGCGGGCTTCCATGTAGTGGGGATTGAGCCTGATCGCGATTCTGAATTCTTCCATGGCTTCGTCATCGAGGCCTTTCTTGCGCAGAATTATGCCGAGATGAAAATGCAGGTCAGCGTATTCCGGATGGTCTTTAATCAGACGGCGATACTCTGCTTCGGCCTGATCTAAAAGGCCAAGATCGGAAAATACTGCACCAAGATCTATCGTCACACTGCTGCGTTCAAGCTTTTCGCCGAGCATTTCTTCGATAATCTGGCGGTATTCTTTTATTGCCTTGCTGATAGCGCCCTGTTCCTCATAAATGCGGCCGACATGGTAGCGCGCAGCCGCGTAGCGAGGGTTGATCGCCAGAGCGTTGGCAAAGCTGGCCAGAGCTTTGTCGAAGGCCTTGTTCTCGTAAAAAATCAGCCCGACGTTGAAATGGGCATCGGCAAAGCGCGGGTTCAGCGTGAGAACTGATTCGTAAGAGGCCACAGCCTGGTCGCGGTCGCCGAGTTCGCGGTAGGCGTGCCCGAGATGACTATAATAAACCGGGTTTTTGGGGTTCTGATTAACTGCTTTGACGTAGCAGAAAGAGGCTTTGTCATACTGCTTCTTGAGATAAAATGCGTTGCCGAGATAAAACAGCTTTTCGTGATCATTGGGGTGCGACCGCAGATGCTTGATGCAGGCATCGATCACCTCGTCGAGCAGTCCCTCGCGATAAGTCGTGCTATCTGCCATTAACTTCTCCTGTCAGATTAATCGAGAGCGAGAACCGATTTGATGTCCTTGCCGAGCTTGGTGCGCGGCTCCAGGCGCCTGAATGCCGGCTTGTCGGTGCAATACAGGTGCAGAACTTCGAGGCCTTCGTAATTGCGCTTCTGCAACCCCTGACGCATGCCGTTGAAGTGCGGAGCCAGAAGTTTGAGGCCTTCTTCGGGTTCGCACTGCTCCCGCATGAAGAATCGGTATTTGTGAATAACGCCATCATCGCGGCGGTAAATGTCGATCTCGGGGTCTTCAAGATGTTGCGATCGAGCCGAATACTTGCGCACTTCAAAGAAATGCTGGCGTTCATAGTCTTCATAGACGTTAACGCCCCAGATATAGGCATTTCGAAACAGCCACAGTGGAAAAACCGGGCTGAGAAAGTTCTTGAGATTGCTGATCAGGTCGTAATTATACTCGCTTTCGCGAATACTTACATGCAGATTGCTGTTCTGCAGCCTGAAGTCGCCGCCGTCGCTGAAACGTCCCGAAATACAGCTGATTTTGTCGGGGCGCGGCAGGTTGACAAGAATTTTTTTGGTGCGGTCGTTGACGGTTGAGTAGACCTCATTGGGTTGATCGCTGTATTCAACGCTGATATCAGCGACCGGAAACGAGAAGATTTTCTCGAAGGCCGAGTGGTAGACTTCGTTGTCTTTGCGTTCGCTCAAGAATATGTGTTGTTCGAGTATGGGGTCTGATTCGTTCATCGGTCTACTCCGTGCTGGCGTATATAAAGGTGTAATCTTCCAACGGCTTATCTTTTGTGCCGGCCGGAACAAGCTGATCGGCAAGGTTCGCCAGCAGATCATCCGCATACTGCTCCGGCATCTTGTCGAGAAGCAGTCGCAGATCTTCGCTGCCAGGCCGGTTGCCATTTCCTCCGGCAAAATCGATTGCCCCGTCAGTATAAATCAAGATGCCATCGCCGGGCAACAATTGAATGACCTGATTCTGATACGGGTCGACGCCCTGATTGAACAAACCCATCGGAACCCCGGCGTCAATCTGTGGAAGCTCGACATATCCGCTGCGGGGTCTGTTGATGAGTGGAATTGCGTGGCCGGCGGCGGCGAGAGTCACGTTGCGCTCACCAGCTTTGATCTGCAGAACGATGAGTGAGGCAAAAAGATCGAGCGACTTGTCGCTGGTCAGGCGCGCCGAAAGACGATTGAGCAGGTCGGCCGGACTGGGGCAGCCTTCGCACATGCAGTCGAGCATCGTTCGCAGGCGTGACAGATACAGCGCTGAGTTCAGCCCGCCAACCGAGGTGCGCCCGGCAATAATAAGCATGCGGTCGCCAGGCAGCATTATGTAGTCATGAAAGTCTCCGCTGTGGGAACTGCTGTAGCCAGCCAGTTGCGCGATGTCCCAGCCGGGCAGCGATTTTGCTGATTCGGGAAGCATGTCGGCGAAAAGTTTCTGCGTCAGACGGCTTTCTGCGTCTGCAAGGTTCGCGTCGTTAAAACTGCCGATCTGCATCTGACTGTTTAACAATACCGCCAGGCTGCCGCAGAAATGCTGCAAAAAGTTGATTTCGTCCTGTTCATAAGCTTTGCCGGCAGTAGATAATACGGAAAGAACTCCATGAATCTCATTACTGCAGTTGACCGGCAACAATATCCCATCTTCGCTTGCATCAGTTCGCGAAAAAAATAGCGGTTTGCCGAACCTTTCGGGTTTCTTCAGGAGGGCGGCGTCCATGCAGCTGTTGATGCGCTTCGTCAACTCTTCGACCATTTCGTCGGCCGGGCTTAGTGCTTCGCTCTTGCCCCTTGCGTTCAAACGGGCACCGCAGCTGAATGCAAGGTTTTTGCCGTTGGCCTCGTATAATGCCACTATCTTTTCCGGCATCAGTTCAGCCAGCATCTCTAGAGCCCGCCCTGGTGAACTGCTTTCCTCAACTGTCTCCTGATGCAGGCGGTAGAGAATGCTTATGTCAAGGCTGTTATCTTTAGCACTTTGACTCGAAAATTCTTTGCTGGTTGATTTGTTTTCTTCAGCCAGCCCTTCGCGTCTGGTAATGGAGCTCAAGCCCGAAACCAGGATAGTTCCGACCAGCATTGTCAAAAGAGCGATGCCCGCCGGCCAACCGCCGACATCATGCCAGCCAATTTCGCGAACCACTATAAGAAAGCCGATAACCGCAGCCCCGCCGCTGACCTTCGTCAGCAGCAGTCGCATATTATTATCGATTTTATCTGCTAAATTCATACTACCAGTTCTTTTTCATGCTCGTGCTCGTGCTCGCCTGCCCTGCGTAGCCTTGGCGAAGCAGGGTAATCGTAATCGAAATGAGTCCGCACAAAGACGCAGAGACGCTAAGAAGAGAAAGAAAAGAAAGAAAAGAAAGAAGAGAAAAAGAGAACACCGCATCCGAAAAGAGCTCGCACAAAGCTACAGAGACACTAAGAGAAGAAAGTAAAGAAAGTAAAGAAAGCGAAGAAGGGCGTCCGCAGATTACGCGGATTACACCGATTCCAATGAATTGTCGCAGGTTACATGGATTCACAGGTTACACCGGATTGTCACCGATTTGTATCGCTGGGGATTGAATTCTGCTGTTAGGCCGCAAGCCGGTTGGGCTTTTTCGTAAGCTTCCGGGCGAAGCGGGTTGCTGAAGACAGAGAGGACGTGGTTTCACTTATTGTTCACAATGAACGGCGTTTTAAACAGGCGCCGGGGCCGTCACCATGACAGCCCCGGCAACTGCTTACCTTGGTCTGAGAATCAATATCCGGGTCAGGCTGCCCGATAATTCTCGTATGAACGCATCGAGTTGGTTTCGAGCTTGCGGCAGTGGCTGGTAAGTGCTTCGATCGCGGCCGGGTCGCCAATGCGGGTCAGCGCTTCGCCGGCTGCGAGACTGACTTCTTCGCGCGGGTCGTCGAGTGCTTCGATCAGCGCTTCGACAACAGCGGTGCCACGGCGATCACCGAGCTGAATGCATGATATCCGTCGAATGCGCCAGTCCGGGCTGCTCAGCCCCTTGATGTAACGCCAGGTCTGATCGACCGGGGTAACTGTCGCCAGCGGCACGACCTTGCGTCTGGCACGCGGCATGGCGGTGTCTTTCCCTTCACCGCTCAGGCGGGCCCAGATTGCCGAAAAAACCTTTTCGAACATGAACCATCCGGTAAAGTAAACCAGAGTCAATGCGATTATTTTAACTTCAAGTTGCCACATGAATTTTTGCCTCCAGCATTTTATTCTGGAAAACTCATCGGCATTCTGCGCGCAACAACTTAGCATGAATTTACCAGCCGGTCGTGTCTATCGGCCAGGGGCCCGTTGCCGGCGGAGTGGCGCCCTTGAGCACGTTCAGCAGCGCCATGATTGCCGGCGTTCTGAAGCCAAAGGTTGCGGCGCAGGTTTTTATGCCGGTTAAGCCCGCGAGGTCAAAGGGATTGCGCAGAGCCGCCACCGCGATTTTGTCGACAAGCTGGGCAAAGTGCCTGACCGCTTCGAGCTGGCCGCTGAACAGGTGCGCGTTGTAGGTCATGAAAACCATCTGTGCCTTTTTTGCATCGCTGCCTACTGTTTTGGCGATCTGGTCGATCAGCGCCTGCCCAGCAGTTTTGGGATCGTATACTATAGTGCGCGCCCTGGAAAATTCTTTTTCGATCAGTGATTTCAGGCCGTCATCGCGATGCTCTTCTTCTACCTGCACCAGTGCCGATATCTGCGGCAGGCAGAAAACCAGCTGTTCTGCGTCTTTACGCAGTGGCAGCAAGGACGGCTCATAACGCAAAAACCGCACTGATTCGGCGTGAAGCTTGTCGATCAGAGGTTGGTGAAGCTTTTTCAGCTCTGCCAGGCTGGCTTTGTTGCTGCCACCGGCAAGCTTTTTGCGTGCACTGGCGATGCGCTGCAGGCTTTCTTCAAGTCTCTGGCCCACGCGGGCGTCCTGGGCGACGCGCTGCATTATCGTATCAGCTGCCAGTCTCTGCTGTTCGAGCTGGTGACAGATGAGCAGAAGGTCGGCGCCGGCCTGAAACGACATGGCGGCCGCCTGGGCGATACCATAGGATTCGGTTATCGCTCCCATTTCGAGGTCGTCGGTGACCAGAATGCCTTTGAATCCTAGCTTTTCGCGCAAAAGCCCTGTAAGAACTGGCTGCGAAAGAGTCGCCGGCAGATCCGGTGTTTTTTCATACGCCGGAAAGAAAACATGCGCGGTCATGATCGCGGCGACATCATTTTTGATGGCCTGCGCAAACGGAAGCAGTTCAAAACGTTCAAGTCGCCCGGCATCATACGGAATCACCGGCAGAGTCAGGTGCGAATCAACCTTTGCATGCCCCTTGCCGGGAAAATGCTTGGCGCAGGCGAGAACTCCGGCTTTCTGCAGCCCGCGGATCGCAGCGGAGCCAAAATCAGCAACCCGCTGCGGCGTATCAGCAAATGATCGCGCGCCGATTCCGGGGTTGTCGGGGTGATTGATGTCGAGAACCGGCGCCAGATTCCAGTTCAGTCCGAGACTGAGCATTTCGCGGCCGATTGCCTCGTGACACTGCTCGGTAAGCTCTAGACTGTTGGTTGCCGACAACGCCATCGCTGATGGAAACAGGCTGCCACGGCTGAGAATGCGCAGCACCAGTCCGCCTTCCTGGTCGATAGAAGTGAAAACCTGCTGGCCGGCTGCTTCGCAAATCTTCGCGAGATGCCCCGGCAGTCGTGCCGGGTCGGTCAGATTCCGCGCAAATACAATCACGCCGCCGATTCCCCATTCCTCGACAAATCGCAAAAAATCACTGCTCGGCTCTTCGCCCTGGTAGCCAACGATAAACAGTTGCCCGATCCGTTTTTTATCCATGGTTTTTCCTGTTATTGCCAAAAAATCGCCTTTGTTGTTTTAACAACCGGCAGGATAGGGTATAATTCACTTGCGAAATTTTCAAGGAGAACTCAAATGTATTGTTTCAGATGCGGAAACAAATTGCCGCCAAGGGTTGTCAACTGCCCCGACTGCGACACTCCGCAGAAGCGCCGCCAGCGCTACCGTCGCCGCATGATTCTCGGGCTTTTCATATTTCTGGCCGGAGCTGTAGCCGGCAGTCTTTTTGATACATTCTTCTTCAAAGGGCGTGCCTGGGAACACTCTTTTTTAGGAGCGCTCAATTCTCAGGAAACCGCCAGCGGATCTGCAGCTGTGACGGTGCCGCCTGCCCCCGACTCAGCGGCTGCTCATCGCGGCCCGACGCCGCCGAACCCGACAGATAGCCTTGAATTGCCAGTGACGCCGGTTATGACGGTCCAGTCATCGCCGACGGCTGAAATATCAGTGGATGCAGTGGCAACTTCTCAGGCCCAGGCGGCCTCATATCATGAGGCTCCTGCCACGGCCGCAGTTGAAGAACCTCTTGTCAACCCGGCAGTTTCAAGCGAGACCTCAGCTGCTGTCGCATCTTCTGCCGAAGCGCCAGTTGCCAGTGAAGCTGCCGTTGCGCTGCCAGAGACACCGGTCGCGGCCTTGCAGCTGGTTTATGCCAGTGTCGATTTGCTCGAAAAAGACAATTCGAGCAGCTATCACGGGTTCATTTCGCGTGATGGTGCTGAGCTTATTTTTTCTTCGAATCGCATGAAGATAGATGGCAAAAACACTTACCAGTGCTTCATCAAAAAGCCAGCCGCCGGAGAAAAGGCTGCGCGTGCTTTTGAATGGCCGGGTAACGTCTGGACACCTGAATTCACACCAGATGGCAGTCGTATCGTTTTTTCGAGCGACAGTGCTGCTCCCGAGCATCTGTTCGTATATGACCGTAAAACCGGCAAATCAAAGGCTCTTACCAGCGGTGACAGCAAGAACATGATGTGTGCGGTTTCCCCGGATGGCCGTCTGATCGCATTTACACGCGGCCTGAAAGGAAAGCCAAACAACATCTGGTTGATCGGCATCGATGGTGACAACCTTCTACAGCTGACTTCAAGTGCGGCTGACGATCGTGAACCGCGTTGGTCGCCCGATGGTTCGGCCCTGTATTTTACCAGAATTCACACTTATATGAAAAAATCCGATATCATGAAAATTCAGCTCGAACCGCTGGGAGAAGCGCTGCCGGTCGTGCAGAACGGCCGCCGGAACTGGCTGCCCGATATTTCGCCTGATGGTGGAACTCTCGCCTATGTGCGCTCAGAGAGCGACGATGGCAGTAAGAACGTTATCGTCGTCCGCCGCATGGAAAACGGCAAAGAAACGGTAATCAAGCCTCTCGGCGAAACCGAGTGTCTGCGTCCCGTCTGGGCTTCTGATTCTTCGGGCCTGGTTTTTCATGCAACTGTCGGCAGCGCACGCAATCTTTATTTTGCGCGTTTTAATCGCGAACAGCAGGGAAACTGATTGACTTCTTCCGATGAAATATTGTTCCCGCTTCTGCTGTTGCTGCCAATAGGCCTGTTTTATCTGGCTTTCCGGCGCAACTGGGTCGATGTTGAACTGCGTACTGCTTTTGTCACCGGTTTGCTTTTCGGAGGCGCGGCGATTCTTATCACCCGGGTTGCTTATGTTCCGATCGAAATGTATATTGGCACCGATCTGCGCACTTTTATTTCCGGCCCGGGAACCTGGTGGATTACACTGTTGACGAGTATCGGTGTTATCGGTTTCGTTGAGGAAAGTCTTAAGTCGGCTGGGGGACTGATTGCCAGCTATCAGGTCTCTTTTCTCAAGCGTCCGGCCACTGTGTTTATGAGCTTTGCCGGCAGTGCTCTGGCTTTTTCTCTGTTGGAAAACATTCAGTATTACCTGATTTTCGGGGCCGAAATTGTGTTGCCGAGAATTATCGTGAGTTCAAGCGCGCACCTGTTTTTTGCCTGTATCAGCTCGAGTTTTGCGGCAGTCGCCTTATCGCGCACCGCCAAAGCTGATTCGGTCGTTTCCCTGCGCATTCTTTCTGGAATTCTCATCGCAGCCGTGTCACATGGCTTTTTTGATTTTCTCGTGTTTCATTTTGATATTCAGGCTGCCAGTGGAGTGATCGTCAGTCTGGTGGTTCTTTTTATATTTGGGATTCATGAGGCTTGGATTACGGTGCTCAGGGTAGATTCGCCTCCAGATGCTGGTCTGATGGTCTGCTCTGGCTGTGGGGCATTTTCTATCGAGCGTTCCAGGTTTTGCGGTTTTTGCGGTTCTCGTGTATTGAAAAAACAGAGAGAATTTTCTCTCAGGGCGGGCGAAAGTTGAGGATAGTGTTATGAGGGGTTCAACGGGCAGCCTGAAGGGTGTTATTGGACTGGTGGCGTTTTGTCTGCTTCTGACTGGCAGTGCCTGCCTTTCGGCAACAGAAAAACTTGCTCAGCCGGGAGAAGAGTGGCAGTTTTTCAGAATCAACGCGCAATATCGTGGAACGGTCAAAAAGGGTTTCAGAAGTCTTGGCTGCGGTCTTGCATGGTTCAAGGATATTTCGCCGGAAAAGACTCAGGTCATTGCCCATGTTTCGGCCCTGCACCCGGAAAAGCGTGGCCAGAAATACACTTTTCGCGTGAACATGGTGCTTAATTGCGGACCCGCTGATTACAGCATAGATTCTGAGGTTTATGCCCATTTTACCGGAATCACCGGCGAGCGTCAGCAACAGATCAGGCAGTTGGTCGCTCTTTGGGCCTACATGCGTCAGGTCGAGAAAACCGGAAAGGTATCAGACGAATTCAATGCGGCTGGTGCACGGTTAGGCTTGCGTGAGGTTCATGCCCACCGCGGCAAGGTGCATGAAATTAACTGCAGCTGGACTGGTCGGCGTGATTTCAGTGGCAAATTCTTTTTCGATGTTTTGCCCAGCGCTGCTATTGCGCTCGATAAATTCAGGTTCAGAAGTGGCAAACTCTCGGTCTCTCTGACAAAAGAAAGCGCCGAAACGATCAACCGCGACTTCGCTCACCGTGAACCCTTCGCCACTGACGTCTTCAAATAGAACTAAAATTTCAGGTTGTCTTCGCGGGTCCAGCCAGACTTTTTGCCTTCCTGAAAGAGTATCTCGAACCACTGCCATTTGCCGACTTTTTCTACCGACTTGATCTTAACGACCATGCCTTTGGGCAGTTTGGCGACCATATCGTGCCTGGTGCTCGGGCCGCTTCTGATGTTGGCGAAGGTCTGAACTTCGATTCTCGCCTGTTCAGGCAGGTTCTCGCCATCGACGAAAGTTTTGACCGTCTCAGAAACCGGTGCCGGTTTGGCTATGGCGACGGCGACCTTGCTTTCCTGCAGTATTGCTTTGGCAGTTTCCTTGTCGAGTTTTCCGGCATCGATTTGCGCAATGTCGCTGGTGTTGGCAACAACAGCCTGCACTACGGTTGCCGGCCCCTGCAGCAGCAGATCGTCACGCACCCAGCCTTCTTTTCTGTTGAAATCCCATTTTATCTGCGTCCAGCCATCCTGTTTGGCAAGCACCGTGCCCTTCGTGCCCTTGCCAACCTTGAACAGAGCTTTGTCCTGAAGGGAAGGCCCCGATCTGACGTTGGTTCCGTTCCCAGACGCGTAAGCAAACCACTTCGGGCCATTGGGGTCGAATGCATTGCCATCTTTTTTTGTTTCGGCTGCCGGTGCTAGCCCAGCCGGTGCAACGGTCTGAGCCGGCGCAGCTGCGATATCGGAGGCCGGCATGACTGGTGCGGTTTCCGGCGTCGCAGCCACAGCGGTTCCGTTCTTGTCGGCGCTATAAAGGATCTTTACAGTAGACGAAGTGTTGTCGCCAGCATTCGCTACCGACTGACCCGGTGCCCCGGTTCCGGCTTCCATAAGTTTGAACATCTGCTTGCCCATAAAGATACCCAGAGCTATGACCGAGAGCATTATCACCACGATCGACAAGATTTTCGCTTTTTTCACTACAACCCCTCCGATACAACTTGCTGTGCACCAGTTTAGTACGATAAAAATCTGCTGTCAATACCCCACCCAAGATTTTTATCGCCAGCATACAATGCCCATCTAAAGCCTTTTGCAAGTGTATTGTATGCTTATGTGCTGGCGCTGAGCGGGAATTGTGGAAATGAGTGGAAAATGCCATGCCATTACTCAACCCGATCACA
>JAKJFO010000279.1 GCA_022704885.1 Candidatus Rifleibacteriota bacterium | reverse complement strand
ACAGGCCTTCGCTTCGTTGATGGTGGCGGACATAGCCAGCTTTGCCGCTGTCATCACTGGAATCGCTGTTCTTTTTCCAGTCATCGGGCTTGAGGGTTTTGTCCAGAATCTCGATCTGGTCGATTGCATCGCCCTCCAGCATTTCGGCGAAGGCCTCAGCTTCAGAAGCAACCTGGTTTTTCAGTTCATTGTCATAATCAGCTTTATCGCTGCGTCTGTGCCATTCCTCCCAGAGCTGTTGCAGAAGCTTTTCTTCTGCTTCAGACAACTCGATCCCTTCAAGATGATCGAGGCGCTGTTTCTGAAAGATGACGTAACGTATTTCGTTGAGAGTCAGTTTTCTGCCGAGAGGCTGCGGGGGCGGTTTGCTCTCGTCGAGACCGGCGCGGTTGAACACCTGCAGGCTTGTGCTTGCCGGTTCAACGAAGGATTCGCCAGGTTGAACGATTCCAGGGGCTTGTGCAGGCAAAGTCGTCGTAGTTGTTACTGGTTGTTCAGAAGCTTGCCGTGTAAATACTGAGGTGAGACGGTCGATGGCAAATGCGCCCAGAATTAGTGTCAGCATCAGCAACAGGCAGCCCCATGGCAGCTCTTTGTCTTTTTTGACAGCCCTGGCGCGCAGCATGACGAGATTGCTCTTTTCGTGCCCGGCTGTGACCATTGGCATCAGGCGGTCGATATACATGACCATGGTCGCCGTATCGCCGGTCATCGAGGCCTTGTCGATTCTGTTCCAGTAATGATTGCGCTTGAAAAACCTCATGCTGTTGTCGAGTTCTACTGCCAGCTGTTCAGTCGGCACCGGGGTTTTGAGTGACAGCAGGCTGCGGATTATGCCATAAGCTTCATTGTATGATTTATTGACGTTGTTGAGCTGCCATGCGAGCTGATGCATGAGCAGCCATGGAACATCTCTTTGCTCACTTTCAGCAGTCTCGGTTGCTATCGCCACAAAAGCTGCAAAGAGAGAACCGGCAAGGCCTGGGCACTCTTCTCTGAACTGACGCATGTCGATTTCGTGCGCCAGTTTCTGCATGTCGGCAAGCGCCATGCGCAAGCAGTCTTCGAACCTTGTCATGTTTTCGCTGCTGATCTTTTTGAAGAGGCTCAGGTCTATTCCCTCGGCCTTGACCAGGGACGGTGACTGAGCAAAATGCTGTTCGGGAAAAGTCAGCAGCATTACCCGAAAAACCTGATCAGATTGTCGCTTCAGACCTTTTTTTTCGAGAAAGGTCATGAGCTTGTAGAGTTCTTCGGCTATGCGCGATTCATCTCGGTTTTTGTCGGGGTAGAGCTCGTAATCCCAGCTGGTTAAAGATTCTTCCAGCATGGTATAGGCGCGGTCATCGGTTGATACCGCGTAAGCCGCCATAATCGCGGCGTCGACCTGATCAATATATCTGCTTTCTGCCTGCATTGTTGAGCAGTCCGTTCTTATTCAATTTCGCACTATTCTTTTCTAATTCTAGCACATATCGGTAGAACTCGCCGGCATGCCGGTCCGGACAGATAAAAGGCATTGCAATGCTGAAGAGATCAATCTTCACCTATGCTGAGAAAGAATATCTTGAAAGCAGTACCTTGCCCAGAAGCGCTGCTGACCGAAATGTAGCCTTTATTCTGTTTGACGATGCCATAGACGATTGCCAGGCCCAGTCCGGTGCCTTTTCCTTTGCCTTTGGTTGTAAAGTAGGGTTCGAAGATGCGTTCGATGGTTTTTTCATCAATACCGCAGCCGGTGTCGGATACAGTTAAAACCTCATATCTGCCCGGTTCCGCGTTCATTCCATTGATAAGAAATGAGTTATCAACCACAGTGCTGGAAGTCTCGATGGTCAGACGGCCGCCGTCGGACATGGCATCGTGAGCGTTTGCAGCGAGATTCATGATGATCTGGTCGATTTGCCCCGGATCAGCCAGAATAAAGCCGGGTTTTTCTGCAAGATGCAGATCAAGTGAAACTGCCTGGCCGAGCAGACGGCGCAGCATACTTTCAATATCGCGTATTGACTTGTTCAGATCGATTTTTTTCGGATCTATGGCCTGTCTGCGACTGAAGGCAAGGAGTTGCCGGGTGAGTGCCGCCGCCTTTTCGCCGGCATTTTTTATTTCTCTGATATTTTCGTATAAAGGTTGTTCCTGGGTGATATCGCTTAATGCCATATCTGTATAGCCGAGAATGATCGACAGCAGATTGTTGAAGTCGTGCGCGATGGTGCCGGCGAACTGACCGAGCGAATCAAGTTTCTGTACTTCGATCAGTTGCTGCTGAAGAGCCTTGTGCTCGAATTCTGCCTGCTTTTTGATACTTATGTCCTGAAATGCCCCCTGCACATGGGTTATTTTGCCGTGTTCGTCATAAATTGCCTCTCCGATGGTGCGAACCCATTTTCTGGTGCCGTTTCTGCTGATTATTTCGAGTTCTTCGTCGTAAGGAATGCCATGAGAGACGCAGTTTGCAAACACCTGGGTAATTTTTTCCCGCCATTCAGGCGCATAAAATTGTATTCCCTCAGAGACGTCGGGCGAATAGCCGGCCGGCATTCCATGTATTCTTGCCACTTCATCAGACCAGTTAACCTTGCCGGTTGCCAGATCTACGCTCCAACCACCCATCAAGCCTGCTCTGGCCGCAATTTCAATCAAAGACTGGTTTTTGCGCAGCAATTTTTCGGCGGCATCACGCCGGGCAATTTCTGATTCGAGTTCGCTGACCTTCTGGTGCAGTTTATTCAACAGCGCAGCATTATGCTGCTGTCTCAAACTGTTGTCGTCATATGAACGCTGAGCCTGCAACAGGGTGCTGCCAGTAGCTGACTTTTCGAGCAGCTCATTTATTGCCTGCAGAAGCAGGTCCGGCTGAATCGGTTTGATCAGATACCTGTCTGCTCCAAGGTCTTTGACCAGCTGTTCTTCGCGGGTGTCATTGAAGGTTGCCGTGTATACTATAAGTGGTATGTTCTGCAGTTCCTGGTTCTGCTTGCAGATGCGACAGAGTTCGAAACCGTCGACATTTGGCATGAGCAGGTCGGTTATGATCAGGTCTGGTGGCAATTTGCGGATTTCTGCAAGCGCCTCGGCGCCGTCTTTAACCGGAATTGCGGCGAATCCGCTCAATTGCAGCAGAGAGTGCAGCATCTGAAGGTTTTCGGCTTTGTCGTCAGCAATCAATATTCTGATCAAGCGATTGTCTCCATCGCAATGTTCTGGTTGTATCTGAATGGTAGTTCAAAGCCAAAACAACTGCCCTGGTTCCATTCGCTTTTTACCCATATTCTACCCTTGAGAATCTCAACAAGTCGGCTGCAGATTGACAGTCCTAGGCCAGTGCCATCGAATTTCCGGCCGAGCTGGTTATCTATCTGAGAGAAAGGTTTGAATAATGTTGCGATGTCCTCTTTTTTGATCCCGATTCCGGTGTCTTCAATCTCTATGACTATTCGATCATCAGTCTGGGAAACGACTATGGTTACTTTTCCCTTTTCGGTGAATTTAACGGCATTCGAAAGCAGGTTCATCATGATCTGCTCGAATCTTCTCTGGTCGCTTTCTATAACTTGGGTATCGACTGAGAGCTTGACTACAAGTTCAAGCTGTTTTTCGGCGAGCATTGGTGAAAAAGTTTTGACTATCTTGTCAATTGAAGGTTTCAGTTCGAATGTCTCTATGTTCAGCTGCAGTTGCCCAGCTTCTATTTTCGAGAGGTCAAGAACATCGTTTATCAACGAAAGCAGGTGATTTGCACTATTGCTGACCATCGCCATCTGCTTGTGCTGTTCTTCGTTCAGCGGTCCGGCCAGTCCCTGTCTCATGATTCCGGTGAAGCCGATGATCGAATTGAGCGGCGTTCGCAATTCATGCGACATTGTGGCCAGAAAAGCCGATTTGAGCCGGTCAGCCGACTTCGCTTCTGCAAGTGCATTCTGCAGCTCGTGAGTGCGCATTTCTACAGTCTGTTCCAGGCTTTCGTTGGCTTCGCGCAGGAGTTTTTCGGCCCAGCGGCGTTCGGCTTCTTTTTTTTCGAGCTCAGAGAACGCCGTTCTGATCAATTTGAATGTGTTGTCGAGCATCAGATACAGGAGTATGGCGGTGACAGCGATGAAAGCATAGCCTTTGTAGACGCTGAGGGTTACGATCATGTTTTTGTCGTTTATCAGCAACCCAAGCAGATGGTCGGATAAAGTTATGTATAGCCCGGCCAGAACTGAATAAGAGCCGACTATGAAAATTGCGCGGTGGCGAAGGTTTAGTTTTAGAGCCGTTTCTGGCAGGTCGGGAACTATCCCGGTATTTATTTTAGCCGCATTTTTGCTCATATATGTTTGCCAGCATCAGCTTCTGACGACTTTACGTAATCCTCATCTTCTCACTTACAGTGTAGTTCGTTTCTAAATTATAGTCAAGTGTACAATCGAGCTGAAGCCGGCCTTCGCAAGCTTTTTATGCAAAC
Organism: Candidatus Rifleibacteriota bacterium; assembly: GCA_022704885.1. Next base: position 101 of record JAKJFO010000279.1, on the reverse strand, counting down.
CCCAGAGCTGTGGGCCGTTTCAGCTTTTTCAGCCACCCAAAAAACCGGCCAACTCCTGCCGCCAGTGAGCCCCTGGCCCCGCGAACCAGCCCAGAAACCCG
>JAKJFO010000278.1:306-4594 GCA_022704885.1 Candidatus Rifleibacteriota bacterium | reverse complement strand
TCAGCGTCCGCAGTTTGCCGAGTTGATCTGGTTGTACTACCGGCGCTTCCGGCAGGCGTTCCTGCATGGCCGACATGATTTCGACGCGTTTGATCGAGTCGATGCCGAGGTCAGCTTCCATATCCATGTCGAGGTTGAGCATTTCAACGGGGTATCCGGTTTTTTCGCTGACGACTTCGAGCAGAACCGGCTGTATGCGGCTGCTGGCTGCGGCCGGAGCGGGTGCTGCAACCGGCTTCGCCGGCGCAACTGGTGCTGGGGCCGGAGCCACTGCCGGACGTGCTGCCACTGCCGGAACCTGCTGCATGGCAGGCTGCTGATAAACCGGCGCAGTCTGGCTGTAAGCGACTGGTGCCGGTGCCGCCATCGGCGTTTGTGCCCGGGCATAAGTTGGCGCCTGAGTCTGTGCCATCGCAGGGCGCTGACCTGAAATCAGCGTCATGATCGTCTGCTGAGCGGTTTCCTGACCTTCGAGGAATCTTCGGTGCAGATCGGCTGTCTGCTGCTGCAGTTGCTGCAGGGCTGACAGAGTTTCGCGTGAAAGTCTAAGTGCATCTGCACTGGCAGGTGCAATCGTTGCCGGCTGAGCTGTCTGCTGAACTGCCGGCTGCTGGTACTGCTGTTGTGCAGCAACTGCTGCCGGCGTCGGCATGGCTGTGGCTGGGCGTGCTGCTGTAGCAGGGGCTGACTGAGCCGGAGTTGCGGTCGACAACTTGACCGCTGCCGGTTTGGCAAGTTCTTCAAGGAATTTGACGTGGGCCGGCGATTTGTAGTTGGCGCCGCACACCGGAAAGGTAAGCTTGGCTTTACCAGGAGCGGGCTGACTGGCCAGCCAGTTTTCGCCATCCTGCCAGAGGTTGATCTGCAATTTGTAACCGATCGCGCTGAGCTGGGCAAGAACGCGGCCGAGGTCGTTATAACCGGAACGTTTGCCGGCTGACGAATCGATCGCGATAATATTGCATTCGCGGCCTTCCAGGGTAGCCTTGACCAGGCTGCTGATCTTGCCGCCGGGGCCAACTTCGATAAAGGTTCGGATGCCGTCGGCATACATCTTTTCGATGATTTCGACGAAGCGCACCTGGTTGGCGAGCTGAAAACCGAGCAGCTTTTTGATTTCGGCCACGTCAGAAGGGTAGGGGGCCGCAGTGGTATTGGCATAAACCGGTACGGTCGGCTTGTTTATCTTCTGCTCGGCCAGATAAGCATGGAACGGTTCGGCGGCATCGGCGACGAACTTGCTGTGAAAGGCGCCGGCAACGTTCAATACAGTTGCGCGAAGCTTGCGGGCCTTGAAAATCTCGCGCGAACGCTCGATCTCTGAAGTTTTACCAGAGAGGACAACCTGCTGTGGTGAATTGTGGTTGGCTACCACGAGATCGAGCTTTTCTTCGGCTATAACTTCTTTGACAAAAGTGCGATCGGCGGCAACGGCAATCATGCCGCCGCGGTCACCGCTTCCCTGTGCCATCAGCTGACCGCGTTTGCGTGACAATCGTGCCAGGGTTGCGTTGTCAAAGGCATTGGCGGCGCAGAGTCCAACCAGTTCGCCATAAGAATGGCCGGCAAAACCGGCGGCCTGAAGGCCAAATGCTTCGAGCGCCCGATATTGACCAAGCGCAATCGCGCCGATGGCGGGTTGAGCTATATCGGTAGCACGCAGCCTTTCATCGTTGAGCTTGTCTTTCTCGGCATCATAGGTCGGTCGCGGAAAAACGTAGTCGACGAGGCGGTTGTGCTGGGCATCGATCTTGTCGATCTCGCGGTCAGCTTCGTAAAAAGCGGCAAAAGCATGCTGGTTGCCGCAGACGAGGTCGAGTCCCATGCCCGGGTATTGCGCACCCTGACCCGGAAAGATAACGCCGATCGGCGATTTCTGGTTCCCGCTGGCGTAGTAAACGCCGTTCGGGAGATTGAATGCGTCGCTTTTTTTGGCGAGATTGCCGGTAATGTCGGTCAGAATTTTTTCGATATCACTTACAGAATCAATTACAAAAGCAAGGCGACTGGCGTCGTCGGTATTGAAATCGCGGCGCGACTCGGCGGCATAACGACGAAGCTGCGTGGCAGTCTTGCAGTCGCTGAGCTTGACCAGTTTCTTTTCAATGTCAGATACGGTTTTTCCTGAAATGGTTACCAGTTCGGCGCCGCGTCTCCAGTCGTCGACACGCTTTTCGCTGCCGTATTCGGAAACCACAACGTGGAAGTTGCTGCCGCCGAAGCCAAGAGCGCTGATTGCGGCGATGCGCGGTCTGGCCTCATCGGTGATCCAGGGGCGTATGCGGTCGGGCAGATAAAATGGTGTGTTTTCTCCTGATACCCCGGGTGCTGGTTTTGAGACCTTAATTGTGGGCGGAATCACCTTATGATATAGAGCAAGCGCAGCTTTGATCAGGCCGGCAGAGCCGGCTGCAGCCTTGGTGTGACCGATCTGCGATTTGATTGAACCGATTGCGCACCAGGGGCGCCCATTTTCGGCATTGCCATAAACTTCTTTCAGAGCGGTGGTTTCGACTTCATCGCCGGCGTTGGTTCCTGTGCCATGTGCTTCAATGAGACTGATGTCCTGTGGTGTGATCCCGGCCATCTCGTAAGCGCGTCGGAAGGCTTTGGTCTGGCCATTGGCACTTGGCGCGTAGATGGCCTTGCCCTTGCCATCGCTCGAACTGCCGACTGCGTTGATGCAGGCATAAATGCGGTCGCCGTCACGCTCGGCATCAGACAGGCGTTTGAGCACGACCATGCCGATGCCTTCGCCGAGAATGGTGCCGTCATTATCGACGCTGAACGGCCGGGCATGCCCGGTAGCAGACAGCGCCGGCGTCTTGCAGAAGCACATATACATGAAAATATCGTTGAAGGTATCGACCCCGCCGGTTATTGCCATGTCGGTCTTGCCAGTCCACAGTTCGAGAGCGGCATGGTTGATTGCTGCCAGCGAACTGCCACAGGCGGCGTCAACAACACAGTTGGTGCCGGCAAGATTGAGGCGGTTGGCGATACGACCGGCTGCAACATTGCCGAGCAGCCCCGGAAAAGAGTTTTCCTGCCAGCCGACATAGGCTTTGCCGATATTGCTGATCACTTCTTCGGTGATATCAGCAGGAATGCCGGCATGACGCATAGCATGGCGCCAGATCGGGTGTCCAAGCCTGGCTCCGAGTGGGACGACCAGTTCGAGGGTACCGGTAAGGCCAAGAATAACACTGACGTTATCACGGTTAAAATCGCGGTTGGCGCCGTAACCGGCGTCGGTAAGCGCGCCCTGCGCAACCACAAGGCTCAGCAGCTGCGATGTGTCGATCGAGTCGAGATCGGATGGCGCTATTCCCCATTCGCCGGGGTTGAATTCGACCGGATCAAGAAAGCCGCCGGTAGCGGTATACACATGGTCAGCCCGTTTTTTGTCGCTGTCCAGGTAATCAGCCGCCTTCCAGTGCGTGGATGGCACTTCGGTAATCGCGTCTACCTTTTCCTTGATGTTGGCCCAATAATCTTCAACTGTCTGAGCTTTGGGAAACAGACAGCTCATCCCTACGATTGCCAGTGGTTCAAATCTTGGTTCTATACGCTTCATGCCGACCTTCCTGTATGGTTCAGAATGTAAATGACATCACTCCCGCCGCGCCGGCAACGGTCAGGCCGATCGAAATCTGCTGTGAACGCTTGTTTGCCGGGCGCCGGTATCTATCAGGTGCCAATTTGTTTGGGCAACATTGTAACATGAGGTCGAAGATTTTACGAGCAATTTAAATAGATCAGATTGCGCGACTTTATCTGCCCGGTTCATATAGCTGATTGGTAAATGACTCGATCACTGAGTCGAACCGATCGAATTTGCAAAATATTGTATTTTTGGGCAATTGTGTTTAACATTGTCATATTGATTGGCAAAACATCGGCCTTAGCATAATACATTCCCCGGAGATACAGTAATGAAACTTAAGATTGTTCTGCTGGTTCTGACTTTAACTTTTATTTCTGCGAATGTTTACAGCAGCGATCCTGAAATCGCCCCCGACAAATCACGTTTTATAAGAATCTGGCACGACGAAAGTGGCATGCCGCACGTAGTTGCCGATGATCTTTATGGCGTGTATTACGGCTACGGTTACTGCCTCGGTAGAGATCGCATGTTCCAGCTGGAAGTGCTGCGACGTTCGAGCGCCGGTACTCTCTCAGAAGTCTTTGGTCCCGAATATATCGAGGTCGATTTTATGGCACGCCGCGACCGCGTCGACCCTACCGAAATCGTAACCGGTCTCGAGCAGAGTCCGGCAGCTTTCAG
>JAKJFO010000278.1:0-262 GCA_022704885.1 Candidatus Rifleibacteriota bacterium | reverse complement strand
TTAACCGCCTTTACCAATGGAATCAATCGGGCAATAGCTGACGTCTGCGCCGGCAGACTCAAGCTCGAGCCAGCTTTTGCAAAAGCCGGAATTACCCCTGAGCCGTTCACACTCCTTCAAATTGTAGACATTTTTGCCGGCACCATGGCTGCCCGTTATAACGATTTCACCATGGAGCTCGACAACCTGCATCTGCTCAACAGCCTGGTGCGCAAATACGGTGCCCGTGCTGCTTCTGAAATTTTCGAAGACGTGGTTTTCT
>JAKJFO010000277.1 GCA_022704885.1 Candidatus Rifleibacteriota bacterium | reverse complement strand
TGTAATCCTGAATGTCTTCAGGGTCGATAAATCCACAGTTTCTCAGAGCAATCTTAAGTTGTTGTGCTTTCACGATCTGCAGACCTCTACTATGCCTTCTACCGGCTTGCCGTTCTTGATATAATCGTTGACTATATCAGTCGCCTTCTTGACATCGACATGGCCGAACATCACCGGGGCTTTACCCGGCAAAGTCACTTCGACGGTTGGCTCAGAATGGCACAGTCCGGTGCATCCGGTGGATTTGATTATGAATTCCAGGGGCTGCCGGGGCATTTCTTCAGTAAAGAAGTCAAGCACCGGTATGGCGACCTTGATGATTACCTTCCTGGATGCAGCCTCTTCTGCGTCTTTACGCAGCGCCGACTGCAGAGCTTTGAGTTGTTCTGTGTTTTTTACTTTATCCATTGCTTCGCTTCCATTTCCTTGTCTGGTCGATCAACCGGCCAGTTTATTACACTGTTTGACGAGTTCCTTTAAATCAACAGGCTTCTGCATGACCAGATTAGCGCCAAGACTGGTCAGATCGAAATTCATCTGGCTGGCATCGGCAATTGACGAACACAAAATAACCGGCGTGTTGTTGCCTTTGCCGCGCAGATCATTCATGAAGTCAAAGCCGCTGTCTGGCATTTCCATCATGACATCGAGAATCACCACATCAGGCTTTTCACTGAGCAGCTTTTCCATGCCCTCTTTGCCGGTCATCGCCGTGATAACCTCAAGGCCGGCTGCTTCCAGCGCTGTTTTGTAGATGGTAATAAAATCTATCGCATCGTCTATGATCAGAATTCTTTTCGACATTTACTTCTCCTTGCCTGTCTGCTCGCTCTCCCACCCGCGTCGCCGGAATACCCGGCAAGTTGGGAAAAAGCGGAGAGCCACATTTCTGCGACTCTCCGCCGGTTAATTATCAGGCCTTTTCCAGTTTACAGGCGCAAACCTTGTATTCGGGAATCTTGGCTATCGGATCGAGTGCGTTGTTGGTCAGCACATTTGCCGGCGCTTCGGCGAAATGGAACGGTACGTAGGCGGTTCCCTTCGGGATGCGACGGGTCACGAACGCGTTGGTGACGATGCTGCCACGGCGAGTGGTAACTTTCACCTTCGCGCTGTTGCCGATACCAAGCGCTTCGGCATCTTCTACCGATACCATTACCGACGGGCCGGCCAGGTTACAGAGACCTTGCGACTTGCGGGTCATGGTGGCGGTATGGAAATGCTGCAGAATGCGGCCGGTAGTCAGATAGATCGGATATTCGGCATCTGGCGTTTCAGCGGGTTCCTTGAACGGAATCGCGAACATGGTGCCTTTACCCTTGGTGAAACGGCCGATATGCAGAACCGGTGTGCCGGGATGCTCAGCAGTCGGGCACGGCCAGTGCAGGCCATAGTTTTTACGCAGGCGTTCATAGGTCATGCCGGCATAGCTCGGCGTACACTTCGTCATTTCATCGAAGATTTCCTGAGCACTGTTATAAGCCCATTTTTGGCCCATCTTGTTGGCGAGCAGCTGATGAATCATCCAGTCATCTTTCGCTTCACCCGGAGGCTCAACCGCTTTTTCGAGCAGCTGCACCTTGCGTTCGGTGTTGGTGAAGGTGCCCTGCTTCTCGGGCCAGGTGCTCGCAGGTAGCACAACATGTGCAAGCCTGGCAGTTTCGGTCAGAAAGATGTCTTCGACAACCAGGAATTCGAGCTTTTTGAAGGCCGCCTCTGCGTGATGCAGATCAGGATCGCTGAGCATGGGGTTTTCGCCCATAACGTAGAAAGCCTTCATTTCGCCCTCATGCGCCTTGTCAATGGCGACCGTCATCGGCAGACCATTGTTGGCATTGAGCGAGCAGCCCCAGAATTTTTCGTATTTTTCTTTGACTTCGGCGTTGGTAACCTGCTGATAAGCGGTATAAACCACGGGCAGACCACCCATGTCACAGGCGCCCTGCACGTTCGACTGACCGCGCAACGGGTTAACGCCGCCGCCGACCTTGCCCATGTTTCCGCACAGCATCTGCAGATTGGCAGTCGATTTAACGTTATCGACGCCGGTAGTGTGCTGGGTGATACCCATGGCATAGTAGATTGCCGCAGTCTCAGCCTTGCCAAACAGTTCGGCAATCTCTTCGAGCGTTTTTGCTGGAATGCCGGAAATCTTCTCGACATACTCGGGCGTGAATTTTTCAACTTCGGCTTTCAGAGCTTCGTAGCCTTCTACGCGTTCGGCAATGAATTCCTTGTCTTCCCAGCCGTTTTTGATGATCAGATGCATCATACCATTGAGAACGGCAACATCGGTGCCGGGCCTCTGGCATGCGTATATGGTCGCGTAATCAGCCATCCTTATCCGCTTCGGATCGATGACGATAATTTTCATACCGTTCTTGGCAGCTCTTTTCAGACGGGCACCAATAACCGGATGAGCTTCAGAAGTATCAGAACCTATAATCAGAGCAACGTCACTCTTTGTCAGACCAGCGATATCGTTTGTCATAGCTCCAGAACCGAATGATGCAGCCAGACCGGCCACAGTGGAGCTGTGTCATAATCGGGCACAGTGATCTACGTTATTCGTTCCGATCACCGTGCGCATGAATTTCTGGAAAGTGTAGTTCTCTTCGTTCGTCACTTTCGCGGAAGCAAGGCCCATTATCTTGTCAGCGCCGTGCTTTGCTTTAATATCATTAAGTTTTGTCGCAACCAGATCGAGGGCTTCATCCCATGATGCCTTGCGGAAAGAGCCGTCGTCATTGCGAATAAGCGGGGAAGTGAGGCGGTCAGCGTGGTCGACGAAATCGTAGCCGAATCGCCCCTTCACGCAGAGCATGCCCTCGTTAACCGGCGACTTCTCGTCACCGTTAACACGAACGACCTGATTGAGTTTGCGGTCAACATGGATTTCCATGGTGCAGCCAACGCCGCAATATGGGCATACAGATCTGATCTTTTCGGTTTCCCAGTAGCGGGCCTTGCCTCTGACCTTCTTTTCGGTCAGTGCGCCAACCGGGCAGATCTGAACGCATTCGCCACACTGTACACAGGTGGAGTCGCCCATCTTCTTGCCATCGTCGAATACGATTTCGGTATTTGCGCCGCGAAAGCCAAAATCGAGAACGTCATTGGTAACGGTCTTCTGGCAGGCGGCCACGCATCTGCCACAGGAGATGCATTTGTTATGATCTACTTTTACGAATTCTGAGCTTTCATCGCAGTGCGGCTCGAGATCTGAGAACACCAGCGTCGGGCGCTCGATTCCCAAAAAATAAGCGGCATCCTGCAATTCACATTTGCCGTTCTGAGCGCAAGACAGACAATCATGCTGGCCACTCGACAGCAGAAGGTCGACAACCAGCTTCTGTGCCTGAACAGCCTTTTCGGTATTCGTCGAAATATTCATTCCTTCGCGAACGACAACCGAACAGGATGTCTGCAGCCCTCGCATTCCTTCGACTTCTACCACGCAGACACGGCATTTGCCGGCAACGCCAACCTTCTCGTGGTAACAAAGCGATGGAATATAAACCCCATGCTTTTTCGCCACCTGAAGGATGGTTTGCCCGGCTTCAGCCTCATACTGTTTACCATTTATGGTAACGAGCATTGAACCCTCCTGTGAAAATATTCCCAAAATCATTACTCTGACACCAAATACCATAGAATATTGCCCTTGCCATGTCAAACAAAATCTAACCCATTCTCCATACCACGTGTACACATAGAAACCTGTCATTCTGCGCGCACGAGCACGAGCTATTTTCATATTATGAGATCCGGCGACTTCGCAGAACCCGTCTTCCAATGCCTGCTCAACCCTTAAATAATTCAGCGGAATCTGCAAATCAGCGAAATCTGCGGATGCCTTCTCTTCTTTCGTTGACTTTTGCGGGCTGAATCGGTTATAAAAAGCCAGACGCATCATGCGATGTATCAGTCTGGAGAGGACGGGACTGGTGTCTCAGCTGGTCTTCAAAACCAGTAGCGGGCGGATAATACCGTCTGTGGCAGGTTCGATTCCTGCTCTCTCTGATGTTTTATGCAAAACAGACTAAGAATGCTTCCAGGGGTTGACCGGGCGCTGCAGAACGAAAAAATCGCTGCGGCAGTCGTTGTCTATGGTCTTGAATCGGTCAAAGATGCGCTGCGCAAAACTCTCGATGTGATTCGCAAAGAAATCCTCGAGGGCGCGATTACCGAGGCTGATACTACAGATGAGCTTATCGACCAGATCGCTGCAAAAGTCATCGAGAGATGCAAATTTATCGCGCAGCCATCACTGAGACCGGTTCTTAATGCTACCGGGATACTGATACACACCAACATGGGCCGGGCGCCGCTGGGCAAAAAGGTCTTCGACGAAATTTTCGCGACCGTTTCGGGCTACTCGAACCTCGAACTCGACCTGGCGACCGGCGAACGCGGCAGCCGCAATGTACACGTCTCGGCGCTGCTGAAGCATATCACCGGCGCCGAAGAAGTGCTGGTTGTCAACAACAACGCCGCCGCCATGGTTCTGGCGCTGATGACACTGGCGAAGGACCGCGAGGTCATAGTTTCGCGCGGCGAACTGATCGAGATCGGCGGCGCCTTCCGCGTTCCCGACATCATGAGTCGTGCCGGCGCGAAGCTGGTTGAGGTCGGCACCACCAACCGCACCCACCTCAAGGATTTCGCCGAAGCC
>JAKJFO010000276.1:368-4723 GCA_022704885.1 Candidatus Rifleibacteriota bacterium | reverse complement strand
CCGGCCGCACTGCGCAACCGCCTGGGCGGCATCAAAAAAACCGGTATTTTCGGCATTTTTGTCATGGGCATGGTATCTGGTCTGATGGCCTCGCCCTGTGTCGCCGCCCCATTGGCCGGTATTCTTGCCTTCATTGCCGCGACCGGCAGCCAGGCACTCGGCTTTTTCATGCTGCTGCTCTTTGCCTGGGGCATGAGTGTGCCATTGCTGCTGATCGGCGCGTTTTCAGGCTCATTGAATGCCATGCCAAGAGCCGGCGAATGGATGAACCGGGTTAAAGAATTCTATGGCTTTCTGCTGCTCGCCGCAGCCCTGTATTTTGCCAAACCCATTATCGGAATCGCCTGGGCAGAGCTTGGTATCGCCGCCCTGCTCGCGTCGTTTGCGGCCTTTCTTGGGCTGTTCCACAATGTTCCGGAAGATGCCGGAATGCGACCACGGGTATTTAAATCCTTCGGCGTCGTTGCCATTGCCGTTGCCTGCGCTTTTGCCATCAGCGCCGCATCGCAGTGGGGCTGCCTGTGTCTGCCAAAATCAGCCGCCGAAAAGCAGGAAAACAAAGCCGAAACCTTCTGGCAACACGATCTGCAGACTGCCCTCAAAGAGGCCGCAGCAACCGGCAAACCGCTGTTTCTCGATTTTCGCGCCGACTGGTGCACTGTCTGCAAGGATCTCGAACTGAATGTCTTTCCGCGGCCAGAAATCCGCAGTCTTCTCGGTCGCATGGTGCCGGTTAAAATCGACGCCACCAGCCCCGATGACGAAAAGGTTAACGCCCTGCTCAAGCAGTTTGGTATCGTCGGCCTGCCAACTCTGGTCATTCTTCAGCCCGACGGCAACGAAGTTACCAGTCTGCGAACCGTCGGTTTCATCTCGCCTGAACACCTTGAGAAGAAATTACGTGCCGCCCTGCCCTGAGCGTTAACAACAGCATGTAGTCAGGTTATAGGTTATAAGCCCCAAATGGTGCTTTTATATTAAAGGCCGGTGGGCAGGTCGATGAATTCGTAAGCAAGTTTGAATTTTTTCGCCAGATGTCGACCGAGAGCGTCGGCGCCAAAGGTTTCGGTGGCGTAGTGGCCGGCCGAAAACATGTGAATTTCACGATCACGGCAGGCTGCAACAGCCTGATGAATGATTTCGCCGGTAAGGATTGCATCGACCCTGCCTTCGTAGACGAGCGGATCACTGACTGTATTCCAGCCGCCGCCAGAGATGATTCCGACCGTCTGAATCTTGGCTGCACCAAAATCAAGGTGGGTAACGACCGGGCCAATAGCCTTTTCGACGCGTTTTTTAAAGTCGCTGACACTGATCGGCTTATCGAATTTTGCCAGCACGCCAACTGCGTTGGCCCTGCTTCCGCCAAAGGGAGCCTGCACTTTTGCCTTGAGAAGATCGGCAATGATGGCATTGTTGCCGAACTTCGGGTGCGCATCGAGGGGCAGATGGATCGCATAGAGGTTGAGATTGCCGGCGATGAGGGCTTTGACGATCTTGAGGTTGATACGGTCGAGTCGGGTCCATTCGCCGCCCTTCCAGAACAGACCGTGATGCACGAGCGCAAAATCGGCACCGCGGCGCGTGGCTTCTTTGAAAAATTCAACGGTGGCATCGACGCCAGCAACGATCTTGCTGACTTTTTCGCTGCCCTCGAATTGCAGACCATTGTAGGAATAATCGTTAAAGACCACTTCGGCGAAAAGTTCGTTGATGTGATTGATGATATCTTTGCGGTTTGCCATTGCAGGGCTTTCCTTTCGTGCTTTTACCATTGGTCGAGCAGATATGAATTGCTCAGGCTGACCTTCAGATCAGGCCTTGTAGAGGTGAAATCGATACTTACCCGCGAACGCTTTTCTGAACCGATGTAATCGAAGAGAATCTGGTCGCTGAGCAGGTTACCAAAATAAGCCCAGTGCATGTTCGACTGCAGAGTCGGGTCAATTGGAACCCAGCCCTTGCCGTTGAAGAAAACTTCGCACCAGGCATGCCCGACGGCTGTCTCTTTGCCGATCAATTCTGTCTTCACAAGAAACCCAGTGGTTACCCGGGCCGGAATCCCCTTCTTGAGACAGAGAGCTGCGAGCAACCTCGAAAACTCGGTACAGTCACAGGAATCAGGGTTTGCCAGCGCCCATTCGACCGAGCGGTCTTCGAAGTTTTCGCGGTATTTCAGGCCATTGGCGACAGCAATGGTGGCGTTCTGCACATAATTACCGGGCTGGGCGGCAACTTTGGCAGCAAGAGCCGCCAGAACCGGGTTTTCCATGCTCAGCAACGGATCCTGGGCCAGAACCCTGACGTCGGGAGCAGAAACAGTCGCATCGGGCATCTGACTGCCGAGCAGCGGCACAGTGGCGATACGATAAGTCAGCTTCAGCTGAAGCTCTGGCGCCAGAAGTTCACGCGGAACGCCGAGCCGAAGCTTGGGGCCCTCTTTTGTGTCGATAGAAGCTTTTATTGCCCGGCCGCGCGAAATGAATTCGGCGCTCGCCAGTGAAACGCTCTGGTGGTTGGCGATATCTGGGATCGGCTTGATGAGAAAATCGAGCTTTTCAAGAGCCGAAGGCGTGCTTATTTTGAGCCCGATCGTTTCTACCAGCCTGAAATCACCTGGCTCTAGCGAAAGCAGCATTCTCTGAAGGCTTTCACGGTTAAGCACATTCGGAAATTTCTGCAGAATGGCTTTGCAATCGGCGGCGAGCCCTTCGAGCTGGCCAGCAAAATATCTGGCTCTGATCCAGGCGTCGTGGGCGTATCCCTTTTCGTCGAAGGCCCGGGCGGTATTAAAAGCCCTGATCGCAGGGTTATAATCGCGGCGTTCGAGATACTGCAACCCGAGCAGATAAAAGGGGTAGGCGTCATTACCGGCCTTTGGTGCATGCTTCTGCAGAATTTCGAAGGCATCATCGTCGAAACCGGCCTGTTCGAGAGCGGTAGCCATAGCGACGGCAACTGAGCCATCTTCGGGCGCCAGCCTCAATGCTGCCGCAAGATAATCAGCGGCGATCTGCGGCTGTTTAAGTTCATTCAGATAAATCAGACCGGCAATATACGGGGCCTGAGAATCCTGCGGGTCGAGCGCCATCACAACTCTGGCAGCAGTAACAGCCTCTGATTCACGACCTTTTATGCGGCGCAGAGCAATCAGATAGTTGCTCCAGAAGCCCTTGCCAGCAGGAACTTTTTCGCAGGCATCGGCCAGCAGTCGGCGCGCCTGCTCAAATTCATTGCGTTTCATCAGATCGAGGGCACGATTATTGAGGTCTACTGCCGCATTGTATTCGTCAACCGGGCTTTCTTCGTGGTCGATCTGTGGCAATTGCGTGATCTCACGGGCTGCATATCTTGGCGCTGCCGGAGCTTCAGGAAAAAACCGCGACAGATCGGCCGCATCAGCCAAAGCCATGCTGCCGAATAACAAAAAAAGAGCCCCTGCGGCGGTTTTGATCAACAATCTCATAGAGCTATCTTACCACCCTCATCAGCAGTTAACAACCATTTGCCTTTACCCTAATCGGCCGGAATTTCGAGCCGCTCATAGAATACCGCAAGTTCTTTTGCGTCAGGTTTTGCAAAGCACAGTTTCTTTTTTGCATACTTGAAGAACGGAAACAGACCAAATGCTTCGCCACCGTCACGCGACAACAGAACCACTTCGCCAACCGGCAGATCGAGACTCGGTCGCTTGTCAGCGGCCAGAGCTCTGGCTTCGGGGCCGCTGAGATCGGCAAAAGGTTCTTTTGCACCTGGCGGAGTCCTCATCACGATAAGATTGTTCAGAATGGATTTTACGCCGCGCAAAATATCGGTCAGACCTTCGATAGCCTGCGGCACGCTTTCAGTCAAAGGCTCAACCGGTTCTCGCAGAAATTCTTTTAACTCGCGCAACATCATCAGCGGATTTGTGTCGGACGACTCACTGAAAATGCCGGCCAGTGAAAAGGTAAAAAATACCGGACTGCCCCGTGCTGCCTTCATTGACAAAGAAAAGTTATGCAGACTGCGCAGGGCGGTCGGGCCGACCAGGCAGCCCTTGAGACATTCGCGGATACTGCGTGCCAGCACGTCCGATTCCTGGGCGTAAAAGAGACAGGACTGGAGAAAACACAGATTAAGAAAAGCAATCAGATTATCGGCGGTCTGATTGATGTATTTCAGCTGCACTTCTGGTTTTGCCGGCTGAAAAAGCATGGCAAAAGGATCAGAGATAAAAGATGGATACCTGGTGATAATTTCACGAGCCGGGCCGGGAACAGCAACTCCTGGCCTCGCAGCGACAGTTCCAGTCGAAGCATTGACTTTTGCCGCCGAAGACGCGGGCTTACCATCTTCAGATGCTTTTTGTCCAG
>JAKJFO010000276.1:0-358 GCA_022704885.1 Candidatus Rifleibacteriota bacterium | reverse complement strand
TCTTTGCGGAACTTTTTGAACTACAGCTTCACCAGAAGGTTGTGCAGCCCTGGCGATACCAGAACCCGACTCCTGGGGAACCTGGCCGGACACCGGCCTTTTTACCGGAGCTATCTTATCTGGTTCTGAGGTTGGGCTCATTGGGTTTCCGTCAGAAACTGAAGTTTTGCCGGCACCGGTCTGAGCCGGCAAAACCTTGCCCGGCTCTCGATCCTGTGCTGTTGAGGCTGCTGTTGTTGCCCCAGAGCTCGCAGCTGGCTCTGCCACGAGCGTTTCAGCCATAACATGGGCAGTAGCAACGCTGCTGGCGGCTGAATCGAGGTTGCCGGCACCGGCACCTGACTTTTCAACAATGCTT
>JAKJFO010000275.1 GCA_022704885.1 Candidatus Rifleibacteriota bacterium | reverse complement strand
ATTATGGGGGGAGCTCCGAGTACTACAAGTAATCCTGTTAACTACATTTACAAATTCGAGCCAATGAATCCCGCAACTGTTAATGCGCTCGCAATAACATTAAATAAATCGGTTAAATTAAATTCTGTTATTGCTTATGAGGATAAAATTTACAGTTTCAATGGTGCTTTGGATACCAGTGTAACCAACGTAACCGACTGGGTACAGCGTTACGATCCAGGCTCAGCCGATGTCATTTCTTCGTTCGACCCTGGTGCAAGCGGTTTGCCCGACTCATACCAGGTAAACTACACTATGACCGACGCAACCCATCCAGCCCCTCCCCAAGTAAGTGATTCTGGAGATATTTACGGCTCTTACCCAGGTTACATGGCTTTTGATGGCCTTACAGATATCGACCACCCATGGGTTACCAACACAGCGAATCAATATGTGGATTATTTTATAAATAATCCTGAAGGCAGTTGTATTATCAATCGGCTACGTATTCATAACGGTGTCACAGATCCTGACGGTGGTGTTAAAGGTTTTGAATTTCACGGTTACGACAGCACCTGGCATCTGATAGATGTTGGAACAGCCACCTACAACCAAACAAACTGGATTTTTGATTTTCCCAATTCAACTCCATATCAAACCTATCGTTTTAAAGTAACAAGCAGGCATAACTCAGCTTCTTATTACGGTTTACGCGAATTATGGATGGATATGGCAAATGTTCGCAGAATCACCCCATGGGGAAATGCAACCTCTGTAAGCGGATATACCGCTACTTACGGCACCCCGGTGACTCACACGATAAAATGGTCTTCAGACAACAGCAGTCTCTACGGCAGTCTGGCATTTGATACCACTCTGAACTCAACCAGTCGCTGGGATTGTGGTGATACTGCCCCAGATGGCTGGTTGCGTATTGAGCTGGCAACGCCAGATAAAGCCCACATACTTAGAATCAACGGAGAATACGGAGACCAATGTCCTAAATCATTTACGCTATATGCAACCAATGTTCCAGCTAACGACCACACGGCGCTTGCATCCTGGGATACTCTCTTAACCGTAACTAATAGTCCTAATAATAACGAATGGAATACCTATCATTTTGCCAACAGCACAAATTATTCAGTTTATATGATCATAGTCACTCTTTGCCATGGCGGATCCGGGAAAAAAGCATCTTTTAGAGGCTTACAGCTTTATTCTACTGAACCCGGTGTATCAGCGCCAAGCGAACCGATCATGACTAAAACTATGAACGACACACGAAGTTCGATCGCAGTTTCGAGCAATGCAGCCTGCATGACGCCTTATGGAATATTTATGGCTGGCGGCCTGGATGCAAGTAACAGCTCTACAGGCAATTGCCTTATCTACTGGCCACATGCGCTCGACGAATATACTGATGCCACAAATCATTCATTCGGCATTTCCCGGTCACTGCCAAACTTACCAGTTGGATTCAATGTCTATGCGCACAATCTTGTCTGGCACAAGGGAAAAGTTTATCGAGTTGGTGGATATCATAACTCGGGGTTGTTAAACAATCCTAACACTGTTGCCGTATTTGATTTCGACACGAACAGCTGGAGCAATATAAGCACCGGTGACACCAACTACTTTACTGACATAAAAGGTGATGCCCTTGCTCTTCCACAGCCTGCATACGCAGGCGTCTGCTCTTTTGGTGACGAAATATTCATTTTTGGCGGCATGATAGGACCATCACCGCAGAACACAGCATGGGCCTGGAACCCGGAATCAAAAGTCGTCAGACAACTCGGCAACCTGCCGGCGGCAAAAGCAGGAATTTGTGCAGTACCTTGCGGATCTTCGATTTATTTAATCGGCGGCGCAAATCCTCTTGCGGCAGAAGCTGCTGCAACACCGATCTACAAGTTCACCCCATAAAGAAGGAGAAGAGCCTCACGCTGAGACGCGGAGACGCTGAAAGGATATTATGACTGAAAACTGTCATTGCGAGGAGGGCGTCAGCCCGACGCGGCAATCTCCATGTCCAAAAAGATTGCTTCGTTGGCTTCGCCGCCTCGCAATGACGGCAGAAAACTGCTCTGCGGACTCTGCGCCTCTGCGTGAGAACAAGAGCGAAGAGCCTCACGCGGAGACGCTGAGACGCTGAAAGGTGATTATGACAGATATAAAAGCATGGATTCTGCGACTTCGCGTTGCTGCGCGCAGAATGACGGGGATGGCATGTTCTTTATCTGCGGCTCTGCGTGAGAAAAGTTATTAATGAAGATTATGTTTAAAACAGGTTACACGCTGATGGAAGTGCTGGCCGGGCTGGCCATCATTTCGATCGTGTCGAGCATTGTGTTGCCAGGTATTGCTAATTTCTTTTCCGGGATGCAGGTCAAGGCTGAAGGCGAAATCTTCGTTCAGAATGTCAGACTGGCGCGCTACAAGGCAATCGAAGAGCAGGCAGTCTATCGCCTGATATTCGACAGCGACCCGGCGGTTACGCCGCCAATGGCCTATCGAGTTCAGACCCATCTGGCTTTTGACGAAAATACTTTCGTGATTCCATACGAATCTCTTACATTCGACACACTTAACTACAACAGCCTGAATTGGGCCGACAGCATAGAAGCAGAAGAAATCTATTTCGACACCGGGACTGAAATTAAAACAAACCTGCCCCAGGCATTGTATTTCTGGCCGAACGGGCAGATTTATGACACTCCTGATATATATAACCCGGCTGCGACGCCGATTCCGGAATATTACATAGGTTTCGGCTACGGTAGTGCCTTGATCAAAGTCATAATAACCCCGATGGGAGTTTTCAGTTCCGAATCTTTCGCCGGCGACATGGAAAATATTGACAGTGACAGCGAGGTGTTGTGGTGAATAAAAAAGGTTTTTCGCTGGCTGAGATAATCGTCGCCACCATAGTGATGACCATGCTGATGGTCAGCGTAATCGGCTACATCCAATACAGCGGCGAAATCTGGCAGGACGGCTACAGCAAGATTTCCAGCACCAACTATATGCGCATGGCAACCGAAACCATCCGACAGGATCTTATGAAAGCACGGACCATTTCTCAGCCCATGGTCACGCTCGGAGTAATTCCTGTGCCGTCACCGGCACTCAGATACGCAACTTCAGACGCACCGGGCACTTTCACCATAAGTATAGATGATACCGTTCTGATAAGACACTGGGCCAACGGCGGGGCATCGGCAACCATACGCCTGGGGCGCAACGTGGCTTCTTTTACGGCCACCCGTCTGTCGTCATGGACACTACAGATACATCTGGAGTTCAGAAACGATATTGCTGAAGAAGATGGCAGTTACCGGATCATCGCCAGCGAAACATTGGCATTTATGGCACCGGGAGCGGGATGAGGAGCAACTATGAATATTGAGAAGCCTCGTGGAATGGCCGGCACCATACTGGTAATCCTGATTTTTGGTTTACTCGTATCGATATCTACTGCCTATATCAAAATGGTACAAACCGAAACTCAGGTGCAAGGCATGATAGACAACTCTGATCGTGCTCTCGACGCAGCGTTTTCGGGTGTAAACATGGTAATAGCCATTTTACAAAGCCAAAAAGGTAAAGTTCCATTCGAAAATGACCCCTCCATAGCCAAATCAAGAATCTATTTTATCAGACCCTCACATTTGTCAACTGACTGGAGTTTGATCAATATTTCCAATCTAGACACAGCTTCTACATTCGATAATGCGACAAGCAGTGACTGGTTTTATCTAAATGAGAATCTCGATCTTTTTGATTACGGTGAGACAGGCAGCAGCACAAAACCTTACCAGTTCAGAGTACACTCATACCCAGGAACAGATGCCGGTGGCACTATAGTTCCAGCAAGCTACACGATAAAGTCGCAGGGGCGCTTTCTGGTCTATGACTCTAACAGGACAACGGTTCTGGCAACTTATACCGCACAGGTCATAGCAGACTGTGCCATAGACTTCACCCGAAAAGTTATTCAGCTCAAACGCTGGCGTTATATGCCATACGAAGATAACGCATCATTTGCCAAAGCAGTTTACTACTGATTCAATATTTACCGCCTGGCGGGTCGACTGAACAGGGGTTCAACATGTTGAGCCCGCTGCAGAGATCACTGCTTAAAGCACACCCCCCACTCATAAGAAATCGGCGTTAATCGGCGGCATCTGCGGTTACTGCTCTTCTGGCCGAAGGTTTCCGGCTGCCTTCTTTGCGGCTTGGTGTCTCTGTGCGAGGTATTGTATAATAGGGAAAATGCGGGGCGGAGGTTTTTATGGCGGGATCTGGTAAACGAAAGCAGCAGCGCTATTCTTATGCAGATTATCTGACCTGGGATGACGACAATCGCTACGAGATAATCGACGGTGAAGTGTTCGATATGACTTCGCCGAGTTTGCTTCATCAGAGCATAAGTGGTGAATTGTCCAGACAAATGGCAAATTATTTTGAAGATAAGCCATGCAAAGTATTCGCAGCACCTCTCGACGTGCTGCTGGCAAAAAATGCCAGCAGATCAGACGAAGTGTTTACAGTGGTGCAGCCTGATATCATGGTTGTCTGCGACCCGAAGAAGCTCGAGGAACGCGGCATAGTCGGCGCGCCCGATCTGGTGGTAGAGATTATCTCGCCGTCAACTTCATCAAAAGACAACATCATCAAGCGCCGAGTTTATGAGCAGGCCGGCGTCAAGGAATTCTGGCTGATAAGCCCGCTCGAACGCCTGATCAG
>JAKJFO010000274.1 GCA_022704885.1 Candidatus Rifleibacteriota bacterium | reverse complement strand
CCATTTTATCATGCTCGCCGCCTTCCTGCCCGGCTGCAAAGAAGGCACCAAAACATCCCCAGTTTCATCATTTGTTATTGCAAATGACGAATCAGGACTCACAACATCAGCAGTGAACAATGTTAGTGGCATGGTTTATGATGTGTTTTCTGATTCGCCGCTACAGTTGGCAAAAGTAAAAATAAATTCTGTAACCAAAGCAATGACAAATGCGGATGGAAAATTTAGATTTACTGAAGCTCAGAGCGGATTGCACACAATGCAGGTTGAAATGGATGGCTTCGAACAATTTGAAACCAAATTTATGGTTTATCCAAACGGAACCGTTGTTCCCAGCCTCATTTCTGTTCCGATGGTCTACTCTGGTCTGTCAGGGTATGGTTCAATCGCAGGCAGAATAACTGATCCGGTCACCGGCAACGGTGTTGAGGACCTGTTTGTTATACTGCTTCCCTGGGAACAGGTTACGAAAACCACTCCTAAGGCAGATGGAACAGAAGTGACTGAAACTGATTATGAAATTACAGCTGGCGCGTATCGGAAAACAAAAACCGTTTCTGGAAACATCGACCCTGCAAAAAATGGTACATTTTGTCTTACAAATGTTTCGCCGCTGGCAAAATATGTTCTTTATTTTGGCACGGAGGACAGGTATAGAACAAAAGGCGAATACAGGCCAGGCAAAATTGCAAGTTGGACAGTTATTGACACAAGTCTTGGCTCTTACCATACTTCTTATCGCGATGTCAGTGTGTCAACCGGCAAGACCACTTTTATCAGCAATTTTGAGAAATGATGCCCAATATGAATAAATTCAAAGCAATTCTTATTGCATTAGTTATTTTGACGGTGTCGCGTGACCCGGCGGTCGGGCAGGTGCTCGAGGCGTTACCTGATGGTCATGAGAAGACCAGCGACAGGAGTCAGAAGGTTGTGAGTGAAAAAGTGGTCGAGCATGGGCGGGTTGGCGGCACGACCATGTCGGGGAATACGGGACTGGTTACTATACCGATTCCGGCGCGTAAACAGGAACAGACGGCCGGCGCTTCGATAAAGTTCAGCAATGTTACCAGCGATCTTGGGGTTAATGGAACAAGCGTCAGAATCGAAAAAGACGAATATATTTATGGTGTTCGCTACAATGCGCGACCGAATCTTGAAATTTCGCTGAGCAACCTGCATTATGAACGCTCTTCGAAGCCGGGACTGGTTGGCATCGACACTGAAAAAGATCATGTCGCCGTCGGTATGAAATATACCACCAACATCGACGAAAAAGAATTCTGCATGGGCTTCAATTTTGCGCCGATGAGCGCCAAAGAAATGAATATGGCCGACATAGAGCAGATCGAAAGCCTGAGAAATGTTTATTTCACCATGGCAGAAACCATCACCAGTAACTTTACCGGTTACATGAACCTCTCTTCGGTGTTCACCAATATCCAGAAAATCGACTTCGGCAATGGCGTCATCCAGAAAGTCAACCGCAAAGACATTCTCCTCGGCGGTATCGGCCTTGAATACAAAATCGCCGACTCAGCCAGTGTTTTTGGCGAAGCCAAATTCGGCAACTACCGCGACTTCGACTACTTCAAGAAAGATTCTGTCAGACACCGTATTCACGCCGGTGCCCGTGTCGGCAGCGAAAACGCCGCCCTCGAACTGATGGGCCTCAACGTCACCGACGGTGATCCAACCTTCGTAATCGGCGGCAGTCTCGGTTTTTAACAGTATTTTACAGGTTTGCGCACAAACAACAGAAAATAGAAACAGGATTTAGAACGCGGCCGGTGTCTTAAAAGGCACCGGTTTTTGCTTTATGTGCGAATCAAATTGCCGACAGAATCATGCGAAAATGCCCGCATGACGTTTTATGAATCCAGAATGAACAAGCTTTCATCGATAAGCCTTAGATCCCTGCTTCCGCAGGGATGACGTGCCAATCATTGATTTTACACGTTCAATATTGCCAGACCACCAGGGCAATTGCATTAAATTCATGGATTCCAGGTCTACGCCCGGAATGACGGAACCGGATTTCGTCATTCCCGTGAAGGCGGGAATCTGCTCCAATTCAGGATCTAAGGGTTATGGTGCAATTGCCCTGCCAAGACCACCAGTTATAATATCTTTGAGCAGAGTGAATCAACAGCCGACCCTTTCGACAGGCTCAGTAAAAGAATATTTGCTAAAGTTTTGTCCGCTGTTGCTGATAAAGGCGGCGAATGACCTGGGTCGCCGACAAATAATCAATAATAAAACCAGATAAAAATCTGCCCGGCGTGGCTAATTGAAGCCTGCCGGGCAGATTCAGCGAAAAAGCGTTACTAGAAGCCTTACTGTTTCTGGGTGTCGTAGGTGCTCAGATAGGTCGTGGTATTGGCCATGACCTTGACTCTGCTCCAGCTGTGAATTCTCAAGCCATGCATAACCTGCTCTTCCTCTGTCCAGTAGATTTCGCCTGGATACAGGTAGCTCACCTGGTTAAACACAGCCTTTGAATTGGTTTCGCCGATGTAAACAAGATAGTATCCGGGGTCGAGATGTGTGATTTTGAAGGTGCCGCTGTCATCATAATCACCAAGTCCTGAGCCGGTACGGGTAGATACAAGAAGCTCAGTCGAGATATCCCAGCGGGTTTCAGAGATTGTATACTGGTTGCTGTTGGCGTCAAGAAGCACTTTTTCTTTGGTAACTTCAGCCATGCGATATACTCTGACCATCTTGTCCGGCAGAGGTGTGCCATCGTCGGGGTTAACAGCACGGCCGGCAATCGAGCCCTTGTCGTTTTCCTGATTGTAAATCATGAAATAGTCGAGAGTTCCGGGCAGGGTGACCAGATTTCCGGTGGTTTCGTTTTTCAGAACCTGAATGCTTACAGAGAGAGGACTGAAGCCGGGCTTGGTCATTTCGAGATCGTAGGTGCCAACCGGAATGTCTTTGAAGAAGTAGTAGCCATAGCGGTCAGTCAGCACATTGCCGAAACCCTTGAGATTGATAGTGACATATTCAAGCGGTGCGCCGGTGAACGCATCGCGAATGAAGCCATTGAGCTCGATAAAAGCCTGCAGGCCCGACAGATCTTTTGACAGCTTGATCAGAGCGTCTTTCGGCGAAATGGTTCCGTCTTCGCTGATCTGAATTATATAGTCTTCGCGCACCCGGTAAGTCGTCTGATTATTCCCGACTCTGGTAAAATAAAGACCCGGATCGAGGTTGGTAAAGGTAAAGCGGCCCTCGCCGGTCGAGAAGGTTGATTTTATCGGCAGACCACTGATGGCATCCTTCCAGAGTTCGACCTGAATGCCTGTCAAAGGTTCATTAGTGGAACCCAGAACTACCTGACCGGTAACTGCATATTTAACCTGGATCTCTTTCGGATCGAGAAAAACCAGATTTACGGGCGGAGCGATAACCCCGGTTGTCAGAATTTCGAAAACAACGTCATCTCTGAACTGAAACTGATCTGAACCCTTGGCAAATGCCAGTCGGTACTGACCGGCCTTAAGGTTTTCAAGCAGAAAGCCGCCGGCAGATGACGACTGCTGAACCGAAAGCAACGTGTTTCCCTGATACAGTTCGACAAGCACAAACGGAACGCTTTCTTCGGGGTCGGCGCGGTTTTTGATGTTGCCGATGACCGTATAAGTGCGCTTGCTCTCATCCGGGTCGACGATCTCTTCAAGAAGTATTAGAACTTCAGCTGGCGATACCGTGCCATCAGGCAGAATTCTGATGTATGAGCGGGCTTCGTGATAAATGCTATTAGCTTCAATTTTGATTTCGTAAAAACCGGGTGTGCGGTCAAAGAAAAAGAACTTGCCTTCCGCTGTGGTGGTGCTGGTTTCAGTCAGGGTAGTCCCTTCTCGGGTCAGCAGCACTCTTACATTCGCCAGGGGTTGATTCGACTTGGCGGTTTTTACCAGACCCGCAATCTGGTATGAGGCCGATGCGATTTCTTTCGGTTCGATGAAAATCAGGCTGACAGGAGGCGCAGCGACGCCGTTGTCGAGCATGTCAAAGATGACGTCGTCTTTTTCAATGAATATTTCTGAACCACGCCCAAGCGATAGTTTATAGGAACCGGTTGCCAGGCCAAGGAAGTTGAAATCGCCGACGGCAGTCGTCTGCTGAATTTGCGTCAGAACATTGTTTTTGAACAGTTCGACAAGAATGTATGGCACGACCTCATCTGGTTTGCGGGCATTCTTGACCTTGCCGGAAATCGGAAAAGTCGGAATTTCGGCCGCATCATCCTGAACCAGGACCAGCGGAATCTTGATATCTGCCGGTGAAGTTGTGCCGTCGGGCAACATGCGGATATAAGAAGTGGCTGAGGCAAAGTAAGCAGCTGGCAGAACCTGAATTTCGTAAAAATCCGGAGTGCGATCGAAAAAGAAGAAGCGGCCTTCGGCGGTGGTATAGGTTTCGTCGAGAAAAACTCCGCTACGGCGCAGAACAACTCTGATATTGCCGACCGAAAGACTGTTGTTTGCATTAGTCAGCTGGCCAGTAATCTGCTTGCCCTGCGCCCCTTCGGTTTTGGGTTCAAGCAGCAGAATACTGATCGGTGGCACAGTGACACCGCCGGCCTGCAGCTCAAAAATAACATCATCGCGAATCATATACTGGTCAGAACCGCGCGCCAGTGTAAACCTGTAGGTGCCGGTCGCCAGACCCGAAAAATAGAATTCGCCGTCTTTGGTGGCCTGCTGAATCTGCAGCAGCGCCTCGTTTTTGAACAGTTCTACAAGAACAAA
>JAKJFO010000273.1 GCA_022704885.1 Candidatus Rifleibacteriota bacterium | reverse complement strand
CGAGCACGGGCACGAGCACGAGCACGAACACGAGCACGAGCACGAGCACGAACACAGGAACGAACACCGGCACAGCCACAGGCACTGGAACTGGAACTGCCACCAGCACCAGCACCAGCACAAACACTGCCACTAATACTGGCACAAGTACAGGAACCGGCACTGGAACTGGCGCTGACATGCAAGTCAATTCCACCGGCCTGATAGGAAACCATCAAGCCATCAACGGTTCCTCATCATGGACTCAGGCCCAGAAAGATGAGGCAAACGCCATCCTCCGCACCCTCCCGATGGGTTTCAGAAACTGCACTACAAAGTTCGTTCGCGAAAATGACAACACTGTGCCAGGCGCCCTTGGATGGTGTGACCTTCGTGGCGGGGTCTACCTCGCCGACTGCTCTGTAACCGGCAGATCATTCAAGGGCCCGTTTATCCACGAAATGGCCCACAACTTCAGCGCCAAAAATCCTGCCGTGACAAACGCATGGAAACAGCAATTCTGGACCAGCGGCCAGGTGAATCCGCCATCCACATCTTCTTATGGCAATGTCAGTCCCGAAGAAGATATCAGCGAATCAGTCAGAACTTACTGGCAGATCGGCCCCCAGATGAAAACCACCCACCCGGACCGTTACGAATTCATTAAGAAGAACATCATGGAAGGCATCGAATTCGGGTATAACGTGGACAACTGAACCTTTACTGATAAGAGTTTCCTTACCGCCAGACCGTTAGCCGTCCACAATGCCTGTGTTGCTATTTCACCGGCGCGAAGCGGGCGGTGAAGTGGCGCAGGAAAGGCGCTTCCCAGACGATTTTTAAACCTTTCGCCTTTTTGCGCTGCTGATAGGTTTCGATGATCGCTTCGACGGCGTAGTCGAAATGGCTCTGGGTATAAACCCGGCGCGGGAAGGCGAGGCGCACGAGTTCCATCGCGGCCGGGATCTCCTTGCCGGTCTTCTTGTCTTTTTTGCCGAACATGACGGTGCCGATTTCGACGCCGCGGATGCCACCGGTGCGATAGAGTTCGCAACAGAGCACCTGGCCCGGATACTGTTCGGCCGGAATATTCGGATAAACGGACTTCGCATCGATGTACACCGCGTGACCGCCGGTCGGGCGGATAATGCCGATGCCGGCGGCGAGCAGGCGCTCACCCATGTATTCGGCAGTGCGCACGCGATAGCGCAGATAGTCTTCGTCGAGCGCTTCCATCAGGCCAACGGCCAGCGCATCGAGATCGCGGCCGGCCAGCCCGCCGTAGCTCGGAAAGCCTTCAGTGAGAATAAGCAGATTGCGGCAGCTGGCGGCGAGCTCGCCGTCGTTCATGGCCAGGAAGCCGCCGATATTTACCATGCCGTCCTTTTTGGCGCTCATCGTGCAGCCGTCGGCATAAGAAAACATTTCCTGCGCGATTTCGAGCGGTGTCTTCTTTTCGTAGCCCTTCTCGCGGATCTTGATGAAATAGGCATTTTCGGCAAAGCGACAGGCGTCGATGAAGAACGGCACCTTGTATTTTTTGTAAATCTTCGCGGCAGCCCTGATGTTTTCCATCGAAACCGGCTGCCCGCCGCCCGAATTGTTGGTAACCGTCATCATACCAAGCGGCACTTTTTTGTGGTTCTTTTTGAGATACTCCTCAAGCTTCGCCAAGTCGATGTTGCCCTTGAACGGGTGTATCAGCGCCGGCTGCTTGCCTTCGGGAATGACGAGATCGACGGCTTCGGCGCCCTGATACTCGACATTGGCGCGGGTCGTGTCGAAATGCGTATTATTGGGAACGCAATCGCCTTTTTTGAGGGCGGTCGTAAACAGAATTTTTTCGGCGGCGCGGCCCTGATGCGTCGGAATGATATGCTTGAAACCGGTAATCTTCTGTACCGTGCTTTCGAAATTGTAAAAGCTCTTGCTGCCGGCATAGGCTTCGTCACCGGTAAGCATCGCTCCCCACTGTTTGTCACTCATGGCGCCGGTTCCGCTGTCAGTAAGAAAATCGAGAAGAACGTTGTCAGCCTTGATCAGAAACGGGTTATAAAAAGCCTCTTTCAGCAGCTGCACGCGCTGTTTTTCGGTAGTCTGGCGAATCGGCTCGACCATCTTGATTTTGAAAGGTTCAATCAAAGTCTTCATATCACACCTCGTGTATATCTGATTCCATGCGACAACGCACGACAGTCAGCAGAATAACACGCCGCGCCCACCAGGTAAAGAAAAACCCGCTGCCCGCACCAGTCGCCCTTTTAAAGCTCACCACCGACACTGCAGACCCAGAGAGCATCCACCGACTTTCTCAGATTAAATGCCGAAAACATCCGCAGATTTCTCCGATTAAACAGATGGAAAGAGAATTTTTTGCTTAAGGCCACTTTTCTTTAATCTGCGATCATCTGTGTAATCTGCGGTTAACTCTTGAACGCCTGCTTGTATTTAATCTGATTTATCTGCGGAAGTAACACTTCCCGGTGGGAAGTAAGGCATGGATCCTGCGACTGCGCCCGCCTACGCTGGCGCTTCGGCGCGCCTCGCGCAGGATGACTGGTTTTTGCCACTTGTCGGCATTCTGCGCGAAGCGTAGGGGTTCAACATGTTGAACCCCTACACAGAAATCACTGTTGACAGCAAATCTCTCAAAAAAAAATCTGCGGTCATCTGAGCAATCTGCGGACAGGCTTGAAATGTGCTGATGTCAGAAATCTGCAGGTTTGAAATGTTTCCAGCTGCTGACTATTATGTTTTTATGCTTAAGATGCTGGTCGCCGGCATAAATCAGCATTGGAGTTCCGGCACTTTTGCCGGCCAGCCTGCACCATCGTTCGAGGTTGATAAAAAAATCGTCGGCAAGCGTTTTCCCTGACTTTATTTCAATCGGGTTGAGCTTGCCACCGGCTTCAACTATCACATCGACTTCATTACCATTGCTGTCGCGCCAGAAATAAAGGCTGGCAGCTTCCCCATGGTTCATGAAGTTTTTCATCATATCTGAAACGACAAGGGTTTCGAAAAGGGCACCGCGCGAAGGATGTGTACTGACCTGATCTGCTTTGCGCAAACCGAGAAGCCATGCGGCCAGGCCGGTGTCGTAAAAATAGAGCTTTGGTGATTTTATCAGGCGTTTTGAAAAATTGGCATGGTGTGGGCGCAGCAGAAAGACAAGATAGCTCGCCTGCATAACCGACAACCAGGCCTTTGCCGTGTTGTGAGTTATGCCGCAATCGGTTGCCAGAGAGGAAAGGTTAAGTATCTGTCCGGTGCGGCCGGCGCAGAGTTTTACGAATCGTTGAAAGCCGTCGAGCTCATGCACTTTCAGCAACTGTCTGACGTCGCGCTCGACATAGGAGGCCACGTAGGCACCCAGCCACATTGCAGGTGAAACATTGCGGTCGTAGATTGGCGGATAAAAGCCCGTCAGGATGGTTTCATCAACAGAGGGGGGCAGTTTGTCTGTGTTTTCGAGTTCATCTATCGCGAATGGCAGCAGTTCAAGAAAAGCAGTTCGTCCAGCCAGGGTCTGAGTAACATCAGAGATCAGACCGAACTGTTGCGAGCCGGTAAGAATGAACAGACCGGTTCGGCCATCGCGGTCGACTATTGTCTGAATATATGATAAAAGCTGGGGAACCCGTTGTACTTCGTCTATGATTCCACCGTCAGGAAATCTTTCAAGAAACGATCTTGGGTCGCTTTGTGCAAACATTCTGACATCGGGATCTTCAAGAGAAAAATACGGCCGATCCGGCATGACTGCTCTGGCAAGAGTCGTTTTACCAGACTGTCTCGGCCCGGTGATGGTAGCTACCGGGAACCCTTTAAGCATTTCAATTACACTTGCATAAGCTGTACGCTTTATCATAACAGTAAAATAGCAATATTTATGTAAATTGTCAAAATAATTTACAATTTACATAAACCATGTGCAGAACTCGATTCTCAGATTGATGCAGACTATGGCAACCCTTCTATTGCGTGGATGCCGAAGATTGACAAGAAGCAATTCTCTTAAAAAATCTGCGGTTATCTGTGTAATCGGCGGATACGTCTTAAGCGGCTGGAAAATATCGAAAAATATTTTCCCCAAATCGTTTTTCGGCTGATTAATAGGCGGGATAACAGAGAACATATCTTTCACCCAGTTATCGGAGGTGACACCTGTGAATTTGCCGTTTACAACCGTTTTGGATTCAGATTCAGGACAAAACCTGCTTGAAAATATCTCAAAAATGAGATATAATTAGCAAAGGAGCGAGATAAATGCGTATTATCAGCTGGGCTAAGGTGCGCGATTTCATCGATCGGCATCCAGAAAGCCTCAGCTCGATGCAAACATGGTTCAAATAAAACTCCCGGATCATCTGCGGGATTCATTTCAATCGCGGCCGGGTATATGTTCGGCACGTCATGACCCACGCAGAATACGACAAAGGGAGATGGAAGAATGAATAGTGTCACCAGACCGGCCTGTTTCGACAATGAATTCGTATCGGCCTGGAAGAGGCTCACCAGAGATATCCCGTTGTCGCGCATCAGGACGCGCCGGCAATACGATCTGGTGGTAATGGCGCTGGAGTATATTTCCGATCAGGTGAACGATGATTCTCAACACCCTTTGGCCGGTCTGCTCGAAACTCTCGAAGTGCTTATCGAAGACTACGACGCCGAGCATCACCAGATTCCGGCATTACCCGGAAATGAGCTGCTGCGCAATCTCATGCTCGAACACGGCCTGAAACAGGTCGATCTCGCAGAAATTGGCAGTCAGGGCGTCGTTTCAG
>JAKJFO010000272.1 GCA_022704885.1 Candidatus Rifleibacteriota bacterium | reverse complement strand
CTCTGCCGGCACGAGGCTTAAATCATACCCTTGCTCCGGAAACGAAACTGCCGGGATTTTTTCTCACCAGTCTGGGTGAGCTGCAGGTAATAATGCCCGAGTCGGGAAAAAGCCGGCAGATCATGGTCGCCATCGATAAGAATGCCAGCGCTGAAGCTGTCACCAGCTGTTTGCGCAACCTGTTCGGCATCAGAAAGACCGCCAGGCTGAAACCTGAACCTGTCGTGCCGCAAAACAAATATGAAGAAGAACTGGTGGCCATGTTGCCTGAGCTGCAGCTTCTGGTAATCAATGCTTTCCTGCCGCAGGCCGTGCAGGAACGTTTCAACCGGAAACTTGATTTCGGCGGGCCGAACTGCTTCAACACCGCTCTCGCCGCCACAGACGGTATCGAGCGCCAGGAAACGCGGCATGTTTCCTTTAACGAATTCAAGGCACGGATGGGGCTTCTGTACAAAGAGATTTCCACGGAAACTCCCGCGCCGGGTGACGTGCTGCTCTATAATTCTTCCGATCACGCGGCCGTTTACCTTGGCGGTGACCGGGTGTTTCATAAAAAGGATCTGCATAAGGAATATTATTTCCGCATGCCGAAGCGGCTTGAAGTTTTTCACGCTGACCCGGGCGAATGGGTGCCCGGGCCGAATTACTGCGGGCCATACTCAAAACCTGGTGATACGAAGATCAACAGGATTCAGACCTTTCGCCGCAGTTCAACGCCGCTTCAGGCCTGGAACGCCGCGGTAACCACCCGACCGGAGTACCCGGTCATCAGCCTAATGAAGAATACCGCCATGAAAACTGCTCCGGCCTGGAGTCTTGGCAAGGTCATGGGCTACTGGAGCGAAGTGCTCAGTGATGAAATGGCCTCTAAACTCAGCGACAGCATGCAGAACGATGCCGCCGGCCGCCTTCTCTACACCGAGCTTGAGAGTGTCAGAGACCAGATTTTTATCTCGATCGAAGACAACTATTTTTCGAGCCCCTACGCCAATGGCGACAAAATAATCAGAGAAATCTGGTTCTATGACAATGAATATGCCCGCAACCTGATTACCGCCTTACGTGAATTTTACGGGCTGCAAACCGATGAAGAAACTCTGAACCGCATCTGCCTGACCCTCAAGGCCATCAATGGCGACTACCGTGGCAAATCGTTGCTCGCCATCATCAAAGCCGGCAGTTAAAGGTGCCCATTCGGTTCGTATAACGTTCATCAGCAGACAGGATTCACAGATTGCATGGAATGGGACATTTGTATTTTCAGGCATTTAGTCCATTATTCCTGCCATATTTTGTTGCCATTGGTTTTTGCCCGGCTGCTCTGGAAAGAAAACTGGCGAAATGTTTATCTGATAATGTTGAGCACCATGCTCATCGACCTCGACCATCTTCTGGCTGATCCCGTATTTGATCCGAATCGCTGCAGCATCGGCTTTCACCCGCTTCACACCTGGTGGGCGGCGATCATTTATCTAAGCTTCTTGGCAATTCCATCATGGAAGTGGCGCGCAGTATCGGCTGGCTGCCTCTGGCATCTATGCACCGATTCAATCGACTGGATGGTGAAAGTGCATTTATGTTGATTCAAATCTACTCGAAGTGGCATTCGATGATGCGTGAAATGTAGCTTTTTTCTGAGAGTTTACGCAGAACTTCTTTAAAATTCTTCTGATGGGTCGAGCCGATGCAAAGACACTCATCTTTGCCGGCGCCGATTCTGCCGCGCGAACCCGGCATGAACTGAACTGTCGGGTCGATGGCCTTGACCTCGGCCCGGCAGGCATCGTTGTCAGGAATGCAGAATTCGTAAGAGACCGCGACTTTGCCGTCTGAAGGCCCTCGTAGACCGTCTTTGTCGAGACTGCTCAGATCAAACTCAATCTTGCTCAGCGAATCAGTGGCGGCCGATTGCTCTGGAATGGCCAGATCGACGATAACCGGGAAATGGTCAGACTTTACATCCGGGCCGATCGTTCTCTGTAAGACGACGATGTCGGGCGAATGCAGAACATGATCGAGCGGAATGCGCAAAAATGGATTGTTGTTGGGCCAGGATGGCTGCACCCCGAAACCCTTCGCGCTGTCGAGAAGCCCTGTTTGCTGTAACAGCTTTCTAAAGTGGTAGTTCCAGGGCGTGATGTTCAAATCTCCGATCAGCAACGTCGGTTTTGTTGCGTCAACAAACCTGGGTAGCTGTTCGAGCTGAGCGTTGCGCCAACCGGCATAATCGCTGTTGACTGGCGGCAGCGGGTGGGTCGCAAGTATATGCAGTTCACCATGCTTCGTTATCACTTCCGCAATAATTGATGGAACGCCATTTTCAAGAAGGCTGACGACTTCACTTCTGGCAAAGGGCAGCTTGCTGAAAACGGCTATGCCGAAATTGTCATCTCTGGGTTCGGCCAGCGAATGAGGGTAGGGGGTATGCAGCCAGGCAAGGTTTTTAAGCCATCTGGAGCTGGTTTCCTGGAGCACCAGCAGGTCCGGATCAGCTTGGCGAATGAACTCGCTGACTTTCGCGGCATCGCCAAGCTTCGTATTCACATTGATAAGCGTGACCCGCAGTTTCAGCGCGCTGGCGGGTGGTGTCTTTTGAGCTTGCAGATAAAGTGGGAAAATCTGAAACAGGTTGATCAACGCGAACACCAGAAACAGCGCGGCCGTTTTATGATGCCGGGCCGCCAGCAGAACGATGCCAGACAAGGTTAAAAAGACGAGATACTGCACGCGAAAATGCGAAAAGAGGTCAAGAAACCATGAATGCCGGCCGGCAAATCCAAAAAGCGTAGCCGCGCATAACAGGACTCCGGCCAAAGTAACAATTCTCGAGAGCGAGAAGCCTATGTTTGATTTTGTTGATGACTCTTCGTTCATTGTTGATGGTTGCAACTATTGTATGTTCATAATCATCAGTTGGTCTAGTCTTCAAGTGTCGGATTCTGAGCTTTTTCGACAAAATTCATGTTGCCAATTGCTTCTTTGAGTTGCGCAATATAGTTTTCGTGCGGGGCGTTGGCCGGTGTCGTCAGAACCACCAGATGAACGCCATCGAGAAATCTAAGATAGACGATTGTTTCCTGTTGCCCGTTGTTTTTGTATTCGAGGTCGAGGCAATAATACTTTTCGAAATTGCTAATTTCGATCTTTCGTTCTTTCAAGGTTGCGCTGCCTCTTTCTTCATGCAGCCTGATATCTTCATCGACATAGGCTTTCAAACCCTCGTCGGTGGCGTTTTCCAGGCGGGCAGAGTTAAAGTAGATAATCGGCGGCAGGCTGGCCGTGTCATCGATTGAGGTGCCTTTTGGATAAAACAGCGCATATATGCCGCTATCTACCCATGACTGGTTGTCGAGAATCCAGCCTTCAGGCGCTTTTATCATGCACATCCAGCCCTGACCGTGCAGAAAGCCGCCCACTGGCGGCTCGTCTTTTATTGCCTGAGAGTAGGCGAGAAGGGGAACGATAAACAGAAAGAAAGCCACCAGCAGTTTTTTCATAAAGCTCCTCTAACGATTCTTTGTATGCTCGAACTTATCAAATACTTGTCAGCTGCGGAAGTCGTAGTTGCTGATGCTCGACGCAAAGGGGCAGATGAGGTTGTCGACCTCTTTGACCGTATTTTCGCTGCGGTTGGTGACGTAGCCGGCCAGGGTGTACTTGTAGTTGCCACAGTAGTTCTGAACGTGGTTCCAGCTCAGTTCCGGGCCGGTATTCATGGTCCGCGTGAGGTAGGTGAGGGCGAGAATCATTTCGATGAGATCTTCGCCGATGAATTCAGCGTCGTTGAGGGCAAGATCGCGGTCGGGGCCTGAACAGCGCGCTGATGCCGGGCCCTTGTATTCGTCTTTCTTGTATGGGTGGCTGTGAAAGGTGCCGAGATATTGATACATCGGAAACGGCTCGATGATGTTTTTGATCTTGTCGAAGTGCCGCTCAGACGGACTGACACAGTGGTCCTTTTTGTCCATCAGCACCTGCATCGGCGTGGCGATCGAGATATTATAAACCTGCTGCTCGCCGCGCACGGTTTTCTGGCCGAAGAGCAGACCGAAGACCTCGCCTTCGGCATAAGAGTTGCGAGCCTTGCGACGTCCCTCATACTTCGATGGAAACGATTCGACCGCCGAAACCAGCATCGAGATAAAAGCGGTATCGGCTATATAGATAACGGTGTCGGGCATGTTGGTCTCCAATCAACAAAGAGTTTAAACCTTCATACGAGTTAATGCAATACGCTGCCAGGAATACCCGGTAATTCTCGATAAGAATCTTTGAAAAAAATGTTGAAAAAAATGCAGAAAACACTTGACGTTGTTGTGTGGTTTGTGTTATAAATGCCGACCGTTGAATGCGCTGTAAGTTTTTTGACAATCGAAAAATGTGTCGAAGGGCGGTTAATATCCGCTCCATAAAAGAATGGCGACCAGATGGGTCGCTTTTTACATTTTAGAAGGGCAGATAATTTTTAAAGAAATTGTCGCCCGATCGGTGAAAATGACCGGAGCAACTCGTCAGAGCAAACCGTCCGGATCTATATACAGAGGTTAAGTTTTATGTTCTCTACTATCATCAACTCACGTCGTGCCCTTGTCTGTTTCCTTTTTGTCTGCGCCGCAGTGCTTTTTTCGACCGGTTCAGCCCGGGCGATGTCTGACCAGGCTCCGGCATTCACTCATATCGAAGTGGAACGGGTATCTGCGCCTGACAATTTTGAAAACACCACTCGCTACTTCATTACTTATTTCGCCGAAACCGACGGCAGCAAAATGCAGGTGTT
>JAKJFO010000271.1 GCA_022704885.1 Candidatus Rifleibacteriota bacterium | reverse complement strand
AGCGCTGCGCAATCCCGGTGATGGCGCCGCATCAGCTGCGACATCGGTCGGCGCCGGCGAAACCGGCGCAGAATAAGTCTTTACGCCATTCGCGGTCTCTTTTTTAAAACTGATCAGATCGGCGAGATCGTCGCAGAAATCTTCGAGCTCCGGCCGCTGCTCGTTTGAAAAGCTCAGGCGCGTTACATTCTGCGGGCTGCGCGCCGGCACGAAAGTCAGCACGACTTCCTTCAGCCGCTGAAAATACTCGATTTCGCGAATATCACGACGCGACAGCAGAGCAATAATCGGCTCTTTACCAGTCTCGCAGGTATGAAAAATCACCGAACCCGTGCTGAGAATCAGCCAAACCTGGCCTTTACTGGCCGTGCGCTGCGCATCTGACCTGATCGCTTTGAGAATCTTCTCGTCAGGGGCAAGATAAATGCTGATATCGCTTCTGATAGCATCTGGAAGGCTGAGACTGGCTTGCGGCTGCATCGACTGTCACTCCTCAATCATCAAAATCATCATCGAGCTCATCATCGGCGTCAAAATCGGCGAGGTCACCGTTTTCATCGTCATCCCTGCTGCTCAGCTGCAGATCAGCCTGAAACAGCAGATTCTGTATGTAGCTGCCAAAGTCTTCAGCAGCGAAGGCATCGAATGGCAGACGGGTCTGAATCACCAGCATGTCATGCATCTCCGCCTCGCCTTCTTCGTCGTTATACTCGACATCTTCACCTTCATCGATGATGACAGGCTCTTCTTCGTTCTCACCGGTAACCGGAAACTTCATCACGCTGAAATTGGCGCTTACCAGCCCGGCATTGCGGGCAAACAGCTCAAGCAGCTCTTCGCGCGATGCTCCGGTAATGTCCTTGAGATTCAGCCCCAGCGTGACTGTGCGTATTTTAAGACTCTCCTCGTTATCATCGACGCTCAGATAACCACTGAAAGTGTCTTCAATGACAAAAGTCCACAGTCGGCCAATCTCATCATCATCGACCAGAGCACACTCGTAACTCGTGCATTCCTCGGTCATCACTTCCTCGATGCGCACTGCAAAATCGGCTGGTTCCATAGCATCCCCCGCAGATTGAATAAACGCAATATATCACAAATTACCTACGCCATGCCTGCCGTTTTTTGCTGTGCTGCATAGAATATTTTTTGAGGCAGCTGCAACGACTGTGCTATAATCGCAAAAAATTCGGGCAGCCGGGGGGACTGACATGAAACCAGATACCATGCGAAAAATCGATGCTACGCTGGGTCCGCCGATCTGCGCACTGCTCAGTCTGCGCCGCAAAATTCTCGATCGCTTCTGGCCACGCCGTTTCGGTTCGCTTGCCGATGCCCCGATCGGCAAAATTCTCATGGTCAAGCCTGCGGAAATGGGCAGCACAGTCCTCATGTATGCGATGCTCGAGCGTGCCCGCGAGATCTGGCCGCAATGCGAATTTCACTTTCTCGTTTTCGCCGAAAACACAGCCGCCGTCGATATGCTTGGTCTGGTTCCGAAAGCCAATATTCACACAATCAGAACCGCAAACCTGTTCATCTTCGCCTGGGATGCCCTGCACCGGCTTGTCTCCCTCAATCTGGCCGAATTCGACCTGGTTTTCGACCTCGAATTCTTTTCGCGCGCCTCAGCTATTCTTGCCGAACTGGCTGGGGCCAGCTCCAGCTGCGGCTTCAACCGCTTCAGCATGGAAGGCCTCTACAAAGGCAGCTTCTTTACTCATCCGGTACAATACAACCCGCATATCCACACGGCACAGACTTTCCTGTCGATGGTTGACGCGGTAATTCAGCCCGACGGACAGGTTCCACTCAACAAAACTGCGACAATGCCTCTCGACGAACTGAAGTTGGCAACTCTCAACACTTCGCCAGAAGAACAGAAGCAGGTCAGAGAACAACTTTACCACGAAGCGCCCGCCTGCCCTCGCGAAAACCGGCTCGTCATCATCAACGCCAATTCAAGCGAACTCGTGCCTCTGCGTCGCTGGCCACTCGAAAACTTTATCGAACTCGGCCGCCGGCTGCTCGAAAAGCCGGAAATAAGCATTGTTTTGACCGGCACCATGAGCGAACGCCCCGAGTCAGAGCGCGTCTCCGCGGCACTCGGCAACAGCCGGGTCATCAATATGGTCGGCAAAACCACATTGCGCCAGCTTCTCGTGCTCTATTCAGTCTGCGACCTGATGATTACCAACGACAGCGGCCCGTCGCATTTCGCTTCACTGACCGATCTGCCGGTCATCACCCTCTTTGGCCCCGAAACGCCACGCCTCTACGGCGCCCTTGGCAAAAACAAGGTCGCGATCTCAGCCGAACTCGCCTGCTCTCCCTGCGTAAGCTCATACAACCACCGCGCTACCGCCTGCAACGACAACGCCTGCATGCGCGCCATCAGCGTCGATGATGTCTTCATCACCTGCCTCGACCTGCTGCGCCCCTAACCCACCTGCGCCGTCGTCGTTCTCGTAATCGTAATCCTGATCGAGGAGGAAATCTCATCATGACTAAACAGGCACTGGTATTCATGGCCCCCGGCTTCGAAGAAATGGAACTGACGATCACCGTCGATATTCTCAGACGCGCCGGCATCGAGGTGAACACCGTCACTCTCGCCGCGGACAAATCGCCGGTCAAGGGCTCGCGCAATATCTGCATGCTTCCCGACCTCTGTCTCGACGAAATCTCGCTCGAAAAATGCGATATCGCCATTCTGCCAGGAGGCATCGACGGTACGCGCAATCTCGGCGCCAACGAGAAGGTCATCGGGTTCATTCAGAAAATGCATGCCGCCGGAAAAAAAGTCGCGGCAATCTGCGCTGCACCGGCAGTGCTAGCCAGAGCCGGCCTGCTCGATGGCAGGCGCGCAACCTCGCACCCGGCCGCCGCCGAACACATGACCGGAGTCAATTATTGTGAAGACCGGGTTGTGATCGACGGTAACGTCACCACTTCACGCGCGGCCGGAACCACCTTCGAGTTCGCCTTCATCATTGTCGAACAACTTCTCGGCACCGAAGCAGTACAAAAGGTCAACAAAGGCGTTCTCGCCAACCTGTAAACTCCGGTTCAGTGACCGGCTGCCGGCATATCATCAGGCGGAACGTATTTGTCATTGAGCGCCAGCTTGATATACTTGGAGTTGAAGCTGTCGCTGACATACTCGTTCAGGCTGGCGGCAGCACGGGCCAGTTTCTCATATTCAGGCACCTTGACGTCTTTTCCGCATAACGAACAGAAAAGCTCGCCAGACTTCATCATGATGGTTTCGTGGCTTACTTTCATGACGTCTCTGCAGTTGGCGCATTCGACAGTGAAGTAGAACACCAGACGGTCGATTCGATCGAGCATTGATTTGTTTTCCTTTGCTGCGAGAAGTTTCAGATGCCTGATAATACCACCCCCACCATTTTTTTGCCAGCACACGAACTGCAACAAAAAATTTGAAGAAAGCACCGAAAGGGTTTAGAATAAAGTGTTCTAAACGGTTTTTCAGATAATACTCTCAAGGAGACCAGTTCAGTGAAAAGCTACCGACAGGAACTCTGGTTCGAGATCAAGGGCCGGCGAGGTCTGGTCAACATAACTCCTGAAGTTCAGCAGGCCGTTGTGGCCAGTGGCGTCCAGGAAGGCCTGGTTCTGGTAAACGCCATGCATATCACTGCCAGCGTGTTTATCAATGACGACGAGAGTGGCCTGCACAATGATTTCGAAGTATGGCTCGAAAAACTTGCGCCCGAAAAGCCATATTCGCAATACCGGCACAACGGCAGCGAAGACAATGCCGATGCGCATCTCAAGCGCACTATCATGGGTCGCGAAGTAGTCGTCGCGATTACTGCCGGCAAACTCGATTTCGGCCCCTGGGAGCAGATCTTTTACGGCGAATTCGATGGTAACCGGCGCAAACGCGTATTGATCAAGGTCATCGGCGAATAATCCAGAGTTGTAATGAGTTTTTTCCGGGAGGAATAGTTGGTATGAGTGGTAAGAACCTGCCTGCACTGTTTGCTTTGTTTTTTCTGGCGCTGGCCACACTGGTTGGCTGTTCTGGCGGAGGTTCTTCGACCGGAGCAGTTGTCAACACCTCGACTCCAGAATCCGCAGTTTATGAGATTCTCGCCGCCTGGCAGAAGTCGCAGACCAGCGTCGTCAGCAGCGCCAGCGAAGGAACCCTGGTAGAACAGGAGACCACCAGCGAAAATTATATCAGGTTCAGAGATATGAGCGGTGAAGAATGGCTTCTGCGCATCGATGAGGTTAATTATTTAAGTTCCACCATTGCCAGAGTATTTACAAGCTACCTCTCAGTCGATGCCAGCCGCGGCAGTCTGAAGCTGATATTCAGCATGGTCAAGGATCAGGACGCCTGGTTCCTCGACGATATTGAAGTTACCGAAGTTCCGGTAGTAGTAATTAACGAAACCGGCGTCAGCGGTGTAATCACAGACAAATCGACAGGCCTGCCGGTCAGCGGTGCCCAGGTCGACATTTTTGACCAGAGCACCGGCAGCCGCGTAAACAGCATGGTAACAGGCGAAACCGGTTATTATTCTTTCGTTGGCCTTACCCCCGGCACCTATTACCTCGTCATCGAACGCGAAGGTTACGAACCCCAGACCATTTCAGACATTATTATCGGCTGAGCCCGTTAAGCAGGAGTTTTTAAGATGTTCAGAAAATCCGCGATTCTTTTAGCAAGCATTCTGGTTATCTCTATGGCCATCATCGGCTGCGGTGGCGGTGGTGGCGGAGGCGGCACAGCCAATCCGACCGGACC
>JAKJFO010000270.1 GCA_022704885.1 Candidatus Rifleibacteriota bacterium | reverse complement strand
GCCGCCAGTCAGGTTGATTGAAACCGACTCTTCGGGAATTGCCTCAAATATGGTAGCGGCAAGCTGACGGCGCTGCTCGGGCGAGGCTTCGCCGGCGCCGTAATCGAAGTTTTCCTGGTAGCAATGGCGGCAGCGGCGATTGCAGCGATCGGTCAAATGCCATTGAAAGCCAAACATAGTTTTCTCCAGACAGGCTCAGGTCAGTCGATTCGACCGACTGGAGCCATATAAAAGGCAAACTCTTCTTTGCCATCGAAGCCAAAAAGAGTATCCATGTATTGTTGATTATAAGCGCCGATCATGCAGGTTCCGAGACCAAGCGCCGCGCAGGCAATATGGAGGTTTTGCCCGATGTGCCCGCCATCGAGTGTAATCGCCTTGATCGAGAAAGGCAGGCCGTATCTCCAGACGGTGCGGTAAGGCACGACGCTCCACAAGAAAAATGCCGGTGCAGCACCACAGAAGCGCTGCCCGATGGCACCTTCTGTAATCTTGCTCGCAAGGTCTTCAGGCTTTCTTTCAAGCACAAGCGAATTTATCGATGCCAGATATCGATAAATACCGGGTGCCAATCCCTCGACGTTACTTACAGCCACATAAGTTTCAAAAGGATGACGGGAACCTGCAGAGGGAACCGTTCTCTTGATAGCATGGTGTTGATGACGATCGTCGTCTGCCTTTTTCTTAACACCCTGTACAGCCCAAAGAAGAAACGAGAGTTCATCAAGAGTAAGCGCAGCAACTTTGAAGACCCTGGAGCTGACTCGATCGTCTAGACACTTGAGCACATCATACTCGGCCAGCTTCACAGTGGTAGCATCGGGCAACGCAACAATTGTCTGGCCTTCCTGAACTGGCTTTTCGTAAGCAGGAATCTGCACTCCTCTTGCCTGATCAGACATCGGATAATCTTTTCCGATTGTATAGCCTTTCAAATACGACAGATGACTCTCTTTACTGCTGCTTTCCGACACCTGGCTCCTCCTGCTACTGTAAAACATCGATTCATGATAGCATAATCAAAAGTTCTTGAGGATTTTTGCATCAGCACAAACACACCTCAGCCTGGCTGAACTCTTATGGAAGCGGCCCAGCGTTCGGGCTCAGTGGCTCAATCTTCATAATCAAAGTAGAGATACCAGTTGCCTTTGATATGCTGGTATGCAGTAAATGACTTGTCGTCTGCCGACCAGTATGATTCAAGATTTTTGACAACGAGATCTGGCATCTCCGCAAGGTATGCATATCCTTTTGCCGATCCTGAAACGCTGATACCTTGTGTACTGGCAATAAAAGTAAAGCGTTCGGGATCGCGAGCAGCATGAAACCCTCTTGGGATACTCAACTTGGAGAACAGAGATCTATAGGCGCGAATTCTTTCCTGCGAGACACCTATGGATTCAGGATCGCCAGGGTCGGTCCAATTATCACCAACACGTTGAAGTTGCTTGTCAGCTCGAATCATGGCAATGAGCTTTTCGAAATCCTGCTCGTGCTTCACGAAATTATCCAACAACGTCTGGTCACCCGGATGAGATCCGCATCCACAGAGAAAGAGAAAAAGCAGCAGGATGACAGATACGTTAATCGTTCTCATTCAATTCTCCGAATCCAGTTGTAATGTGGTTCTGTATATAATACATCTACCAGGAAATCAGGGCAAATGATTGAGAAAAGATGGCCGTAAACCTTCACTTAACTGGTTTTGGCGATGAATCGAGGCCTTTGTATGAAGCGACTTTTACAATGCTCCTTTTTTCGGTGATGCCCCGGCCGAAACTGCGGGCGTCGAAGCGCTCCAGCACGTCGATTTCGGCAGACCCGCTGCCAATAGACTTAATTGTATACTGCAGAGAAGCGTGATGACCATCTGATAGCGTCACGCTCTGACCGACTGTCAGCGTCAGGCTGGCAACAAAATTCGCGGCGCCGTCATACATGGTAAGCCCACAACCGGCGCCGCCATGCGTTGCATCGACCATGGTAACGGTCTGATTATCATTAACTGTGACTTCAGATACGCCCCAGAGTTTTCCGGTCTGCTCGATATAATCGATACAAGATTCCGCTTTGTCTATATTCCTGCGAAACTTTGTTGAACTGGCAATTCTGTCGACACGGTTGGTCCAGACATAGCCGTTGAACTCATCGGGAATCGTCGCCAGATCGGCTTCAGTATCAAATCCTTCCGACCATTTTCCATCGCCGGCTACCAGCACTAATCGGGTGTTTACTGAGTCCATTCTGTTCAAAAATTTGCCGGGCCAGCCCCAGAGATATCTGGCATATTTCAATGGAATGTGGATCTGGGCATTCTTCATAGAGTCTGGAATATAGCCGGTCCAGCCCAGCAATATATACGAAATGAGTGCGCGCTTGAGTGTCTGCATCGAGAGCACCTTCAATTGCGGGAACTCTGACTTGAGAACCATCATCGTATCGTGATCACCATAAACACCGATTTTGCCAAGCCATTCGGAGCTTTTGCCTTTAAAAAGAGCAGTGAGCAACCTGCCGACGGTTTCGCCGCCGTCTTTGGCATGAATCAGAAAGCTCTTGTCGGGAAAGGCCGCAAACACCTCTTCAGCTGAGACCATAAGGCCGGTTCCCTTGCCGCGAAATGGATATGTCTTGCCGCCATCGGCTGTGTAGCCATAACCGAGATCGAGCTCTCTCAGTTCGGCCATGGTGAAGCTTGCTACCAGGCCTTTGCCGTCAGTCCTGTAATCGAGCAGAAAGTCGTGAAATACCGCCAATTGCTGGTCGCTGGTCAGCCTGACGTCAAACTCAACCATATCCGCACCCAGGTCGAACGCCGCGCGCATCGAAGGCAGCGTATTTTCGAGAAAGGCATGCTCTGGCTTATGTATAATTGACGCAGTGTTTGAATCCCATTTGAGGCCTTTGATGTCAAAGGTCTGCGCCAGTCCACGATGAGCGAGGATTTTTGGCTTTCCTGCCGGGCGCTGCGAAAAAAGCGAAGTATTATTAAGAAAAACAAACAAAACCAGGGCAAAGACCAATATGGCTCCACGCACCAGCAGAGTTTTAAAGCGGATCCGGCCTGATTTGTTTCCATTACCTTGCATTTACATCACCCGGCAATTGATTTGAACAATATTAACACACCGCGAAACATTGCCGCCCACATGCCGGGTTTAAGAAACAACCTGATGACATGCGCTGTTCAGAAAGAATTTGCACCAAATGCCGTGACAGGAAAATGCTCAGGAAACGGCCGGTTCAGGATTCAACTGTCAGATCCGAACCAGATTGCCAGACAGCTTTTGCGAGCATATTCCTTTACAGCAGCAGGCCAGTATATGCGAAAGCGCGCTGTAGCGGTAACATCTCCAAACCACTGACACAGCCAGTCGCCGACAGAAAACCTGATTTCATCATCGTATTTTGGCCAGAAGTAATCTTTGCCCTTTCTGTCGTCGGTATAGGTAAACCCGGAATCCAGAGTGATTGCTGTATCTCCGAACGAATCAGGACAAAAGCCGATCTTTGCAGTTCCCATTGGCTGGGCACTGGTGAGAATCTGGATCAAAAATGGAACCTGAGGAGCTACAAGCCTGACAACCTTTTGAGAATAACCGCTCCACCACTTTAGCCCGCCATCGATGTTTTTTCGATATGCGATTCCCCACGGACCTGTCTGGTCTTCCAATATCAACCTGAGAAGCTTTTGAACAGCCGGTGATTCATGCTCGTTTGCCAGGAAGCGGGCCACACAATAACCCCATCCTGATTCTGAACGGTTTGCCGCAAGATATGAAGTGATCCAGCTCATCGCATCTTCATTACCGGCATCGTTGGCTATAGAGGCCAGTGAAAAAATCATTGTCGACATTCTATTCGACATGCTTCCTTCTTCATACATGGCGCTAAATTCACTGGGCAGCTTTTCTGTCGCGAATTCCTGCAGGATATAAACAAGGCGCTCAGGTTCCCATTTAGCCCAGTAAGTGATGAGACCCCAGTAATGTCTTTCTGCATTATAAGCCTTATCTCTGTCATTCCGATAATTTTGACGCATCGCCAGCAGGGCGCGGCATCTCTTTTCGAACAGACTTGAAACAGATGGATCCGTGCGTTCCCGCAGAGACTCGCCCACCATAGGTGGCGGCGGCCCCTTTGTTGCAGCCGGGAGCGTTCTCCATCCAGACCGTTCGGGGAACTCCCTGTTACTTCTGCTCGTCAAGATCATAGCACTTTCAACCCACTGGTTGAATCCTGCTGTATCATCCGCCAGAAGCATAAAGCATCGTTCGGAAATCGGGACACCATGAAACTTTTCCCTGAAGGCCCGCACTGCTTTGACGTATTCTGAGCGAGTCGGGAGGCTATCTCCTTTTGGAACCATCGAGTTCGCCTTAAGAATTCCTGATAATATATATTGGGCGAGCGGTGCCACTTCAAGAAACTCGCGGCCAGGATGAAAATCCCGGCCGAAATATATTGACCGGGTCAGACGCGTGTCAAATTCGAGGCAGTCAAGCAGCGGATCTACCGCTTCTTCGCCAATGGCGGTCAGTTCCCTTACTGACGGAGAACGGCTGTAATCAAGTCCGCCTGGTTGACCATCCTGACTTATTTGCACTTGATCAAGACTTCTGACAAGCATCAGAGCCCTGCTGGCAGTTGAGATATCATCTGAAGGTGAAGCAATCTTGAATAGGTCGGCGTTGAACAATTCTTTTGAGACTGCAACGGCGCTCTTTTCCCAGTTGCGACGCTCCTGATCAAGCAAAAGAGTGGAGCATTTGTCAGCAAAAAAGAAGAACTTCGGTTTTTCCCAGCCGTCCCTCGTATAGCGATAAGAAGGCAAGCGGCAGCTTTCCCAGCCTGCTTCACATATTGAAA
>JAKJFO010000026.1 GCA_022704885.1 Candidatus Rifleibacteriota bacterium | reverse complement strand
TAGGGAGTTTGTATGCGTTGGATAAAAGACGTTAAATACCTTGGACAAGGTTATATGCTGGAGTTGTGTTTTGATAATGACGAACATCGCCAGGTCAATCTGCAACAATACCTGACCGGTGAAATTTTTGAGCCGTTGAAAGATCTGAATTTTTTCAGACAGGTTTCTGTTAATACAGACATTGATACAATAGTTTGGCCGAACAATGCCGACTTTTCAC
The DNA here is from genome assembly GCA_022704885.1 of Candidatus Rifleibacteriota bacterium. The sequence goes on along the minus strand of JAKJFO010000026.1, from coordinate 32,357 downwards.
CGGATTTTCTCTATGAAATAAGTGAGTCATCGACCAGAGCAGCAAGCCCATTAAAGAATAAAGGCTGATCTGGCAAAATAGCTGTTTATGAATATTTCAGCAAAAGGTAAGCAGGTAGGGTTCGATGATCGCTATCTTCGCGTTGAGCTTGAAGATGGGCGTGTTATTCTGACTCCGATTTCCTGGTATGACGAGTTGCTGACAGCTTCGCTACAGCAGTTGCAAAATTACCGTTTTATCTGTAACAAGACCGGTATAGAATGGCCTGAACTCGATTACCACCTCAGCATCGAAAGCATGCTGGATACTCAGCTTCAAAAGGCTGCTGATGCTTTATTCGAAGATTATACTTCTGACAAGGAATTGACAGCCTTTACCGTGCTTGATTTTGAGATGAGCGGAGATAAAGATGCCTGAACTGGCAAGATTTTTTGGTATTATTGTTTGCATGTACGCTGAAGTAGGTGTGCCACATCATGAACCACATTTCCACGTATATTGTCAGAACACTTCTGCCGTGTTTTCGATTGAAAGCGTGAGACTGATAGCTGGCAAGATAAATCAAAAAGAGCAGAGACTTGTAGAGGCTTGGGCAGAAATACATAAGAGTGAATTGATTGAAAACTGGCATCGCCTGCAGAGTGGCAGTTTGCCGTTTAAAATAGCGCCTTTGCGCTAGAGGGAGAATGGTTATGCATGGCATTTATCGGGTCATGAGCGTTGAAGTGGTAAAGCCCTTTACCTTGCGGGTAACTTTTGATGACGATACTGAACAGTTAGTCTTTCTGGGCGATATCTTAGAGGGTTCTGTTTATGGGCCTTTGCGTGATGATAAATTTTTCAGGCAGGTTGCTGTCGATCCTGAAAGGCATACGCTGGTCTGGCCGAATGGTGCTGATTTTGATCCTGAGACCCTGCACGACTGGCCAAAATACGCTGAGGGTATGCGACAGATGGCTTTAAAGTGGGCCGCTGCTGCAAAAAGGGTTGCCTGAGGCGCTGTCTGTAAAACTTTTTTTACCGTTGTGAAAGTTGACTTTGCAGCTGGCAGGACTTATCTTGCAGAGAAGAGTCTATTTTGTACCGATTTCTGAGGAGGAACACATGAAAGCTAAATTTCTACTGGTCGCCGTAATGTTCGTATTCAGCACTATTGCAGCTTACAGCAACGTGCTGCTGCCGCTCGTTCCGGATGATGCATACCTTATCGTCAATTTTGACCTGGCCGCGATCGTGTCGCAGCCTGAAATCAAGGCCGTTCTCGACACCCAGATCGAAGCCAGCACCAATGAAATGGTCAATTTCTACAAACGCGCCGGCATCGAACCCGCCCGCGACATCAGAAACGTCATGCTGTTCCTCGATGGCAGCGAACGCCCCTGCATTCTCGTTAACGGCACTTTTTCGACCAAGAAGATATCTGAACTGATTCAGACCGACAAAGACCTCGCCGCCGGCTTTGAAATAACCACGATCGAAGGTCTGCAGGCCGTTAAAAACAAGCTCAACGCCAACGGCAACATGATTTTCATCAACGAAACCACCATGGCTTTCGGCAGCGAAGACGTGCTCAAAATGGTTTCGCAGCTCAGCAGCGGCAAGGCCAAGAATATCAGCACCAACAAGGCGTTCTCGCACCTGATGGAACGCGTCGATACCACATCGCGCCTCTGGGGCGCCGTAGTCACCACCCCGAACTGGGAAAGCCGCGTGCAGATTCCGGTGGCTGGTCTGCAGAACATGAAGACCGCCTTCTTCTCAGTCGATTATGACAAGGCCTTCACCATGGAATTCACCGGCCTCGTCGAAAAGAAGACCGAACTGCCAGAATTCGTCGATGCCATGATCAACCTGCTCGACGCCTTCCGTGGCTGGACCGCTTCCGTTCCCGAAATGACCGAACTGCTCAAGAGCGCCAAGGTCGAAGACAACCAGGAAAACCTGGCCCGCATCTTCCTGAGTGTGCCTGCTGACCAGTTCAAGAACACCATGCTCAAGCTTTCCGAAAAAGCCAACGAAAAGAAGTAAGTTTTTTTTGCATTTAATGTATCGGGTGGTGCAATTTGCGCCACCCGATTCTGCATAAATGAGTTTTGGGAGATCTCCTGCTTTCCTCTATGACTGACTTTTAATGACAGAAACAGTAAGGGCATAGGCGGGCATCTCAAAAGCGCAAGCTTGTGAGCCGAGCAGTTTTGACTCAAAGGCTCCATCAATCGAGAAGTTGATGAGGCGAATCGCTGGAGCGTTGAGATCCCGCCGAGCGCCCGAGTAAGTGGGGCGACAGTGGGAATTGATAAATACTCTATGAGCTTTCAGCGTTCCATTTGTGGCGGAGGATCTGCAGGACGAAGAGGGGAATGCCGAGCATGCGCATGAAGCGGCGCGGCTCGAGCCAGAGGCGGAAAAGCCATTCGATGCCGAAACGCTGCATCCAGTAAGGGGCGCGCGGCAAAGTCTGTGATATTACGTCGAAACTGCCCCCCACACCGATTGCGACACCCCGTCTGAGGCAGTTGCGCAGGCGGGCGATGAAAAACTCCTGGCGGGGCACGCCAAGCGCTACAAATATGATATCCGGACGCGCCACTGTGATTTTTTCGAGAATGGATTCTTCTTCGGCGGAATCAGGTGTGAAATAACCATGTTCTATACCACATATCTTTACGCCATGTTCATTTTGCAGCTGACCGGCCGCCTGCTCTGCGATGCCGGGTTTGCCGCCGAGAAAAAAGACTTTCCAGCCGGCTTTGCCGGCAGTTTCGCAGATCTGTGAAACCAGGGCAACCCCCGGCACCCGACCGGGCAGGGGAGTGCCAAGAAAATCGGCGGCCCAGACTACTCCGGCACCGTCAGGCACGACGAGTGCGGCCCGGCGCATCGAATTGCGAAAGCGCTCGTCTTCGCCGGCCCGCACGAGCGCCAGCGAATCAGCGGTAACTATATGAAACAACGCAGTACCATTAACTGCTGAAGCAGATTCTGTCTTTTTATCAACAGATTCTGGCACAGAATGAAGATAGCTGTCGATTCGCGCAATGACATCTGCCGGCATAACCGCATCGACGGTGATGCCGAGAATTTCGATCTGTGATGGCGCCGGCAGGCCGGGAGCAGCTTCTTTGCGGGCGAAGGTGGAAACAAAGACGAACAGCGAAAAGATGAACAGCAGAAACAGCACGAAATAAGCCGGGCCTGGCGCCTCAATTAGAACCAGCAGAGCCAGAAAGTTCAGACAGAGAAAGAACAACCCGGCAAACAGCACGGTTCTTTCGCGGCGCAGCGACCATGAATAGACTCTTTCTCGGCTGGTTCCGTGGTGCAGGCGGTTGCCAAAATAAGATGCGACGATCATTATACTGATCAGGGCGAAGGGAAACAGAATGACCATCGAAGGCACGAAAAGGCCGAAGATCAGCAGACGGCCTGAACCTTCCAGTAACGAGACGGCAGCGAGCAGGTAACCAGCAGCAAAAATGCCGCTGCTGCCCGTCAGAACGCGTCTTCCGCCGGTTGAATAAAGCATCGTCATTACCGATGCGGTCAGCAGTGAAAGATTGGTCATGACAGCAGTTTGCGTAAACTGGTGCTGTGAAAAGAGAATGAACTGCGTCAGGGTGCTGGTTGTCAGCAGAATGAACGGCATTTCGTAGACCAGCGCCGCGATTTTGAGGCTGAATACGATCAGCAGAGCCCATATCGTGGCTGAAATGACGAACAGGCCACCGGTGTCGGTAGCGGCAAACAGGCTGGCAATGATTACCAGAGCGCAACATGGCAGCAGGCTGAGATACGAGAATCTCTGGCGGTCGCGCAGAAACCCGATCAGAGTCAGCAGAAATGCGGCTGCTGTCAGCGCCAGAAAACTCTGCTGCGCAAACACGCCACCCGCCAAGCCGGCGCCAAGGAGTGCTCCGAGAAACGGAAACGCTCCGATATAACTGCCACGCCCGAGGTCGAAGCTCATGCTGCCGGTAAGACGCCGCCCCAGCGCCCAGAAAAGTATGGCGCCGGCTGAGGCGGTAATGAGCGGTTCAATTTGTCCGGTGACGGGATTCATCCCTTAACTATAAGTTGCCGCCGCCCGTTTGGCAATAGCAGCCGGGTCAGGTGTTGCCGGAGAGTTCCCAGTAGACGATGTAGTAGAGTATGGCTGCAAAATAAACGATTTCGACGCCGATCAGCAGAGGAAAGCGTCTGCGTTTGCCGTCCCACCAGTCCCAGAAGAAGTTGAGGCGATCAAAAACGCCGAGCAACACATGAACCAGCAGATAACAGAACGCAAACAGCAGCGTCAGAAAAACCGGAATCGCATAATAGTAAGCCATACGGCCAATATTACCACAGCTTTGCCCGGCAGGCAAACAGCAATTATGAGCAGGAGAGAAGAAACCGCAGATTACTCAGATTGACGCAGATTATTCGAGAGACGGGCGTTGATGGATAGATTCTGCGACTTAGCCTGACGCTGATTTGCTGAAGCCTGGCACGACGAAGAGCGGCTCTCGCAGACATAAGGGAATGCAGAATGAGAACTGATCATTTGATCTTGCTCAGAGTTCGCAGTCTTTTGACTTCTCACCGGGAATTGCTGTATATGCTATAATATTGAATAATTTAGAATTACCGGCAGTCGCCGGGCCCCGCAACAGGAGGGAAAATGAAAATCGCCAGAATTCTGCTGATCGCCATCCTTGTAGCTTTTCCGCTTCTTTGCGAAGCTGTCGAGATTGTGTTCTGCGGCCGCGCCGGTAACCAGTTCGACCTTTATCGTGCCGATCTCAAGACTGGCGAAGTAATCAGGCTTAGCGCCACCGAAGCAGAAGAATCGATGCCAGCAGTTTCGCCAGATGGTCAGACACTGGTTTTCGTTTCTGACCGCGAAGGTGCTAACTCGCTTTTTATGATGCCTCTGACCGATGACGCCAGTGTTGCCGTTAATATCAGTGCTGGTATGGGTGCCTATGCCAACCCGGCTTATTCGCCTGACGGCAGCCGAATCGCAGTTCAATATGCACCAGATCCTGAAGTGGTCTGGGCGAGCACTTCGATTGTACTGCTCGACCTGGCGACAAAACAGCAGCAGACGATTATCGACAGTACCCGTCTAAAAACCAGTGAAAACACTGAAACCACAACGGTGGTCGATCGCCCGGTCTGGGTGTCTGACAGCCTGCTGGTTTATGTACTCGCCGAATACTCAGATCCCGAAACCGGCCGGTTATCGAAGTCGACACTGTATATGTACGATCTGAAAAAGCAGCAGCATGTCAGGATTGCCGGCGGCGAAAGCTATTACAGTGCCGAAGGTGATGCGATGGGCTTCAAGGCGGTCATGCCCTCGATCGTCTCTGAAAAAGACCGCAGCCGCTCGCTGCTGTTCACCGCGGTTCGTGGTGCAACCGACCGATCACCGATGAAGGTAACTCTTCCGGCCGGCAGCAAAGGCGTGATCGAGCTGAATGACCCCGAATTTTTCGGCCCGATGCTGTATATCGACGGCCACTGGATCTACGGAACCATGAACGAAGAAGGCGTCACCGCCATCGCCTGGCGCGCCGGCGAAGGCAAAGAACCGAAGCAGACACTGCAATTTGCCGGAAACATCATATATCCTGCCATAATCCGTTGAACAGCGTTTTACAGGCTGCCTGATGGACTATCTGTCGCTGAAAAAACATGTTGGCGAACTCGCCGCTATGCTGGCTGATCGTCCGCTGATAGCGCGCGCAATCGACTGTTCGGGGCGCAGCTTTGCGCTGCAGCTCAAGCGCAAGGGTGGTGGCCGGGCAAGTCTGGTGCTCAATCTCGATAACCCCGACCAGGGTCTTCGCATTGCCGAAACAGCATCTGAGCTAGATAAAAATTCGTCGCTGGTGCGAACAGCCAATCGCCTGCTCATCGACAGCCGCCTGATGTCGGTCGAACTGGCTGGCAGCGAAGCCGAGAACCGTTTCGACCGCGTAGTCAAGCTGCATTTTGTGGTTGTCGACAGCTTTTTTGGAAACCGCAGCGATTACTACCTGTTCGGCGAGTTCACCGGCCGCATCGCCGACGTCTTCATCTGCGACGCCGAACACAAGATTCTCGACCGCCTGTCGCGCACCTCAAACAACCTGATTGGTGCGGTTTACCGGCTGCCTGAGAGTGCGCCGGTGCTCGACCCCTTCAAAGCATCCGTTCAGCAACTGTCTACTGTTTTTGCCGCTCCGGCAGCGGAATGGAAAAGCCGTATCGGCGCCATTTCACCAGTTTTGCACGCCGCGCTGCTTGCGCGCCTCGACAGTGTCGGGCGCGAATTTGCCAGCGAAGAGTTTGTGCGTCTGCTCGCTGATATCGAAGCTGACAGGCAGGCATATGTTTATCTTGCCGCCGACAAGGTTCTGGCGGTTTCCGGGTATCGTCTCGATCATCTTAAAAATGCGGAGTGCAAGGTTTTTGCTACGGTCAACGACGCACTCAACTGGGTATATCAAAACCTGGTGGCGGCGCGCCGCCTGAATGAACGCAGACAGCATTGCATCGACATGATTGCCCGAGAAGTCAGGCAAAAAGAACGCCTTCTCGAAGATCAGCGCGCTCTGCTCGCGAAATATACAGATTCAGGGCATTACCGCCATCACGGCGACCTCCTGATAGCCAATCTTTACCAGATAAAGCTGGGCAGTCGCTTTGTCGAACTCGAAGACTGGCAGACATCGCAGCGCGTCCGTATCGAGCTCGATCCCGCGCGCACTCCGGCGGCTTCGGCCCAACGCTTTTTCAACCTGTACAAGAAGGCGCAGCGCGGTATCGCCGAAGTCGAAAAACGCATAAGGATTCTCGATGCTGATCTTGCCTGGTTGCGCGAACAGCTGTGGCTGGCCGAAAACGCCGAGACCGAGGCCGATCTGCTGCCCGATCTCAAGGCTCTTGATCCGGCTTCGCCCGGTCGTGGTGCCGGTCGCAAAAAATCCGGCGGGCACGGCAGTCGCCGCCGCCCTGATTTCAAGCCGGTTCTCGATATCGAAGGCTGCCGCTATTATGCCGGTCGTAACGCCCGCCAGAACGATGCTTTGACCTTTCAGCTGGCGCGGCGCGGCGATTACTGGTTTCACGCCAACGACGTACCGGGCGCACATGTGATTCTGCGCAAGGCTGAAGGCGAAATCAGCGAAGCCGATCTCTACCGTGGCGCCGTGCTGGCCGCCTGGTTCAGCTTTGCGCGCGCAAGCAGCAAAGTTCCGGTCGACTACGCCGATGTTGCGCACGTAAAAAGAATCCCTGGCGGCGGCCCGGGTCGCGTTTCTTATACGAATCAGAAAACCCTGCTGGTCGACCCCGCCGCTGCGAGTTCCCTTCTGGCTGCCAGCCAGAAGAGCTGACAGCCGATTCCTCCGAACTAAAATTGCTGTTCGGGTGAATCGAATGTATAATCTGCGCATAATGAGAAAGAGTGAGGGAGTTATGAAAAAGACACTGTTGTTCGTTATGGGTCTGATAATTATGCTGGCCGGGGTTGCCCAGGCTCAGACGCCGTCGGCCGAAGAAGTATTGAAGCTGATACGCGACATCAGGCTGCCGCAGGATAACCTCAGTTCGCTGGCGTTTGACATGCGCATGAACCTGCCGATGCCGCTCAATATACTCTGTCAGGTTCGTTATCATGCTCCCGACAGTTACTCGTTGCATGTCTTCGATGATCACGATCAAACGCCAGTTCTGATCATCATCGATCAAAAAGCGCTGATCAACGACCCGATGGCCGGGACTCTTACGCTGATCGCTTCGGCCGGCGTCGCTTTCGATCTTGTGCCGCGCGGCGAAGAATATAACGCGCAGTTTGCCTTCAACATGCCGACTGATGGCAAGATCAGCAACCGGGTTGAGCTCGATTTCAAGACCATGTTTGCGCGGGTCACCGAGAACATCAGCGTCGAAAAAGCCTCGGCCGGCGCAATTATCTTCTCGGGTACGACCAGCCAGAAAAGCCGCTGTGTGGCAACTCTTGCTCCTGATGAAAAATTCGCTCTGCACTACGCCCGCCTTTATATCGAAAACGAACCTCTGCCCATACTCGAGATTAATGATATCAGAGTCGATGCAGCCTCGCAGACGGCGGTCACCATTTTCCCGATGACTGACCTGAATGCCTCGGGCGTAAAATACAGTCAGATCGAGCCTCAGGGAATGATTGATACCGCACTGGTTGCCACTTCGGTAATCAAGGCGGTTTTTGCCAGATCGGCGATACGCAACCAGCCGTTACGCGAAAAAATCGAAGAAATGGTTGGTCAGCGCGTAGACTGGACAACAATCGAAGCGGTAGATAGCGAGCGCTCAGAAAAACTGCGCCAGATTTTCAAGCCTCTCTGACGTATTTTGCACACTTGCTGCCGGTCAGCTCATCAAAGGTGCAGGCAGCATATTCAGCTCGCAGCTTCTTTTGCAGCTGTTCCAGCCGGGTGTGAATAGGGCATTGCCGACTGCGGTCGCAGGCGTCGAGATCCTGACAACAGATGTTCAGGTTGATGGCGCGCTGGTCGAACAGTTCAAGCACGTCAAGAAGCGAAATCTCGGCCGGCTTGCGAGCCAGAAAAATGCCGCCCTGTTTGCCGCGGTGGGTCGCCAGTATGCCAGCTTCGACCAGATGGTGCGAAATTTTGCGCAGAAATCTATAGGGAATCTGCATCTTTTCACTGATTTCGGTTGTGGCAACCGCGCCCTCGCTGCTGTGCTGAGTCAGATACAGTACTGTTCGAATCGCATAATCAGCTTCTCGTGTAATCATCTTGTCTTCCGCCAGTCTATAATGATATAAAATGAGTAACAAATATCTGTCACTGAGTCAAGCAATAGATTGCCGGCGTGTAATGCTCATTGACAGGGTACGCGTGCTGCATTAGAATGTTGCAGAATGCAGCGGAGGTAAACGTGGCAGCACATAAAAGCGGGCAGCGCCCGGTAAAAAAGAAAAACAGTGGAATGGTAGCCGGCAGCCCGGATATCAGAAGCAACCTGGTCGAATATCTGCGCGAGGTCGAACTTGACGAAGAGCGCATTCTTGCCAATCTGGTTTTCGAACCCGTCGTGATCGGGCGCCAGCTCGAAGAGAACCACTTTACCATTACCGATTTTCAGGGCCCCGAAGCGAACCGTATCCTGCTTGGTGCCATGCTTGAGTTGATCGAAGACGGCCTCCAGATCAATCTTGCCAACCTGATGGCGCTGCTGGCACAGGAACGACCCGGCAAAAAAACACGGCTTGAGCTTGCCGGCGGTGAAGACCGGGTCAGAGAACTTTTTCTTTCGCCCTTTTCGCGAGCCGGCGTCAGCATGCTCGATGATGTCGAACCGGTTATCGAGCGCATCAGAGATCGAAATATCAGGGTAGAAGCGCATCGCACCATGGTCCAGTTCTCTGAGCGCATCATTCATGGCGAAAAAGACGCTTTCGAGATTCTTGGTAACAGCATTCAGTCTCTGCGCAATCTTTTTCTGCAGGGCAGTGCCGGTTACATCAGAAGTCTCGACTCGCATCTCGCCGAAATGGAAGAGCTGATTACCGATCATCGCGAGCAGAAACGCAGCTATCTTGGTCTGCAGACGAACTTCCCGATCTTGATGGAACGCCTGAACGGCTTTCAGAAAGAATTCTACCTGATCACCGGCGGCGTCGGCATGGGCAAGTCTACCTTTGCGACCCAGCTGGCATGGGATCTCACAAACCTCAACCCCGATCTTACTGTCATATTTTTCAGTCTCGATCTGAATCGTCTCGACGCGACTTCGAAGATCGTTTCGCAGGCGGCTGAAATACCTATCGACTATGTCAAGAACCCTTACAATGTGCGCAGCGATATCGAAGACAAACGAAAAGCGGCGCTGCAGACAGTTGGCAGCATGAGCAGCCGCCTCATTCTTGTCGATGAATCCTGTGGCCGCCTGTTCATCGACGATGTCAAAAAATATGTCAAGCGCACTCGCCTCGAAAGGGCCGGCGATGTTGCCGTAATCATCGACCCGATTTTCAAGATACTGATGCGCAATCAGGCGCAGATGACCTTCAACGAACGCTGCAACCTGCTGTCAGCCGAACTCAAGAGCCTGGCGGCAGTCGAAGGCGTAACGGTAATCGCGACCGCCGGTTTGCCCAAAGCCATCAGCAGCAGGCGACCGGTAAAAGAAGACCTCGAAGAAATCATGGGGCTGCTCTATGACCCCTACGCGGTATTCTTTTTGTACTGCGACTATCTCAACAACTTCGATACGCCTTTCCTAGAATGGGAATGGGGTAAAGAAGACAGCTTCATGATTCCGATCACCGAGGCATATATTGCTAAGAACAAGATGGGCAGTACAAATGCACGCATTTTTTACCGGTATTTTGAGGCTTATTCCAAATTCAAGGAATGCGCTCCCCAGGAAGTCGAAAACTACACGGCGATGATCGAGAATCTCGAGCGCTTCAAAGAACAGCAGAGTAATCAGGCCGCCGCCGGTCGTCGTAACCCCGGCCGGGCCGAGGAATTTTAAATGGAAACAGAAACCGCACAGGAATTTTTCGAAAAAGGCGTCGATCTGCAGCAGCGTGGTTTATTCGACCATGCGATCGAAGAGTATGACCGGGCTCTGCGTCTCGACCCCGACAATATCAATATCATGCTGAATCTTGGCGCGGCCTGTCTTCAGAAAGGGCTATCTGATCGCGCGGTGAAGCTGCTCAGGCAGGTGCTCGAAAAAGAGCCTGATAACGGCATGGCGCTTTATAACATCGGTAAGGCTTATGTTTACCGCGAAGAATATGAGCAGGCGCTGGCATATTTTAATCGCGCCGGCGCTCTGCAACCTGAAGACCTCGATGTTAAAAAGCTCATTGCTGTCTGTCTGCGGCATCTCGGGCGCATCGAACAGTCGGTGGCAATCACTCTCGGGCAGCTCGAAACCATCGCCGGCGATGCTGATGCCTTGCTACGCCTCGGCGACGACCTGATGCAGCTCGAGCGGTTCGATGAGGCTCTCGATATTTTCAGGCGCGCCAGTACGGTGGCCTGCGATTCGATTTTGCCGCTGCTCGGGATTTATCAGTGCCAGCTGCGCCTCGAGAACAGGGAGAAGGCAGTTACTGCTCTCAAACGTGCGATGATGATCGAGCCGACCAATCAGGAACTGCTGGTCAAGCTCGCCGATGTCTATCTGGGTGACGGCAAAATTCAGGAAGCGGTCGAAGTCATCAACAAGGGGCTCGAAACAATCGACTCGCCGAGCCTGTTGCGCGAAAAATACAACGAAATGGCCCGTCGTCTGCCGGTTCTTCGCAAGAAGGCGGCTGCTTCGCGCCTCGAATCTGGGTTGAGCCGTCACGAAACCGACGTTTACGACATTCTCGACGGGCTTTATGACGGGCGCATCAGACTTGAATTAGCGGTCAAAGAGCTTGAGGGGTTGCGGCGCAAGGATCCTGCCGACCTGCTGGTTGCTGATGAACTGGCTAATCTGCTTTTTCAGGCGCGCGAATTCGGCCGCGCAGCTGAGATATACTCAGAAGTTCATCTGAGCCGGCCAAAAGAGCCACGTCACCGCATCGATCTGGCAAAATCGCTGGCGATGAAGGGTGATACTGAGGCCGCCCGCGCCATTCTGCGCGATTCTCTGCGTGATCTCGGGCATATGCCGGAACTTGATCTGGCGATGACCGAGCTTGACCTTTTCGACAAAGAATTCGAACGTGCTGCCGGCCGGCTTGAGATTATTCTCAAAGAATACCCGGCGGAACAGCACGCGCTGTTTCTCTATGCCTACACGGCCATGCGGCTTGATGAGCTTGAAACGGCCGAGAACACGTTTAAACAGCTGTTCGAAAAGAACAGCACTGACGAAGAACTCGCGGTCTGGTATTCGCGCCTTGCCATAATGCAGGGGCAGCCGGCCCGGGCACTCAAAGTCTGGGAAAACTTCAGTGACGGCATCGAAAGTCTCGTCGAAATTATCGCCAGGGTAGAGTTGACGCTCGCTACCGGCGATGGCAAGGGAATAATGCGGCATCTGCAGAAGATCGGCGATTATCACCCGCGTTTTATCGAAGATCACATGCTGTTTGGCAAAGCTTTTTTCTTTGCCGGCGACTTTTCGTCGGCTCAGCGTGAATTCGATCTTGTATTGCGCCTTGAAGCGCGCAATGCCGAAGCGCTGGCAATGTCGGCGATGAATTCGCTGATACGTAATAAGACCGCAAAATTCTGGAACTTCTGGCAGCACGCCATCGACTGCGATTCGCTTTACGCTGTCATACCAGCTATGGTGCTGAAAGACAGCCTGAATTTTTCGCAGCGCGAACGTTTGAAGACTGAGACGCGCAAGATGGTCGAGATCGGCGCTTTGCGGGAAATCGACAAAGCGCGCCTGGTGCGACTGCTTAAATGTCTCTGAATCAGGAACACTCAATGACAACAACCAACAAACCAAAACGGTCACGCAATGTTAAAGCCCTTCGACGCATGGTCGAACAATTAGAAAGAACGCCGGAAAAACGGCTTGAAAACGCTGTCTGCGACATCATTGACATGGGTGGTTTTTCTCTGGCTGTGCTGCTCGAAAAGCTGGCCACCCTGACTGTGCCGGTGCAGGCTGTCGTTGCGCGTAAAATCGAAGACTTTCTGTATTTTCACCCTGAGAAGGGAGCAAAGATCTTCGATCGACTACAGACTGCCATGCGCGATGCAGACATATCATGCCGACCATCGTTGCTGGCGGCTATCGCAGACGTTTCTGACTCGATCGACGTCGATCATCTGAAGATTGGCCGTCTGGCTCCCGATGCTCTCGACGCGCTCGACAGCAACATGGACTTTGCCCGAATGAGTCGGGCGGTAGAATTAGTTGTTAAGGCCTCCGGGGTTGCCGGAATACCTGCTATTATCAGATTGATGATTAAATCATCAGAAAAATTAAATGAATATGCTAATTATCAGTTTGTAGAAACCTCTCTAATGGCTCTTAAGCGCCTCGGCGGCGAACCAGTGATCAGATTGTTGATAAACCCATCTTCGTCAGAAGCTTTGCGCCAGTTGCGCATGGAATGGCGCGCCATGGATCAGCAGCTTCTTCAGGAGACAATGGCTGCTCTGCAGCGCGTCGACGCTGATTTTGCTCAAGTTATGTTAAAAGTGATAGATCTGTCTGAGTTTAATCTGCCGTTTGCTGCCATGATCAAAGAAGGTGTTTCACACAGTGATAAGTGGGTGCGCCAGGCCGCGGCCGCTTCGATGCAGAAGGCTTCTGCTGCGTTGAGCCCTGAGTCGCTGGCTCGTATGCTCAACGATGAGTCGTCAGAGGTGCGTCTGATGGCGGTAACCTCGCTGGGCGGCTTTGAACGCGAGCAGACCGGCGCCATGCTTGAAGAGCTTGCAGCCCGCCATGGCGAGTCGATTGAGATTCGTTTAAATGCTCTTTACGCGCTGTTTGCACAGAAAAACCGCGTGGCGCTCGAAAACCTTGCCGGGACCATCGACAATCATCACCTGGCGGTAAATGCCCGTGGTCTGTCTGCCATGCTGATGCCGAAAGAAGACGGCGCCAGAATTATGCTTAAGACCTTTCTTGAGATTGGGGCAGATGCCTTGGCCGAAACAACTCATTATCTGCTTGAAATACTCGAACCCGAGGATATCGAAATTTTGATAAAAACTCATTCGACAGCTGTGGGTGAGCCTCAGCGCGAACGCGTTATCGATTTTATGAGATTATTTATCGATCGAAAAGCTGGCCCAAGACTTGATCTGGCAAGAACCCGCCTTCCAGAAGCTGAACAGAAAGCTCTCGAGATACTTGCTCCCAGAAGCCAGATTGCGGCCGAGCATCAACACTGATTATTGCCGGTTTTCTGACGCATATGTCGCCAGAACCTTTTCAAAATTTACTTTTATACGCTGAACCTGTCTGTTTAACTCTGTTTTAGTAGCCAGGCTTATTTTTTGTTGCCTGATCATGCAGTTACTCTGCGCTTTTTTTATAAGCTGAAGTGGTCGCGAAAGCGGCCGCTTTTTTTTGCCGATTTTGCGGGGTCACCGCCGGCGAGAGCCATGCCGCCAGATAAATGCCGGGAAAAAGAACAGAAACCGCAGATTTTACTGATTGACGCAGATTTTTGAGTGCTATGTCAGAATTTAGCTGCAGGTAGCAGGGATCTGAAGTTATGTCTGACTGTGCTTGTGTGGCTGCGCGCCGCTAAGAGGCTGCGGCAGGCTGCAATACCTGGATTTTGCGACTTCACTTTCGGTTCCGCATAGAATGACTGCAAGAGGGCGCCCGGGGCGGATTTTAAAATATGGATCGTAATCGTCGCCCTCTGTGCGAGACCCCAGATTTTCACTATGAGAGAGTTGGTGGTTCAAGCCCCGACGCGGGCTGGTGAAGCCTTGCCGCTTAATTGAGAATTGCTGGCGTTGAATCAGATTAATCTGATTATTTTTTAATATTTTGATAATAATATGTATTTTTATCTGATAAAATTATATAAAATATGATCAAAATAGTTATATTTTATTGAAAATAGTGATGATATTATCAGTCTTATGTTTAAAATTGAGGCTGAAGGGGAGACAACTGAAAGAGAGGGTGGATTATATGAGGAGTGTAAGCGCAGATAGCTCTCTGTAAGCGCAAAAAGGTAGTCGAACTGTTCTCGAACTTCACCCACTGGCCCTTTTATGAGCTCAGGATCGATCTTTTCTGAGTTGTCTGAGTAAATAAATTTTGTTTTTCGATTACGACGCGCAGGATGCGCTTGTCCTCTGTCACATTTGAATTGCAAGCTCAAAACTGTCATTGCGAGGACCGTAGCGACGAAGCAATCTCTTTGTCCATGGGATTAGCTTCAAGAGCTGGGCTTATGCCTTCGGCATACGCCACGTCGGGCTGACGCCCTCCTCGCAATGACGGAGAACCTTGAGCTCTTATGTGACAATGAACTAGCGCCAGGGTGTCTGATGAAACAAGCGCGTCCGGGTGCAAGCATCGCTTCGCTGAGCGCGAATAATTGTTCGGGTATAGAGTTCAGTGTGAATTGCTGTAGTTCTGCCTGGCGTAGAAACGAGAAGGATGCTGTGAGTCAGAGAGCCTGCCGTCTTGTGGTGATGAAAAAGTGTTGGCGACCTGGTTTAGATGAGTGAGGTGTATTCTGCGAGAATCTGTGTAATCAGTGTAATCAGCGGTTTCTATCCGCTGCGTGGGGGCGAAACGGTCAGCTCAAAAAGGCTGTGGCGGCTTCGATTATGCGCTCCCCTGCCCTGCCGTCGCCGTAGGGGTTGAGAGCGTTGGCCATTCTGGCGTAGGCGGTCTGGTCGCAGAGCAGTTCGCTGGCGCTGTCGAGGATTTTCTGTCTGTCGGTGCCGACCAGCTTGAGAGCACCTGTTTCGAGGCCTTCCGGGCGTTCGGTCGACTCGCGCAGCACCAGAACCGGCTTGTTAAGGCTGGGAGCTTCTTCCTGAACGCCACCAGAGTCGCTCATTATCAGAAAACAGCGCTGCATGGCCATGATAAAAACCTGATAACTCAGCGGAGCGCTAAGATATATGCGCGGATGGTTGTTGAGCAGTCTGGCTGCTTCGTCGCGCACTCGCGGGTTCGGGTGAATCGGAAACAGAATGCGCACATCGTCGAATCTGTCGACGAGCTCGAGCAGGGCTGAAAACACCTGTCGGTGCGGTTCGCCGAAGTTTTCGCGGCGATGTGTGGTTACCAGTATCAGGCGGCCGTCAGCCGCGAAGATGTCGGCAAATTCTCGGGGTGTGCTGAGCTTGCGCTGCAGGCTCCAGTGCAGGGCGTCGATGACTGTGTTTCCTGTCACAAAAATGCTCTGGTCGGCGGTTCCTTCTTTGAGCAGCATCTGGCGCGCGCGCTCAGTTGGCGCAAAATGAAGGCTGGCGAGCGGAGTGACGAGGCGGCGGTTGATTTCTTCCGGGAAAGGGCTGTAGCGGTTCTGGGTGCGCAGGCCGGCTTCGATATGTCCTACTGGAATCTTCTGATAAAAGCCGCTGAGAGCGCCGAGAAAGGCTGACGACGTGTCGCCCTGCACGAAGATCATGTCATACTGGTTGCGCGAGACGATTTCGCCGATTCCTTCGGTGATCCGGCTGGTGAGCTGAAAAAGTGACTGGTCAGGCTGCATTACGGCGAGATCGAAGTCTGGCTCAAGCCTGAAGTGTTTGAACATCTCTTCGGCCAGTTCTCGATGCTGGCCGGTATGAAGTATCTGTGTCGTGATATTTTCGCATTTTTGCGCGGCAAAAATGACCGGAGCCATTTTGATGACTTCCGGTCTGGTGCCGAGGATGAAGAGAAATTGCCGGTGCTTCACTTGATTCTACGGGTCTTTTCGATATTCGCCCGGATTGTAGTCTTTTGGCGGCTTTTGCTCGTGTGCCTGCTGGTTGGCCTTGCCGGCATCAGAAATGGCTTCGACCGCGATTTCTATCGGTTTGGGCTGCGGCGGCGGCAGAGGCGGCAGCTCGCGGCCGGCAATGAGTTCTTTGAATTCTTCACCGTTGATGGTTTCGCGTTCTAGCAGCGCTTTTGAAGCCCGATTTAGCAGTTCACGGTTTTCGGTGAGAATTTCCATGGCCTTATTCTGAGACCAGTCGATCAGCTGTCTGATTTCGGCGTCGATTTTGCGGGCAGTTTCGTCAGAAAGATCGTTGCGCGTGTTAAATTCGCGGCCCAGGAATACTGTTTGATTGTCGTCGCCGAGATGCAGCGGGCCGATTTCGTCGCTCATGCCAAGCTCGCAGACCATTTTGCGCGCGATCTTGGTGGCGCGCTCGATATCGTTTTTGGCGCCGGAAGTCAGCTCGTCGAAAACGATTTTTTCGGCGGCACGGCCGGCAAGCAGAACGCACAGCTGATTTTTGAGGTGGCTGCGCGAGACGGTCAGGCGGTCTTCGACCGGCAGCTGCATGGTCATGCCGAGTGCCATGCCACGCGGAATGATGGTGATTTTATGGACTGGGTCGGTATTGGGCAGGAAGGCCGCAACCAGTGCGTGACCCATTTCATGATAGGCAGTATTTTCTTTTTCTTTTTCAGAAATGATGCGGCTCTTGCGTTCAGATCCGGCGATAACCTTGTCGATCGAAGCTTCGAAGTCGCCCATTATCACGATTTTGCGGCCATGACGGGCAGCCAGAATCGCAGCTTCGTTGGTCAGGTTCGCCAGATCAGCGCCGACGAAGCCGGGAGTGCGGCGAGCCAGCACGGCGAGATCGACATCATCGGCGACCGGTTTATCGCGGACATGAATCTTGAGAATTTCTTCGCGGCCCCTGATATCGGGCTGGTCGACAACGATACGGCGGTCGAAACGGCCGGGGCGCAGCAGCGCCGGGTCGAGAACGTCAGGTCGGTTGGTGGCGGCCACCAGAATGATGCCCTTGGTATTATCGAAACCATCCATTTCGACGAGCAGCTGGTTCAAGGTCTGTTCGCGTTCGTCATGGCCGCCGCCGAGACCGGCGCCGCGCTGGCGGCCGACTGCGTCGATTTCATCCATGAAAATTATACAGGGAGCATTCTTGCGAGCCTGTTCAAAGAGGTCGCGAACGCGCGAGGCGCCAACGCCGACGAACATTTCGACGAATTCAGAACCGCTGATGTTGAAAAACGGCACATTGGCTTCGCCGGCAACAGCACGGGCGAGCAGCGTCTTGCCGGTGCCCGGAGGCCCGAACAGCAATACGCCGCGCGGAATTTTTGCGCCAAGATCAGTGAATTTGCGCGGTTCCTTGAGGAACTCGACGACTTCGAGCAGATCTTCTTTGGCTTCGGTGACGCCGGCGACATCTTTGAACATTACCCGTTTTTCGGTCGGGTCGACCATGCGCGCGCGGCTTTTCCCGAAGCTGAGGGCCTTGGCGCCGCCGCCCTGCATTTTCTGCAGAATGTAAAGCCAGGCGCCGATCAGCAGTATGAACGGGAACCAGTTGATCAGCAGGTTGAGCCACCATGACATCTGCGCCGGCGGTTCGGCTTCGATGATGATGTTCGAATTTCTGATGATTTCCATCAGGCCGGGGTCGTCGGGAACGATGACGACGAAGTTGGTGGCAGGGACTTCATTGCTCGAACCGAGTGTTACCTGTTTCTGAATGCGCCCTGAAATCTCACGGTCATTGATTTTGATGCTCGAAATCATGCGGCTGGTGTCTTCGCCCTTGATGATCTTGAGAAATTCAGAATATTTCAGCCGGTCGACCTTCTTGGTGCCCGCGATATTGGTGAACGCTGTTAGCAGAAGGATGAGCAGCAGAGCGTAAAGTGCGACTGTTTTCATCTTGGTGGGTTGTTCTTTCATAATCCTGTGCCTGTTGTTGGTTTTTCAGATGCCTGTAAATATGATTGCCATGCTATCACAAGCCTGGCCACTTATCAATTTAATGTTGGACTGGGCTCAGCTGTTCCTGAACAGCCGTTTTTGTTTGGTCTTCAGCCAGCTGATCCAGCCAGAAGACTGCAGCACCTTCTGTTCGAGAAGATCAAGCAGCATCCCAGCGTATCGGCGGCTTTTTTCGGTCTGGCCGTTGAAAGCGAGAATGGTAGAAAGCGCTCTATCGCCCATGTTGACTACCTTGCCGGCTATCTGCGAAAATTCGTCGTCGTTTTCGAGAGTTTCGAGCCACCAGGGTATGCATTCGATTCCATTCTGGCGGAAAAGCGCCTCGCGCGCATTCTGCCGGATCTTGGGATGGGCGTCTGCGGCCATGTCGGCGAGCAGTTCGAGACGTCCCGGAATATTGACCTTGTCGAGCACGAACACTGCTGAAGCTTTCATCCAGGGGTTGTCGTCGATGGCCATGACCTTGAGCGCCGCGAGCAGCTGGTCGTGGCTTTCTTTGTTCCAGAGGGCTTTGATTACGTTGGCGCGCACCCGGTTGTCTTCGTCGTTGAGCATTGGCAGCAGCAGACGGGTGACATCGGGCAGATCGAGGCGTTCGATCGCTTCGATGGCGTTGGCGCGCACGCGGGCGTCTTCTTCCTGCAGGGCGCGGGTAAGAAAGCTGACGACATTGTCGTTCGGCAGTGCCAGTTTGCCGGTCGCTGCGACGACACAGGCTTTGATACGCGGGTGAGTATCTTGTTTGTATAACCCCTGTATGGCGCCAAGATTGCTGGGGTCGCCTATTCTGCCCAGGGTTTCGACGGCGAGCGCCACCAGTTCGGGGTTATTATGTCTGAATACGTGGATTATCTGAGAGCTGGCCGAAGCGTCTTCGAGTTCGCCGAGTGCCTTGAGGCTGTTGTAGACGATATCTTCGTCTTCAGATACGAGCTTCTTTGCAAGCTCGTCGATGCGCTCAGGCGTCTGTGGCCGGTCAGGCAGCAGCTTCCAGATGCGTATTCCCTCACGCTCGATGCTGCGCACCCATGAGGCGCTGTTGTAGTCGGTGTAAGAGTCGAATTCTCGCTCGGCCTTTTTGAGCGCCGATTCGCGATCGACCGCGGCCACCGTGTATTCGATCTTGAATTTTTTGCGTGGATTCGCCGATTCGCTGTAAGGTATAATAACTTTATAAGTTTTTGCTGCCTGCATAGGTACACATGGTAACAGATACTGCAGGCATTCTCAACCTGAGTCGCAGGTTTTTGACGGCTGATATTGACCTAAGGAGATCGGCATGAGTTCAGGGAATCTGGTTTGCAGATGCTGCGGAGCTGCTTTCATTTTCAGCACTGCGCAACGCGAATTTCTTGCCGAGCACGGGTGTGACGTGCCGCCGCTTTACTGCGGTGCCTGTTTTGCCGAAAAATTGCGCACAATATGCGAAATGCCAGGCGAAAAGCGGGTGGCAGTGTGCAGCGTCTGCGGTGAGCAGAGCAAATTGTGTTTTGTGCCAAGTCAGGATCGCCCGGTTCTTTGCCAGGCATGTCACCAGAAGGCAAAATCTGAATAGTCGGTAATGCTCAATTTTCGCCGATGGGAAAAGTGACTGTTGCCGGCTGCAGGTCTGAAGTTTCAGGTAATTCGAGGCTGTCGCTGGCTTTTTCTTCGACAACCCGGTCAGGGTCGAATATCGACAATTCTTTGCTGAGATCGAGCGTGTCGTAGCCAAGTTCAAGAGCGCTTTCGGCTTCGATGTCGAGTTCTTCGAGCAGTTGCGTTGCCCGGCTGATGTCGATTTCGCTCAATTCTGGAACCGGTTCGGGAAACAGTTCGCTGAACCCGTGTCTGATACGACGCATCATTGTGGTTACCGGCGGCGTCTCGTAACTGAATCTGAACAGTTCCCCAGGCTGGTCGGCGCGTTCGAGCGGGTGTCTGACGGTCTGCGGTGTGCCGCCATTCGCCGGAATGCGGTTCCAGCGCGTAACCGTCTGCGCCGCTGTCGGTGCAGCTGCGCTGCAGATCAATACCATGGCGATTATTGTCGATCTATGCTGCATACCACACCGGCAGGTTGTCGAGAACCCGGTATTTGATTTCGCCGCGCCGGTGCAGCGACGACAGATAGCCATTCACGGTGGCGCGATAAAGATAGTATTCCCAGCTCGTCTTTTTGAGCCCATAATGGTCAAGAAATGCTTTGACCACTCGATCCTGCGGCATCGGCGCCTTGAGCAGGCCGCGCATGAATTCAACCGATTCGTTGAGATGGCTGAGGTTGTTGGCGATGAGTGTGTTGATCTCGTTCTGCGGCAGGAAGTGGCCGCCGATGTAACAGCGGGCTTCGATTTTTCTCAGCTTTTCGAGTGTCTGTGCGTGCGCGTGCGGGTCATAATTGAAAGGCAGGCGCTGCTTGCTGAAAAAGTTGTCAGGAAAAAGCGTGTCAGCAACGAATGCCACGCCATCGACGAGAAAACCCTTCTGATTTACCGAATGGCCTGGTAGGTCGAGTATCTCGATTCTGAGATCGCCGAGCTGCAGCTCATTTGTGCTGACAACCTCGACCTGACTCGGATTCGCCATGATGAAGCGGTTCATCAGATCGCTGATCGGGGCGCCGGCGAACAGTACGGCACATTGAATCAGGGGTTGCCTTATGGTGGGAGCCTCGAGCGTCGAAGCCATTATCCTGCAGCCGCACTTTTCCTGAAAATAGCTGTTGCCTCCGATGTGGTCGGCGTGAGCGTGAGTATTGAGAATGTGTGAGACCTTGAAACGATAATCTGAGAGCAGCTCATGAAGTTTTCTGGCGAACTGCTCGTCGCAGCCAGAATCTATCAGGGCGACATTGCTGTTTTCAAGCAGAATTATGCCGACATTGGCGGGGCCGCGAACCCATAACACCCGCTCGGTGAGGCGCGCCAGTTCCATTCTCAGCCTGCCGGTCGCTCTGAATCATCGACTACCACAAAACCCTCGCTGCATCTGCTGAGAATTTCGATCGAGCATGAGGGTTCGCCGCTGAAACCGATGGGTGGGGCGAGCACCTCGATGTAGAAAGGATTGTCGTGGTATGGTGAGAACTGCGCCTTGTATATCCAGGCTTTTACTGGTTTGCAGCCTTCGACCGTGATGTTGATGCGCACGAATTTGAAGACTTCGCCACCTTTGACCACCTTGAAGGCAGGGTGCCATGGCAGTGGTTTGCTGGTAAAGTCGGGCGTGAGTATTACCAGCGGCTTTTCGAGCAGAATGTTAATCGTGCCTTCTTTGCAGCCGGTCACCTCAGGAAAGCATTCACGGAAAAACGGCATCTGCTCGCGAACGGTATTTTTTGACTCGCCGAGTCCTCTCTGTATTCTGCCTTTGATGATTCCCATGTGGCAAACTCTCCTTCACAGGTTCTGCAACCAAGCATAGAACATTCAGGCCGAATTTTACAAGCAAATAATTATCAGGTCGCTATGTCATGCGATTTTTTTAATCATCTGCAGGCATGGGTTGCCTTGGCCCCAGAATAACGGGTACTCTTCGAGTGGCTTGAAGCCCAGTGACAGATAAAATTTTCGGGTTTCTTCGTAGTGCGGCCAGTCACTCGACGAACTCACAGTCTTTACCTGCATGTATTCATACCCACGCGATCGGCAATACTCGGTTACCGATTCGATGGCCGAGCGTCCGATGCCGTGACGGTGAAATTCTGGCAGCAGGCCAAGCACATAAAGCTCTACCGATTCCTTGAAGTGCGGCTTGATGCAGATAAAGCCACAGCTCTGGTCGTGTCTTCTGATCATGAAGGTCGGCAGCATGTCGATTTCGGCACGGTAACCGGTCAACGCGTCACCACTGCCAAACCATTCCGGTAGCCGACTCAGGATCTTCTCACATTCCTCACCCTTGTTTAACGACGGTCCCTCAACACTGAAATAATCTGATTTCATACATTTCGACACCTGGGTTTTCTGAAAATGAAAACAGGTCTGCCTCAAGAGACAAACCTGCTTCGATTGAGTTGTTAGAACCGGCGTATTATATCACATTATCGCTTCGAACGGTTAAAATTCGGTAGAACTGGATCCTGTGCCGGGGGAAGGGGCTGACCGCTTACTGCCGGTGCGCTGCTGGAGGAACTTGAGCTTTTCTTGCCGCCCTTTTTGCTTACCTTGCGGAAATGACCCTTGGTGTGGCTCTTGGCACCCTTCTTGTAGTGACCTTTTACCCAGGTCTTCTTGGCTTTTTTGCCGGTGATCTTGGATTTGGCTTTTACGGCGCTGTCCATTATCTTGTTGGTAACGGCAGAACCTGCATTTACGAAAGCGCGCTTGGTCTTTTTGCAGGCCTTTTTGATGTTTCTTTTCATTTTGCTGGCTGCTTTTTTGAAGAAGGACTGACAGCCTTTCTTTTTGGCAGCCATAACCTGGTCGATTTCGCCTGATACTGCGAAGAAGCCAAAGGCAAGAAGAAGGACTGCGAGGGTTTTATACACTTTACTCATAACTTGTAACCTCCAGTTGGTTTCTTATGAATTGCATGATTTATGATGTTTTTGAGTATAAGAATAATTTTGCCAACCCGTAACCCCCCTCGCAAGATTTTTATAAAAAAAAGTGTACACCTTGTTGAAGCTCATTGGCAGCAATTCCAGGTAAGCAGATAATCAGCAGCAATCTACGAATTTATCTGAATCCTCTTCTGCACCTCAGTGGCTCTGCGTGAGATTCTTCGACAACGACAACGATTCTTAAACATCATTCAGCTTTGACAGACCGGTAATTTACAAGTTTTTCTTTAACTGGGCCGGCCAACGTGATATCTTTGCCTGGTAAAATTTGCGTTTCGGAGGAAATTAACATGGCCAGACACGACGGTCGCGCTTACGATCAACTCAGGCCGGTCAGCATAGAGACCGGTTATGTAAAATATCCCCATGGCTCAGCTCTGATATCTTTTGGAGACACCAGGGTGTTGTGTACTGTGCAGGTCGATGAAAAAGTTCCTCCTTATGTTGCCGCCCGTGAAGTGCCGCAGGGCTGGATAACCGCTGAATATGCCCTGATGCCCGCCGCCGGACTGGTTCGTAATGACCGCGCCGGCTACGGCAAAACTACGGTCAAGGGCCGTGTTCATGAAATTCAACGTCTGATCGGGCGCTCGATGCGTTGTGCGCTTGATCTCAAAAAGCTTGGGCCACGCACTCTGATGATAGATTGTGACGTCATTCAGGCCGATGGCGGCACGCGCACTGCATCGATTACCGGTGCCATGGTAGCACTAGATATGGCTGTAAAAAAGCTGATGGCCGAAGGCAAACTTACCGAAAATCCGATCATCAATCAGGTTGCTGCTGTGAGTATCGGTATAGTAAATGGCAAACCATGCCTCGATCTCGATTATATCGAAGATTCGCGCGCCGAAACCGATCTGAATCTGGTGATGAACGCCAAGGGCGGCTTTATCGAAGTTCAGGGCACTGCCGAAGACGGTGATTTCAGCCGCAGCGAACTTGATGAAATGCTCAAAATCGGCGAAGCCGGTATAAAAAAGCTGTTTGAACTGCAGAATCAGGCCATGGGAAAAATCAGATGAATCTCTGGGTTTCGACGAAAAACGCTCACAAAGCCGAAGAAATCGCTCACATTCTTGGGCCGGCCTGCAACATAAAAACGTTGCTCGACCTGCCGGATTTTCCTGATATCGATGAGAATGGTGATTCATACCGGGCTAATGCCGAACTCAAGGCGCGCGCCCTCTGGGAAAAGGTCAAAGAGCCAGTTTGTGCTGACGATTCAGGTCTCGAAGTCGACGCCCTTGACGGTCGCCCGGGCATTCATTCTGCTCGCTTCTCCGGGCCAGATACCAATCATCCGCGTAATATCGCCAAACTTATCGCTGAGCTTGGCGACCTGCCGGCAGAAAGGCGCACCGCCCGTTTTCGCTGTGTGATCGTTTATATCGACCAAAAGGGCGTTGCACATGAATTCGTTGGCACTGTCGATGGTTACATCGGCTTTGAATGTCTTGGCAACGGCGGTTTTGGTTATGACCCGGTTTTTATGTTGCCTGATCGCAACTGCTCGGTGGCCCAGCTGCCGGCCGCAGAAAAAAATACCCTCAGCCACCGCGCCCGCGCCGTTGAAAAACTCAAGACCTTTCTCAAGCTTTAGTCTTCACGAATATTTAGTCTTTTTTATGCCGGCGTTTTCTGTTATATATAACTGCACGCAGGCACCCGGGTGTCGCAACCAATCACACACAGGAAAAGAAGAGATGTCGCAGATATTGCCGCTGATAAAAAGAATCGCCCAGAACGTCCGCGAAAAAAGCGGTGATGGCCGGCTCGAAAAGTTTTTTATTTTCAAAATGGCCCGCAAGGCCTTTGCTATCCCTGCTGTCGATGTTGAAGAAGTCTCGATGCCGGTGTCTTTGATCGACATTCCGCAACGTTCAGACTTCATTAAAGGCGTTGTCAACATTCGCGGCATCGTGATTCCGGTAATCAATCTGCGCTCACGGATCGGTCTTGAGGCTGATTATCAGATCGAAGACGGTTCGCGCCTGCTTCTATTTACCTTTAAATCCGGGGCACAGGTGGCCATGATGGCCGACGAGATCGAGTATCGTCTCCGGGATGGCGTGGTAGAACCGGTTGCTCCAGAGAAAACAGAAGAGCATTCTTTTCGTATGGCGGTTATCGATCACGTCAGATACCCGGTTCTGATGATAGATATGTGGATAGAAAAAAACGAGCTCGAAATTCTGCATACTGTGGTAGAATCTTTTTGAAAAAATTCACTGGAGGTAATGATCATGGATAAATACGTTTGTACCGTATGTGGTTATGAATATGACCCGGCTGCTGGCGATCCTGACAACGGAGTTGCTCCTGGCACTCCTTTCGACAAGCTTCCCGCTGACTGGGTCTGCCCGGCCTGTGGCGTTGGCAAAGATCAGTTCGAAAAAATGTAACTTCGTCGGCCACTATGGCCACTGAAAATCTTTTTAATAAAAGGTCTGCAATAAACTGCAGACCTTTTTGTTATCTTGTCTTCGTGCTCGTGCTCGTGCTCGTGCTCGTGCTCGTGCTCGTGCTCGTGCTCGTGCTCGTAATCGTAATCGTAATCGTAATCGGTATAGAACGGTCATCCTGCACGCAGAATTACAGAGAGTAGTCTATTTGCGATGAGTCAGGCAATTATGTAGAATTTCGTGTAGAATACAGGTCAGAGAATATTTGCTTCGAGATTTTTTGCCGGGAGCTTGAAATTGCGCAGAGGTAACTGGTTCAACCTGTTGGCCCGGGTTGTTTACGGCCTTCTGTTGCCGGCCGGTCTGCTTTACGTAGCCATGTTCAGCCATTACAGTCTGGTGCGCGAGCGTCAGGTTCTTGAATGGCGCGAAAAAATGCGCGACTCGCTCGATCAGATCAGCAAATACCACTCTGACGACAAATACTTTCATGGCATGCTGCAGGCTGATTTTCGCAGGGCCGACAGCTCAGCCAGTCCGCTGCAGGAATGCCATCGGCGCCTGAAATATTATAAGTCCAGATATCCCGGTATGTTCAGATTTACAGTCTATGACTCGACCGGGCGCATTCTCGACGAAATGTCTGATGAAAAGCGTTTTCAGTATGTCTTTAAAGGCATGCATCGGGTTATTGCAAGCGTTAAGGCGCATGTAGCTGAAGTCATCATTCCTTATCCCGATCGTCTCGATGACGTGCGCAGCCGTATCGGTCTATTGCGTGGCTATTTTGGGCAGTTTCTCATGGAAAAGCATCTGAGCCTGCCTCTGCTTGAAGGTTATCTTGGCAGTTGTATAAGAGCCAGTGAAGAACCTGAAAAGGCACTGCTCTGGTATCAGAGACTGAACAATTTTACGATCATAGCTTTTATTCATCGAGATTTGATCGGACGTGACATCGGTCCGCGACTGATCGTCGATCGTTACAATCAGAGTGGTGAGGCGATACGGCTTGGTTTGTTCGATACTCAGCAGATGAATGTTTATGGTATCGATCGCCATCAGAACGAGCTGGTCATTCAGGCAAACGCTTACGCCAATTCAGCGGTAGAGTTTGTCGAAAATGAGCATAGTCTGATCTTTTTCAGGCAGATTTCGCCGCGTCTCGTTGTGTTTTCTCTGCTCGACAAACAGATGAATCTGATTCATCCCGAGCGGGCAACAGCCGAATTCATGCTGCGAATGATTCGCTGGCTTATCCTGACGGCTTTCATTATCTGGTGTCTCAACCTGCGTTCAGCTGATTTTGCTTTGTCGATAAGACAGAAACTTCTGCTGCTTTTTTTGTTTGCCAATGGATTGCCCATGCTGATTCTGGCGGCCACTGCCTATGAATTTTTCGAGCAGAAAAAAAACTCTCTTATCAATGCCACGCACGATCAGTCTGTGCGCATCATCAAACAGTTCGATAACGGTTATCCTGATGGTCGCGAACGAATGGCAGGCCTGATTTCAGACTACGTCAGCAAAAAGAATCGCCATTATGGCAACAGAAAATGGCCAGATGATGAGATTGCCAGTCTTAAAAAATTCATTCTTACCTTCAATCCGGGCGAAAGTTACATCTACGACTGCGATGGCAACCAGATTCTGCACGCCGGCAGCGAAGCTCTGCCCAACTCGGTAAAGATCATCAGGGATTTTTTCAAGGGTGCTCTCGAATTTTTTAACCATGCTGACGCAGATTTTGTCGGAGCCCGACGAACCATGCTTGAGAAGATCACTGATGATGGTGGTCTTTATGCTGGAGTTCTCGAACAGCTTGGCAATATCAGCCCGCAAAATTTTGGCTCAGGTCTGCGCTGGACCTATCTGGAGATGTTGGGTGACCGATCACGTCATGATTCGTGGGGATTTCTGGTAATTTCGTGGCGCCCCGGCGATTTGCAACGCACCTTTCTTAACCAGCATCTCGAAGAGGTTAATCGTCAGATCAGCCCGCGAAAACTGCTGGTAATGGAAAAAGGCACTGAAACCATATTTCCTCTGAATGCTCAACATCATCGCCAGGTGCGCAACTTGATGCACCTCACGCAGTCACGGAAACTCATTACAGAAAACAATCTTGGGCTGTCAGGAGAGCACTTCGTTGCAACTTCTCTTGTCGGAATCGAGCTTTCTGATGCCATCATCATGACATTGTATCCGAGCTCGATCATTCTTGGCGAAATCGAAGAGTTGCGCCGGGGTGTAATTCTGGCCGGTCTTTTGAGTTTTTTCATCGTGCTGGTAATCGTCAGGTTTTTTTCGGGTCGTCTGTTGCGCCCGGTTAATGCGCTTTCACAGGGTATGCGCTCGATTGCGCGGCGCGATTTTAAATACCGCATCGACTATGCTTCGGGAGATGAGTTCGGTAAGCTAACCTCGGCTTTTAATTCAACCATCGCCGGCATGCATGAACTGGCGGTTGGCACTGCCGTTCAAGAGAGCCTGCTGCCCCCGGGCAGAGAGCAGTTCGGTCACGTCAGTCTTTTTGCCCGCTCAATTTTTATGAGCAAAATGGGTGGTGACTATTTTGATTACTTTAAAGTCGATGAACAACGCTTTGGTGTCTATTTTGGCGATGTCGCCGGGCACGGTATTCCGGCTGCCCTGGTCATGTCGATGGCAAAGGCAGTAGTAGCCTCTTCTGAAGAGGCCAGAAAGGCCGGGCCGGCCGAGCTGCTCAAGAGCGCCAACTCGCTGTTTCTGCACCTCAAATCAAGAGGCTGGAAACGCATGATGACAGCGCTCTGCCTCGAAGTGAATCATCAGACAGGTGAATTCAGGGTAGCCAATGCCGGGCAATGTTACCCGGTCGTTGTGAGTGCTGCCCGCGATAAAGTAGATTACGTTAAGGTCGTTGGAATGCCACTCGGCAGCCAGGCGCGCAAACCCTATTCTGAAATCAGCGGCCGGCTTATGCCTGGCGATTCACTGATTCTTTATACCGATGGCATAATCGAGGCTACTAATGCCATGGGCGATGCCTTCGACTTTGCGCGTTTTGAAAAGTTGTTGCTGGCAACCTGGCATACTGATCTGGAAACCTGGTGGGAAGGCATTTACCGCGGTTATCAGGGCTGGGCTGCCGCACAGGATGATGATATCACCTTTCTGATGCTGAGATATGATAATGACAGAAACCGATAAGCGAAAGTGCATTGCAAACTGGCTGACGTTTGCATTTTTTGCGGTAGTTGTACCACTGCTGGTGGCATGGCAGACATTTGTCTATCTCGAAAAGCTGCATGCCGAGTCTTCCTTGCGCCGCTACCAGATCAAAGCCGCCGATACCCTTGAAAACCTGCGGGTGTCGGCCGATGCCAACCTGTATATCTGTTCCTTGATGAATCGAACCTTTCAGAATGCGAAAAATCCAGGACAGCTCAAAGATGATCTGGAAAAATTACGCAGCAGTGGTGGTATGCAGTTTGAGTACCTGATCTGGGATAAAAACGGCAACATTCATTCAGCTGATTTTGACTGGCGCAGTACCGGCGCTGATATGCGCTATGCCTGGGAGACGCTCACCGGTATCGGCAGGCGCAAGATCGAGGTGGCCGATGCCAGCGCAACCAGCAATCTGCGCAAGATTTTCGGACCGCAGTTTTTTCCCGAGCTTTACCATCGATGCTATTCTGGAAGAAACATAGCTCTTATTCTATCCGACAGCTCTCTGCAGAAAAAACTATCCTGGATCAGAATGCGACAGCACATGGGTCTGGCCGCTTTTTTTGACCACGATGTGGTCAGGGGTGTGCCTGGCCTCAAATTCTTTATAAATGCGGTTGCCAGCAGCTCTGACATGAGAATCGGGGTTGTGAATGCAGAAAACTGGCTGGGTGTCGGCCCCTCAGATTTTTCAAAACCTGAAATGGCGGCTATCAGCAGCAGCTATGAGAACCCCGTCAGAATACGTGACTGGTATGTTTTTAAAAATGCTCTGAAAAAAGACTTGTGCGGCGTCTGTTACATAGATGCTGACAGCATTGAACGACTTGTAATAAATAAATGGGCCTGGCTGCTTATTGGTTTCCTCGTGGCTTTGGCACTGTATATTCTCTGGCGCAGTTATCAGGTTATCTGCTGTGGCAGCAGCCTCAGTCTTAATATCAGAAAACAGCTGATAGCTCTTTTTGTGCTGTCGAACGCGATTTCACTTCTGATAATGGCGCTGATCGGGCATGATTATCTCGGGCAATACCGACTGTATTTGCAAACCGAAAGCTTCAGCCAGGGCGTTACCTATCTGCAGAATATCGACGAAATGTTTGTCGGCGAATATTCACGCCAGCTGCGAAGAATGCGCAAATCTCTCAGTATTCTCGAAAAGCGCCTGAAGAACCATCGCCCCGACCGCAACAATATCATGGAGTTTCTGGGCGCGCAGTCTGGCGATCATTTCAGACTTTTTCTTATCGGCAGCAGCACTCCCTATATAGGCAGTGAGCTCGGCATAATGAAAGACGGCAAGTTCGTCGAAAATATTCATATTGACTGGGCTCGTTACAGCTCGATGCAGACGCTTGTCGATTCTATGGGCAAGCTGGGTCAGTATTATCTGGCGCTGCTCAATCGCACGCCGATTTCTGAAATGATGATGGCGCAGGTCGAGCTTATTGCAGAATCGCTTGGGCAGCTCCGGCCCCTCGAAATGTTTCAGGAGTTTTTTGCTGCTACCGGCTCCTTCTGGCAGTGGGGAATGGGCTTTCGCTATTTTCCTGCCTATATCGATCTTCTCAGAGATCCTGACAGCGGGCTGGCCAACTATGTGTTTCTTTATTTGTGGAACGCCGACAGGTTGCACCGGCATTATATAAACCAGCTTATCACCGATTTTAACCGTAATCCGATCGGAATCAAGGTAATGGCGGTCGATGAAAACTTCTTTTACTCGAACCCGCCAGAACTGCTCGAAGATCAGCAATTGCGTCTCTACTCAGCTAAACTACGCGAGAGATCTGGCGTCGAAATCGAATTTTGCGACTGGGAAGGCGAACAGCACCTGCTTATGGGACTTAAATGCACGTCAATAGATACTATTCGTCTGATCGGGCTTTATCCTGCTTCGGCCATAGACCGCAAGGTTACCCGAAAAAAGCAGATTTTCGTAGCTCTGGCGATTGTGAGTATTCTGGTTTCTCTTGCCATGGGGCTTTTTGTTTCGCGTTCGATCCTGATTCCTCTGGCCGAATTACAACGCGGCATCGCGGCTCTGCAGAAACGCGATTTTGCCTTCCGACTGGCTGATCTTGGCGGTGATGAATTCGGCAACCTCGCCAGAGTATTCAACACTACGCTTGTTGATCTCGAAGAACTCCAGGTCGCCTCTACCGTTCAGGAAAAGCTCAGCGACAATATGTCTGAAGTGGCTCAATCTGGCAAACTGAAGTGGTTTGCCGCCAGCTCCAGCCAGTACCGTTTTGCCGGCGACTATCTTGCGGTTGAGCGATTGTCTGATGAGAAGATAATGATTCTTCTTGGCGATGTAGCCGGTTCGGGTATCGGCGTCAGCCTTATCGTTGCTTTTGTTAAAGCTGCTCTTTTACAACTGAAACACTTGTATGGCCAGCCGGAGCAACTTCTGTTACGCCTCGACTTTCTGCTGCGCGAACTCAGCAACAGAGCCGGTCGCAAATGCATGACGATGCAGTGTGCGCTGCTTGATTGTCAGAAAGCTGAAGTCACTGTTGCCAATGCCGGACATTGTTTCCCAGTAACAGTCAATCTGGCCGAAGGAAATGCAGAAATTGCCGAAATGCCTTCTACCCCGCTTGCAACCGGAAGCCGGGTTTCATGTTGTGTCAAGACTTTCAATCTGCGGCCGGGTGAGAGTATTATCCTTTACAGCGGCGGATTTTATCGCAACAGCGAAAATGGTTTTGCCGATTTTATCAAAGACCTGGTGCAGCTTGGAAGTGACTGCCCGAAGAAGTGGTATGATGCGGTGATTGCCGCAGTAAGTGCTCGAATTGGTGCTTCTGCCGGCCGCGATGACATGACTATGGCTGTAATCAGCCTTGGCGAAAAGTCGGAAAGAGAAATCGATTGTCTGCAGACGTCAGAAAAGTAACGCTTTTTCTTGCCAGGCTGACTTTTGCCCTGGTATTGCCAGTTTATCTGATCTGGCTGATTCTGGTTTCGCACTTTACCATGCAGCGCGCTAATGAGATTCAAAGCAGCTTTACAGCTCTTGATCTGGCTCTCGACAATCTCGAAAACCTGCATGATGACAGAGCTTTTCTGCATGCCGTTCTGCAGAAGAATTTTGTCATGGCAGACCGCTCAGATAAGCCACAAAAGCAGCTTGAAAACCGCATAAAAGCTTTCCGAAAGCTTTTTGGTGAGCGCATCAGTTTTGTCGTGTATGACGGTAATGGCGCGATAAACAGGGAGCTGACCGAAGAAAAGCGTTTTCAATACATACTCAAAAGCATGTTCGAGGTCATGGTTCTGCTGCGGCAATATTTTGTGAGCGACCCTTTCGCAGACCCGTCAAGTTTTGAAAAGATCAATCAGCGTATAAATCTTCTGCGTGGCTATTTTGGGCCATATCTGCTGCCGGCTCATCTCTTTGCTCCTTTGCGCCAGGGATACCTCGGCAGATGTCTTACCGTAAGTGATGAGAGTGCACGCAAGCTGCTCTGGTATTATCCTGGTGACAACTTTTCGCTGGCCTGCTTTATTGATGCCAGTCTGCAGTCTAATCAGATTGGGCCAAGACTGATTATACAGCACTTCAATCGCGGCAGTCAGCAGGAAAAACTGGCTTTTGTCAGAACTCGTTCGTACGAGAACTTCGGCTTGCCGCGCAACCGCGGACTTGCGAGCCAGTTACTGATTGAAGTGCGTAATTTTGAGAGTTATGCGGTATCCAAGCGTCAGAGCCGCGACTTTCTCGTTAATATCAGACAGGTTTCGCATGACCTGATCATTCTCAGCTATCTGAATAAGAGTGGCATCGTCGCGCCAGAGCAGCGCGCCATGGCATTGCTGCTCA
>JAKJFO010000269.1 GCA_022704885.1 Candidatus Rifleibacteriota bacterium | reverse complement strand
TTCCACAGCCTCGCAGGATCTCAGGCTTGAACTGCTGCTCAAGCTTTTTCCTTTCGTTCTGCTGGCATTGACCCTGTTGTGTCTCTTTCTGTTCGCCGACCTGCTTTCGGCAATGTTCATACGCCCGGTTGCCGGGTTTCAGGCAGCTACCGCTGAAATATCGGCTGGAAATTACCAGGTTGCCGTACAGATACCTGACTCGGACGAGTTCGCACTGCTGGCCGGTTCTTTCAATCGTATGGCCACCGGACTGGTTCAGCGTGAGCGTATGCGGCGTTTTGTTTCTGACAATCTTTTTGAACAGCTTGGTCTGAACGCCGATGAACGCACAAAGAGCAGTGTGGTAACCCTGCTGGCCAGCGATATTCGCGGGTTCACCTCGCTCAGCGAAAAACATGAGCCGCAGCAGATTGTCAGCCTGCTCAACGACTATTTTACCGAGATGGAAACCGCCATCAATGCCTGTGGCGGCTTTATCGAACGCTTTGTCGGCGATGCCGTGGTCGCGGTTTTTTACCATGATCAGGCGGCGCGGCCGGAAGAGCGGGCACTTGCCGCGGCTGTTGCCATGCGCCGGCGCCTGCAGGCTCTCAATGCAAGCCGTTCGGCCGCCGGCCTTTTTGTTATCGATAACGGCATCGGTATTGCCACCGGCGAAGCTGTGTCTGGAATTGCCGGCAGCTCCGATGGGCGGCAGGTGCTTTCGGTAATCGGCGAAGTGACACACGTTGCCGAAAAACTCGAAAGTGCAAGCCGGCATGTTGCCTCGCGAATCCTGCTCTGTCCACAAACTGTCGCCGGTGTTGCGCATGCCGCGAGCCTTTCTGATGTTACTGATCTTTGTGGTTTACCGGCTTTCTGCCTGATCATCGACGAGGTGTCAGATGACTGAGCGCGCAAAACCTGTTTTAATAAGAGTTGAACGCCGTGTCGGCACTTTCACTCTGCTGATTATCTGGCTGGCTGTATTCGTTTTTCCGGCAATCATTCTGCAGGCGAGCCTTGATTTCCTGTTCCAGCTGATAAGGCAGGCTAATCTGCGCGCGATGACCGCCAGGATGACCAACGAGATGGATCGTTTCCGTAATGATCTCGAAATTGAGAGCTACCTTCAGCGAATCTGCGAAAGCTTTTTTGCCGGCCCGGCCGCACGAAATACAGGTGATCCGGCAGAACTGGCCAGAAGTCTGCGAGGTGTGACAGGAATGCCGGCCGCCGGCGTCATCACTCATTCTGCCGATACACATCAGGTTGATTACTGGTTCAACGATGAACTGGGCGGTAGTCTGTCGAACATTTCGCGAACTCTGACCAGGCGCTGGTTCGTTTCGGTAAACGAGCAGCAATTATATTGTTTTCACAGTCGCGCTGCCGAAGAATCGATAAAGGCTCTTTTTCGTTTTACCAGCCCTGACAAAGCCAAAATAGAAGCCGATCTCTTCTTCAGGCGCACGTTCTCGCTTATCGCTGAAGTGCCGATAGTCCCGTATCGTATCAGCAGATCGGTTTCAGGCAAACTTGGCGGCTCAGTCTATTTCTACTATCACCCTGTCAAAACGACACAGGCCGGCGTTACCCGCATTACCGGGGGCTGTCTGCTGGTCATCGATGGCCGCGAAATTTCCTGGCGCAAGGCTGCCGAAGCAGCGGTCGCGCGTTTTGTGCCGGGTATGCAACGCCGCTTTGTCAAGTTCTCTGAAAGCCTCTGGGAACAGAAAACTACTTTGCAGAAGCCGATAACCCGTTTTATCGAAGACGACCGCGGTTATCATCTGCAGTCGACGATGTCGCGCGGCAGCATGGTAGACCTCATTCAGGGCGGGAGCCTCGTTCCTGCCAGGCTGCAGGCATTCGCCAGAAGAATGCCGCTGCTTCAGATATCAGTTGCAGATGAACAGTTGCAGCACCCGTTGTTTCCTTATCGAGGGCACATCAGCTTCGCCGCCCGTCTTTATGTGTTGGTCGGCATTCTGCTGATGGTGAATGTTTACCTGTTCGGTTTTGAGTTCAAAGCCGGCATATCTGGCAAAGTGGTCATCGGTACCGCTTTCATTCTGATATTGCCTTTTCTGCTGCTGGTTGCTGGTTTTGTCAGCTGGAACCAGTTCAATCAGGTGATTGGTCGCTACCGTCTCGAGTCTCGACAGCAGCAGCTTTTTACCGAGTTTACCGAAGGCCTGTCCAGATTCATGCTCGATCTGCAGAGCGCCACCTACGATCTGGCAATGAACATCGAAGACCGTCTGGAGTCCGGGCGCGATGAGGAGATACGCGCTATTTTCGCGAAGTATCTCGAAAAGAACCCTGTTTTTGCAGAATTGAGAATCGATCGCAAGTTTCTTGGCAGTCTGTTCATTAAATCGCCGCACATATCAGGCCGCCAGCAAAATATCGATGAATCGACCATGCGACTGTTTGCGGCCACTATAATGCATGGTTTCGATGAGCAGGGCAATTTTACCGATGTCAGTTCTACTGGTGAAGAACAAGGCTTTACCTCGTTGAATACTACTTTTATCAACGAAGTGGTAAACCGGTGGGGGGGAATCTATCAGTTTGCAGCGTTTGGCCTCGATCGGCGGTATTCTTCGGTCTACTTCAATTATCCTGGTAAAAACAGTATAAGGGCAATACTGACCGCGACTTTTAACCGTGACACACTGCTGGCAGAATATGCCAATCGTCACTTTAACGGAGCGTCTGATCTTCAGAACCAGTTTTTCATACTGAGTGAGCATTCCGGTATACCGCGTTTTTTCAAACTTTCAGACAACAGCGAAGTGACTGAACCGCTGTTGCTCGAGCGCCTCAAGCTGGCCTCGATTTCGGGTCACAATCTTTATGAGCCTGAAAAAAACCGCTTTGCCCAGATTTTTGCGATGAGCGATATGCCGCTGTTTATGCTCGTGCAGGGCTCACTGGGCGATGGGCAGCTGATACACACCGGCTATATGACGTTTCTTCCTGTTTATGGTCTGATACTCATGCTGCTGATTCTGCTGGTTTTCAAACTCATCTATCTGAGGCCGATCGAAGAATTTGTCAGGGTTACCGAATCTGTGGCGGCCGGTGACTATCGGCAGAAGGTCGAACTTGCCGGGGCTGACGAGTTTGGCGAGCTCAAACTGGCATTCGATGAAATGATCGCCGGGCTCGAGCAGCGGCGCCGGCTTTCTCATTTTCTGTCGAGCGAAGCCATGCGGGCGGTCGAAGACGATTCAGACGAAAGCATGGCGCCGGGCGGCGTGCGCATCGAAGCCAGCATTGCCTTTGTGCGTCTGCATGATCTGCATGGTCAGGCCCGTGCTCCCGAGGCTGTGTTCAAGGCTCTGGGCAATTTCATCGACGAGGCCGACCGCGCTGCCATGCGACGTGGTGGTGTCGTCGACAAGCTGATAGAAGATACCCTCATGCTGGTTTTTCGCAGCGGCATCGGGTGCGCTGATCATGCTTCTGCCGCCGCCAGCGCCGTTCTCGATCTGGTCACAATCATGCAGCAACGTGGCTATCAGTTGCGCGGCGGCATCGCCAGCGGCCCTGTCGTTTCCGGTCGCATCGGCTCACGTCTTGGCAAACTCGATTTTACCGTAATCGGTGATACTGTTAATCTGGCGGCCCGCCTCAAGGCTGAAGCGCACAGAACGACGCAGACCGGTATCATCGTCGCGCCTTCAACCATTCGCCTGCTGCGCGGTCGCGCCCGTGTCACCTTTATCGCCCGCACCGAAATAAAGGGCAAAAGCCGTGAATACCCGCTCTACGAGCTCACTGCCCTACGGTAGAGCTGAATAGAATTCGTGCTCGTAATCGAAAAACAAAAATTTTGAAGTGCAATAATAATCTGCGATAATTTTTTAATCTGCGGATAACTATTCAGAAACCATAAAAACAGTCGATAAGGGCTGGTAAGGATGACAACAGGCAGTATCAATGACAGAACTCTGCGACTGCTTATCGCGGTTACTTTTGCCGTTCTCGTTTTTCTGCCGCTGCTTTTTGTCAGCAGAGATCTGACAGCTCTTGTCGTCGCGAAATACAACAGCGAACTGGCAGATGCCAGAGCAAGACTGAGCGACGAGGTAAATGCTTTCAAGGATGCTCTGGTACCACGCCAGTATATTGAAAACCTTGCCAAAGCCGGCGATACGCATATAGGCCTGGTTTCTGAAACTACTGATAAACCGGTATTTCCCAAAAATGTCGATCCGCAGCTGATTACTGCATCTACCAATGCACAGTTGCGCAGCTTTTATAAAGAAAAAACCGGCCTTGAACCTCTTCTGCAGGTTGCGATTGGCGTTGACTGCAATGATATATGGTCCTGGTATGGGCCGCAGCTTGCACACCTTACTGTCGAAGATCGGCAGATAATCGATGCTACTCTGGCTGTTCATGTCGTCGATACCGAACTTCCTGATGGGGTCATGCAGAACAGGCCGGAGGCATTGGACAGGTTTTTCAAAACTCTGGCAATCGCGACGAGAATTCATCAGGGTCTGACTACAGCCATGCAGGCGTTGTTTTATAACTATTTTTCCGATATGTCATTCGTTCCCAACCGCCAGGGCATCTGCTACGAAATGGGCTGTCAACGCTTTGCGTCTCGCTATCTGTATTGTTATTACCGAACACTTGGTGAGGGAAAGAATGTTTATGGCGGCTATTTCGTCATCTTTGCCAGCGCCGGTCTCAAGGTGGTAGATATAGTCGATGCAGCTCTTAAAACTTCCTCACAGAAATTTTCCCGCTGGCTGACAAAAGAGCCGACACAGCCGGTTAACCTGCTGTGTGCCCGAGATGATGAATTGCGGCTGGTCAGCATTTTACCGACCGAACTTACCGCATATAACCTCATCAATGGTGGATCTTACGATCTGCCGCGTTACCTCGGCGTGTCACTTTCACTGCGCGAAATTACCAGATCGTATCGCC
>JAKJFO010000268.1 GCA_022704885.1 Candidatus Rifleibacteriota bacterium | reverse complement strand
TCGCTATCAGCGAAAAGATGCGTCGCCAGATCAGAGGCCTCAATCGCGCCGCTCTCAATGCCCAGGATGGTATTTCCATGATCCAGACGGCAGAAGGCGCTCTCAATGAATCTCAGAGCATTCTGCAGAGAATGCGCGAACTGGCTATTCAGGCTTCAAACGACACCCTGACCTCAAATGACCGCCTCGAAATCCAGAAAGAGGTCAATCAGCTGCGCACCGAAATCGACCGCATTTCGCAGGGTACCGAATTCAACACCAAGAAACTGCTCGATGGCAGTCAGTCTGCGTTGATCAGTTCAAGCTCAAAAGCGGTTAATGGTATTGTTGTTGGTAATGCTCTTAATGGTGGCGATTACAATGTCAGCATCGCACTGCTTAACGGTGGTATCTCGCAGATGCAGCGAAGCCAGATGTTCACTGACAAGAATACCGGTGAGCTGGCTAATGGCACTACCAGGCTTGAAGATATCGCTGAATTCTACGATGCCAACGGACAGTTTCTGCTCGATTCGCCGCAGAAGCTTACTATAACCGGCAACTCAAAAGATTCGAGTGTTACCGTCGATGGACAGATGACTCTTAACGAACTTGCCGGAGCAATTCAACAGGCGATCAACAGCAGTAATGGCCTGGATATGAAAAACTCAACCGCCGAAGTAGTGACCACGGCAGCCACTAATGTCTCTGGTCTCGGTGGTTACATGCAGGTTGTCTCGGGTTCTGTCGGTGACCAGGGCAATTTTTCGATTGCCGGCCCGCAGAGTGTGGTAGATGCTCTCGGCTTTTCGGTTACCCGCGAATCCAAGAACAATCTGGTTCAGATAATGATCGAAGACACTCAGGGAAACAAAACTACAGTTCGCACCAGCAGTGATAAGGCCAGTGGCCTGCTCGACGGTATCGATCTGCAGTTTGATTCGCAGGCAGCCCAGATTGCCGGTACCGGCGGAATACAGTCAGGCTTGAGATTGGATGCTGATGAAAATTTCGATTTAAACGTCGGGACCGTTACTTTCACGATCACAGTTTCTCAGGGTGACTGGACGATGGAAGGCATCGCGCGTAGTATCAACGATCAAATCGCTACTCAAACCGTTTCAGAAAGCCTTAAAGGGTTCGATGCCTCGATCGTAGAAGGTGAATTGCGACTGAGTTTCGAGCCTCCGACTGCCTCGGTGGGTACAACCTTCAGCATCGCAAATGCAAGTGGTAATGCTGAAACCATCGGTATTCAGGATGCTGGTCCAGTTAGCGGTTTCGTTCAGGGCGACAAAGATGATTCGAAGGTTCTTGAAGGCTTCAGCATCTACCGTGTCGCTACTGCTTCAGACGTGACCTTTGCTCTGGCAGATGGAGAAGGCCACACTGCTACGATCAGCGCATTCACGACGACTTCGGTGGCAACAGACGCAGATATGCAGGAGATAAAGAGTTTTGTAAATTCCGTAAACAACCTGCTGGCGAATGCTGCTGATGCTGTTGATGTAAGACTTGACGCAGTAAATGGCTCTCTGGCGTTCACAGCGCTGCATGTAGGTGATTACAATCAGGCCACTGCAAGTTATACCAGCAAGGTCGTGCTTAATATCAACGATGCCCAGACCCTCACTGACTTCGGTTTGAAGAATGGCACGGCGAAAGGCAGCGGTGATACCAACTTCCGTATTCATGTCGTCGATAACAAGCCGCAGTTCCAGATCGGTGCCGATGCCGGTCAGAGAATGCAGATCTCGATGGGTAACATGTCGGCCAGCGCTCTTGGCGTCGACAAGCTCGATATGACCAGCGTCGAAGGCGCTCAGACTGCTCTTTCGAAGATCAATAAGGCTCTTGACACAGTGTCAGCTGAAAGATCGAAACTGGGTTCATACCAGAACCGCCTTGAATATGCGATTAACAATATTCAGAATACTTCAAGCAACCTGACTTCGGCTGAATCGCGCATCAGAGATGCCGATATCGCCATGGAAATGATCGAATTCACCAGAAATCAGATCATCTCACAGTCTGGCACCGCCATGCTGGCTCAGGCCAATATGGTTCCGCAGAGCGTTCTCTCGCTGCTCGGCCAGTAAGCTGATTCAGATCTAGTTTAAACAGCTTTCTGCTGTTGCGAAGCTTAGCTTCGCAACAGCAGATTTTTTTTGCGAAAAAAATAAAAAATAGTCCTTGACGCAAATGCTGATTCTTATACTTTATCGCCCTATCGCAAGGATGCGAAATTTTTCAAGAATGATTCACGGAGGAATCAACTAATGTCTCTACGTATTAATCAGAATGTAGTCTCACTATCTACTTACGGCAACCTTACTCAGACTTCCAACCGATTAGAAAAATCCATCGAGAAACTCAGCAGTGGCATGCGCATCAATCGCGCTGCCGACGACGCGGCCGGACTTTCCATCAGCGAAAAGATGCGGCGCCAGATCAGAGGCCTCAACCGGGCGGTTTTAAATGCCCAGGATGGCGTGTCGATGCTGCAGACAGCAGAAGGAGCGCTCAACGAAACCCACAGTATTCTGCATCGCATGCGCGAACTGGCGATTCAATCGTCGAACGACACCCTTACCAGCGGTGACCGACTTGAAATACAGAAAGAGGTTGTGCAGCTGCGCAACGATCTCGACCGCATTGCACACAATACCGAATTCAACACCAAAAAGCTTCTCGATGGCAGTCAGACAGCTCTCATAAGCTCAAGTTCCAGCCACTCAAATGGCATTGTAACCGGTAATGCTCATAGTACTGGTGGAGATTATGAAGTCAATCTGGAACTTCTCAAGGCTGGCATTTCACAGATGCAGCGTTCGCAGATTTTTGTGGTCAAAGATTCAGCTGGTATTCTGGCAGATGGATCGACTGAATTGCAGAGTATTGCACAATTTTACAATGCCAATGGTGTTTTTGTCCTTGAAACCCCGCTGGCGCTATCGATAAATGGCAATTCCAAGAGCGCTTCGATAATTCTCGATGCTCAGATGACCCTGGATGATGTAGCTTCCGCATTTCAAAACGCAATCAACAGCTCAAGCGGGCTTGGCATTAAGAACAGCCGCGTCGCTACCATCAACACTGCACAGACCAATGTTTCGGGTCTTGGTGGTTACATTGAAATCATTTCGGGGAATGTCGGTGAAATGGGCGAAGTGTCGGTCAGCGGTGACCAGTCGGTCATCGACGCCTTTGGCTGGAGCGTCAGTCGTGAATCTGCAAACAGCCGAGTCGAAATGATCGTGCGCGACAACTTCGGCAATGTACGCAAAGTTAAAACCGAGTCCAGTCGAGGGGTTGGACTATTAAACGGCATAGATATCACTTTTGCGTCACAGCCGGCACAGATTGCCGGAACTTCCGGCCTGGAAGCGGGTCTCAAGATTTCACCCAGCGAAAACCTTACCCTTGGTATCGGCAATGCTTCTGTAGTTATCACCATTCAAGAAGGCTTCTGGACCATGGAAGGCCTGGCCCGCAGCATTAACTATCAGATTGCTTCTGCAATAGAAACTGGTGAAGTCGAGCTTCTTGGCCTGAGTGCTTCTGTTGTAGAAGGCGAAATACGTCTTACCTATGACAAACCTGCAACCGCAGCCGAAACGCTGAGCACGAGCATTCTCATTACCAGCGCTTCGGCAACTACGCTTGGCTTTGTAAATGGCAGTTACAGCGGATTTGTCGATGGTGTTAAAAACCAGCAGCAGGTAGAGTGGGGTTTCAGCGCATTTATCGATACAGCTGTTAACACTGCGATAACGGTAGGTACCGCTATAGTAATGAGTGTTTCTGATGGAGTTACCGACCTGTCGGTCAATCTGATAACGGCAGTAATGGGAATAACTGCTGCAACGCTTGCTGATATGCGTTCATTCGAGCGCTTCCAGGCCTCAGTCAATCAGGCACTTCAGAGTGCCGGAGTTTCGGTAAGAGTCGATCAGCATGGTGGGGCAATGGCCTTTACCTCGCTGCATGTCGGCAAATATCATGAATCTACACAGGCATTTACCAGTCTGGTTTCTCTTAACATGGCTGATGATGATCAGGCAATATTCATGCAGACTGTATTCGGTGTCAAGGAAGGCACCGCAAAAGGCTATGGTGATGCTAACTATCGCATGCATGTCGTTGACAGTGCTCCACAGTTTCATATCGGAGCAGACCAGGGACAGACGATGCGCATCGGTATCGCTGATATGAGCGCAAAGGCTCTGGGAATTGACAACATAGATCTTACCAGTGTTGTGTCTTCGCAGAAAGCGCTCGGAAAAATCAATAAAGCAATCGATCAGGTATCTTCTGAGCGAGCCAAGATGGGCGCTTTCCAAAACCGGCTTGAATACGCAATAAATAATCTGCGTAATACTCACTCAAATCTTACTGCCTCAGAATCTCGCATCAGAGATGCTGATATTGCCCATGAAATGATTGAATTTACCCGTAATCAGATTGTCTCGCAGTCTGGAACGGCAATGCTGGCGCAAGCCAATCTGATACCACAGGGGGTGCTGCAGCTTCTACAATAAAATGGCCTGAAATATAGAGCGATTGGGATAAGTTATTTCCGATTCTTCAGATTTATTAATCAGCTGGGGCCGGACTGACCGGCCAGGTCAACGATTAAAACTGGTTTTATACTTCTGCTGATAACGATGGGTGACGAGATTCTTACGTTTGGTCTGAAATCTGGCTGGCAAACATATCCTGTGTTTGATGTCAGGCGTATATCCTGCATCCTGATTTACCGGCGCAGGGATGTGCCGGAGAAAAATGGTTCATGGAGGAATCATAATGTCTTTGAGGATTAATCAAAACGTTCTTGCGGTTGGAACATACAGTTCAGTTGTAAAAACAGCTTCTCGTCTGGAAAAATCCATTCAGAAGCTCAGTTCTGGCATGCGGATCAACGGCGCGGCTGATGATGCTGCTGGCCTGGCG
>JAKJFO010000267.1 GCA_022704885.1 Candidatus Rifleibacteriota bacterium | reverse complement strand
TGGAATCGTTGCGCAGCAGATTATCGCGCAGGTCGATCAGGGTGGTAAAAACAGAGGGTGTGTTCCCCAGCCCAAGACCAGAAGCAGTGCCACTGCTCTGGCCACTTACATCGCGAACCTTGATATAGGCTTCGCCTTTGGTGTTGGTGAGGTTGAGGCGCTTGCCGTCTTCAGAGATCCAGGCCTGGAGGTTGAAGTTTGCATCGGTATTAGAAAGCTTGTCGATGATATCGCCGACGGTTCTGGCACCGGTGAGATCGATCTCACCAGAGAAGCCACCGCTCTGCACATAAACCTTGCCCATCGGAATAGCGCCATTGCCAAGCGAAGTAACGGCAGTATTCATCGTCAATGCCGGATCAAGATCTTTGCCGGTCAGCACATGATCGACAGTGCGCCCGGAAATGCCAAGATCGAAGGCCGAAGTGCTGTCAACGTCGATAATTTCGAGCTTACCGCTGGCCCCGTGGTTCTTGTCGACAATCTCGATGCCGTTGCCGTCCTTATTCAGACGAGCTTCGACATAGATGCCATTAGCCGGGTTATTGATCTTGTCGAGAACATCCTTGATAGTCTGAGAGCCGCGCAGGTCAATCGCAGCAAAGCGACCGGCCTTGTCGGTAATGCGAATATAACCAAGGTTCACGCCGGGGTTTGAAGCTCTGGTTGAATTGAGCGACTGCAGTTCGGTTTCATTAGTCACTCTCGGGTTGAGGTCGACCGAACCAACCATGGTCGGTAAAGCGGCAACCTTGATCGGCGCACCGGTAATGATGCCCGGCACGTGATTGCTGGTTCCTTCTACAAAACCAAGATCTCGACCGGTATTGGTGACTTCTTCTATGGTAATACCGTAGTTTCCGCCAACCGCCATCGGGTCGGAAACAACAAAACGCTGCTCAGCGCTTTCCCAGACCGCGTTGAACTTGCCGGTGTTGTTGATGCCGTCGAGAATATCCTGAATGGTATTGGCACCGGTCAGGTCAACCTGAACCGGCTGTTTATCAGCACCACGCAGCACCATGAACCCCTTTTCGGGTGGCGGCAGAATATCAGAAAGCAGGCTGGCTTCGGTCAGCAGCGGGCCAGATGAAACCAGCGAATCACCAACTATGGTGTTTCCCTTTGAGGTTTTGAGCAGGCCAAGGTTTTTAGTTACTGTGGTGACGTCGCGAATCGAAACCGGTCCGCCACCAAAATATTCTTCAACTCTGAAATCTTCAGCACCGACCGTATTGTCGGTAATCATAATTCTTTTGCTGGTTGCATCGAAGGTTGCGGTCTGCCGCCCACCAGTAGCGGCGTTGATGGCATTGACCACATCGAGAGGTGTCGAAACTGCGGTTAGATCGACTGGCGGCACGGTTGCAACACCATCATGGCCGGTAATAGTCAGATAGCCCCGCTCGATTCCCTTACCACCATTGGCAAAAGACAATGGTGAGGCCTGTGAGTCGATCTCGGGGTCATAGGTCGAAAAAATCTCGTTGCCGGCACCGACATTACGCAGCAAACCAAGATCTGAAGCAACATGTGGCGGGAGGTCTTTTACGTAAAGCTGCGTGCGTGTCGAAGTGATTGAAAATTCGCCCTGACCACCGGTTAAATCGGTTATTTCCAGGCGCTTGTGGATCATATCGAATTTAGCGGAAAGGGCAGCACCGCCCTCTACTGAATTAATGCGGGCAATGACATCAGCCACAGTGCTGGCACCAGATACATCGACGCGATGATTGCGGCCATCGCGGGTGTTGATGTTGAGATAACCGTCTGAGAGTCC
The DNA here is from genome assembly GCA_022704885.1 of Candidatus Rifleibacteriota bacterium. Next base: position 3,203 of record JAKJFO010000267.1, on the reverse strand, counting down.
TAAACCATCATTGAGGTCAGACAGATTGGTGAATTCAGAAAGCATTTTCGGGTCAGAAAGACCCATCAGCAGATTTGTGTAGCCGGCGTTACGGTAAATACCCAGCGACACAGCCGTATCAGCAGGTACCTCTTCAAGGCCGGCTTCGAATGAGCCGGTGGCATTTATCATGCCGATTACGTCATCGAGTCGGTGCGCATCGCCCAGATCGATCTTGTGATCGACACCGGCATGGTCAGTGACAATTATGATTCCTTCCTGAACGCCTCTGCCGGAATTGAGAGCCGACAGTGGCAGGCTTTTTTCGAGCGGAGGGAGAGTATAGGTAAAAGTCGGAGTCGGAGATATCGGCTCCCCGCCGTAAAACAGCTCAAGACCGTTAATGCTCTTTTCAATCACTGTACCACGTTCGATTTCGGCGGTAATTCGCTTGCCGTCACCACCAAACATGATGTCGAGCGGGCTGTTCTTGTTGACATCACCGCGGTTTTCAGCAAGAGAGTATGTCACCACGCCTTTGTTGTAACCGGGGGTCTGCCCGGTAATTGCAGAAAACGGGCGGGTATTCACGTCGTGGCCGGCAAAGATATATTCACCGGCAATCTGGGTATTGCCAACATCGATCATGTGCAGCAGCAGTTCATCGATTTCTTTGGCTATGGCATCACGGTCCTGCTGCACCAGAGTGTCGTTGGCACCCTGAACCGCAAGCTCGCGCACTCTCTGAATCGCGGTTTCGATAGTGGTCAGAGCACCATCGGTGTTGTTATACCAGTCTTTGGTATTATCGATATTGCGGATAAACTGATTGTTTTCATTTATCTCGACCTTGTTCTGCATGCCGAGAGCATTGTCAACAGGGTTTTCTGAAGCACGAATATACTTTTTGCCAGAGCTCACCTTGATCTGCATGTCACTCAGATCGGTGTTGTTGCGATTAACCTGGTTAATAAACGAATTTACTATCCATTGATTCGTTATCCGCATTTTGCCTGTCTCCTTGTTTTGCGCCCGCTATCTGTTATCGGGCCTGCAATGCCTTATTAATTCTTCTTTATAAATCTGCGCCATCTACGATCATCTGTGGCTGCATCTTCCAACTGTCATACAACTCAGAATCACTGCACATACCGAATATCAGATCATGCCGTTGATTATCTTATCCAGCATCTCATCGACCGTGGTGATCACTTTGGCAGCCGCATTGTAAGCGTGCTGAAAGCGAATCAGATTTGCCAGTTCCTCGTCGAGAGAAACGCCCGAGAGCTCCGCCCTTTTTGCATCCAGCTGTGTTAACAGACTGCTGCTGTAGTTCTTTTCGGTTTCGAACTTTTTGCTTTTCGAGGCAACTTCGGTAACGATCTCGTTGTAGAAATCGTTGAAAGAAGACTGACCGTCGTTAAAAAAATTCTTGTGCTTCAACTGTGCAATGGCAATAGCGTTGGCGCCGTCACCCACGCCATTGAAAGTTCTCAATCTGTCGGTGGCATTTTCGATGGTGCCGCTGGCGGCTGCGATGCTGTTCAGGTTTGCCTTGATATGGTCTTCGAGAGCAAGATTCTGAATCGCATTCTTATAGGGATTATCAACATCGACATATTCGAGCGGTTTAAAGAAATTACGGCCGGTAACACCGTCAAGACCATAACCATTGCGGTGAATCTGGTTGGTTTCGACCGCGATTGTATATGCCAGCTTGTTAAGGTCGTTGATAGCCGTCTGCAGAGCGCCGTCTCTGACCTGAAGAAGCCCCTTGAGCTTACCGCTGGTAACCACCGGTCTGAGGTCAAGATTTGCCACACCGGTATCACGAATCAGCAGGGTGACACCCTCGAGTGCCCCGGCCACATCATTTTTCGAAGAAACGAATTCCTGGTCGCCAAAGCTGAAGCGGGCATCACGGGCTTCTTTATCAGTCTGAAGATTCAGAACGGTAAAAAGGTTGCTTGTGCCATCAGAAGTTTTGATCGAGTAATCAGTGCCCGTTTGACTTGAATTGAGAACCAGCTGGCCCGATTCATTGATCGAAGCCCGAAGGTTCAGATTGGCAGAATCGAGCATCTGCGACAGGTCGCGCATAGTCGTATTTTCTGCATCAAGAAAGAATTCACGGCCATTGACATTGAAACTGCCGCTGGTTATGCCAAAGTCAGACAAAGGCCCGGTCAGAGGGTGAAAGGTCAGGAAAGAATACTGTGAATGGGCCTGAGCAACCGATGAAACCGTAAGGGTGATATTGCGCTGATCGACGGTATGGGTGATAACCGCAGAGGCCACGTCAGCATTGTCTGAGAATTCAGGGTATCCGTTACTTCCGGAAACAGTACTGAATGATTCGCCATCTTTAACACTGATGTTGAGTTCCCTGAAAATATTGTGCTGTACCAGAGTATGAGCCCCGCAGTTAACGGTCAGCTCACCCTTCTGGTTGTAGAAGGCATCCACGTTCACCAGTCCGGCGAGATCTTCGAGGGCTTTCTGGCGCTGGTCACGCAAATCATTGGCCACATTACCCGAGGTTTCAGAACGACCGATCTGCTCGTTCAGACTGGCAATGGTTGTGGCAATACTGTTGATTTCCTTGACCGTATCCTGAATCTGGTTCTCGATACTGCCCTGTGAACACCAGGTCGGCGAGCCCTGCAGCCGGCGCAGCTGATTGTCTATATCTGAGAAGATTCCGACCAGAGACTCAGTCTGTTCAACCAGGTTACGACGCAGTGAACTGTTTGAAGCATCGTTGGCAAGATCCTGCCAGGCAGCCCAGTATTTATCGAGCTCATCGCGGATAGTGGCAGTTCCAGGCTCGTTGACGATCGCCTCGATCTGCTTCATAAGATCATCGGCAGCGGTTTTCCATTCGAGGGTCGAAGTTTCTTTGGTTATTTTGGCGTCGATGAATTCGTCACGGAACTGCTGAATCAGAGTAACTGAAGCCCCGCTGCCAACCTGAGCCGTTGCTACCGGAGTGTGCAGGCTGGTAATCATATACGGCTTGTTGGCCGCGATTACCGCATTTTGTCTTGAATAGCCCTCGGTATTGGCGTTGGCAATATTGTGCGATGTTGTTTCCATCGCCTTGCGCTGCGTATAGATACCGCTTCTGCCAATCTGCAGGCCAAAAAATGTTCCAGCCATCGCCGGCCTCCTTATTACATGGCGCCTTTTTTTATTGCCATCGGGGAAATATATTTTTCCCTATA
>JAKJFO010000266.1 GCA_022704885.1 Candidatus Rifleibacteriota bacterium | reverse complement strand
GCAATTGAACCGGTGATTGAGCAGTTTACCCGCTTTATCGGGATGAGCCCTTTGCTTGTGCCGCTCAGCAAAGAGCACCCATATCCGGGCATTTCGGCGTTGAAGCTTGAAATTGCCGATTTGATTTCTGCAGAAGCTGAGGCCAGAATGCAGCTGACGCTGGTAAAGACAGCTCTGAAGGCCAGAATTTTTGCCTATCAGCTGTTGCAGATTCAGAAAAAAATTGCTCTTGTCGCTCAGAATATCGAGCTCTATCTCAACCTCAAAGAAACCTCGGACAGCCTTTATCGGAATGGCAGAATATCACTGGCCGAGCTGACCATGGTCGCCAATGAAGCGAGAAAATACACCATGCAGAAGAACCGCTACGAAGGAGAGCGAGAAATGCTGCTGCAGAACATCTATGCGCTGCTCAACGGCAGAACTCCGCAGATCCGGTTCTCTGGCCGTGTCATGCAACCAGATTTTTCAGGTATCGACCAGAAAGCCTCATTGCAGCAGCACCCGGAGCTCGCCGCCGAACATAAAGTTGTGCAAAGGCTTTTTAAAATGACAAGTATGCTTGAGCGCATGTCGTTTCCAGAATTCACTGGCTTGTCCGCGATTCCTGCCGCAGAGACCATATCGGTTACAGGCCGCACTGCTTCAGGTAACCTGATAAAGGACAGCAACATCGAATTCAACCGGGTTTTCTCTTTGCAGCTGCGTGAGCGTATGCGCGCTGCGCAGGCCCGGGTTAGAGAGATCGAAAACAGGCTGAAAGCTGAGCTCACAGGCAATCTCGCGGCGCTCAACCAGGCTGAAAAAAATCTGGGCATCATCAGAGATCAGATGAAACCTGAACTCGAAAAGGCTTTCGTCGGAGTGAAGTCGCGTTATGAAAACGGAAAGGCTGGCTTTCAGGAACTTATCGAAATTGAAAGCCGACTTCTTGCAGTCAAAAACAGCCTGATTGAAGCTGACTTTTCTGTTAACAAGCTGCATGCCGAGATTCTGGCCGGTCTGGGCATAACCTCCAGCGAAAGAGGACGTGAAAAATGAACAAAAAACTATTCTTGATCATCATTCTGGCTTTTCTCAGTGGACTGGTTGCCGGTTCTCTGTTTTTTGCTGCGCCTGCCCCGCCGGTGACGCAGAATTTAACGCAAACGGTTCCACAAACCTGGACCTGCTCGATGCATCCTGAGATAAGGCAGCCCAAACCTGGTAAATGCCCGAAATGCTTTATGGATCTTATTCCGCTGAGCGAAGATGCATTTTCTTCTGATCCACGCACATTGAAACTTTCAGATGCTGCAAAAGAACTGGCTCAAGTTAAAATCGCGCCGGTTTATTCAGGGCCTGCTACCAGAACTCTGCGCTTGCCGGGCACGTTGCAGCTCGATGAAACAAGACTGCGCCACGTCACCGCCTGGGTTGCCGGCAGAATCGACAAACTTTATGTGAACTACACCGGAATTCCGGTCAAGCTTAACGACCACATGGCTGAGTTTTACAGCCCCGACCTGATTGCCGCCCAGGAAGAGCTGCGCCGAACCGTGGGCAACGAATCATTGCATCTTGCTGTAACTGAGCGCCTGCTGCGCTGGGGTATTTCACCGCAGCAGATTGAACAATTCATCGCAGCGCCGGCTGCGAAAGATCTAGTGACAATCAATTCACCATCTGCGGGAATCGTCATCGAACAGGCGGTCAAGGAAGGCATGTACGTGAATCAGGGAACCCGCCTGTTTTCGATTGCCGATATGAGCCGGTTGTGGCTTATAGCCTCGGTATATGAGCGTGATATTCAGTGGCTGCGCTATGGGCAGAAGGTCAGCTGTGAATTCGAAGCCTATCCCGGTCGCATTTTTCCGGGAACCATCTCTTTCATCTCTCCGGTTCTGCAGACCAGTTCACGCACTGTTGATGCAAGAATCAACGTCGATAATGCCGAGGGCCTTTTGAAGCCGGGTATGTTCGGCCGCATCACCATCAAAGTGTCGCTGGGCAATAAAGGCGAAGTCATCAACCCGGCTTTGTCTGGCAAGTGGATATCACCAATGCACCCTGAAGTGATCAAAGACGGCCCGGGAAAATGCGATGTCTGTGGCATGGATCTGGTCCCGGTCGAAAGTCTTGGCATAAACACCAGCGCCGATGCAACTCTGCCTTTGCTGGTGCCAGAAACCGCAGTGCTCTGGAGCGGGCCGCGATCGATCGTCTTTCGCAAAACAGCTGATGCCGAAAACCTCTATGAAGCGACTGAAGTCGTTGTTGGCCCGAACGTCGATGATGGTTATCTTGTTTTTTCAGGACTGGAAGCCGGTGACGAAGTCGTTGTCGAAGGCGCTTTTAAACTCGATTCTGAACAGCAGATCCGCGCTGGCATGAGTATGATGAGCCCGCACCGCGATCTCACTCCGATGGCGGAACAGGAGAGCCTCTCCCTCGAAGCTGTCGCTGCCGTAGAAGATTTGCTCAGGCCCTGTCTGGAAATATCCAGCCTGCTGGCACAGGATCAGCTTCCGAGCCAGGCGGCTCACCATGCTCACGCACGATTGAGCGGTCTTAAGAACTCTGACAGTGCAGCTTTGCAGGGAATAGCAGACAGAATGATGCCGGTTTTGATGAAAATGGCTGATGAAAAGGATATTATCAAGGCAAGAGAGCAGTTGAATGAGCTGACGCCGTCGATCAGGGAACTTGTCATTCTGGCGGGCAGCAGTCTGAGCTATGCAATTCATGAAGACTTCTGTCCGATGGCTTTTGACAATAAGGGGGCTGTCTGGTTTCAGGAGGCTTCTGAGCTGGCAAATCCATATTTTGGTGCAATGATGCTGCGTTGTGGTGAGACGAAAAAAGTCTGGAGCAAGGGTGCAAAGTGATGAACGCCATTATCCGATTTTTTCTCGAAAAACGCATTATAGCCGCAATTTTGCTGGTCGTTCTGGCAGGCTACGGCCTTTCGGTCATTCCTTTCGATCTCAAAACCGGTATTCTCAGAGATCCGGTTGCCGTTGACGCCATTCCAGATATTGGCGAAAACCAGCAGATCGTGTTCGTCGCCTGGCCCGGGCGCTCGCCGCGTGATGTCGATAATCAGATAACCTATCCGCTCACCGTCAACCTGATGGGAATTCCCGGCGTCGCTACTATACGTTCGACCTCCATGTTCGGGTTTGCATCGATATACATCATCTTTGATGAGAAAGTAGATTTTTACTGGTCACGATCGCGAGTTATCGAAAAACTTGCTTCCATAAGAGGCATTCTGCCTGACGGTGTCAATCCGGTACTGGGGCCAGACGCCACCGCTCTTGGGCAGATTTTCTGGTATACCGTAGAAGGCAATGGCTTTGACCCGCATGAACTGAGAAGCGTTCAGGACTGGAACATAAAATACGCGCTGCAGTCGGTGCCCGGAGTCGCTGAAGTAAGCTCTGTCGGCGGTATGGTGCGCGAGTATCAGATAGACATCGACCCCGAAACCTTGCGGACTTATAACATTACGATCCCGGAACTGGTCAAGACCATCAAGGAGAGTAATCTCGATGTTGGCGCCGGAACGATTGAAATCAACCGGGCTGAATATGTGATTCGCGGTATTGGCTTCATCAAATCGATCGACGACCTGAAGAACGCCGTGATCAAGTCGGTCAACGGTGTTGGCATCACCATCGGCAATATCGCCCGGGTTGGTTCTGGACCTGCCTTGCGCCGGGGTGCGCTCGACAAAGAAGGAGCTGAAGTTGTGGGTGGTGTTGTTGTCACCAGATTTGGCGCCAATCCACTTGAAGTGATCGGTCACGTCAAGGCCAAGATCGCAGAAATAGCGCCAGGCCTGCCGACCCGTCAGCGGCCCGATGGTTCGCTGAGTCAGGTAAAAATCGTGCCGTTCTACGATCGAACAAAGCTGATCGGCGAAACACTCGACACCCTTCAGGATGCCCTGTCACAGCAGATAACTATCACCATCATGGTTGTCATCGTCATGTTGCTGCATCTGAGTTCAAGCATGCTCATTTCAGGCCTGCTGCCGCTGGCGGTGCTGATGACTTTCATTGCCATGAAAGTGTTCGGAATCGGTGCCAATCTGATGTCTCTCGCCGGCATTGCCATCGCCATCGGAACCATGGTCGATATGGGAATAATACTTTGCGAGAACATCATTTCTCACCTCGATAAAGATTCGCAATCAGAGACTCCTGTTAAGGAATCGATCTACAACGCCGCTACCGAAGTCGGCTCAGCTGTCATTACCGCAGTATCTACGACTGTAGTCAGCTTTTTGCCAGTGTTTGCGATGACCGGCGCTGAAGGCAAGCTGTTCTCGCCCCTGGCCTGGACGAAAACCTTCGCTTTGATTTCTTCGCTTTTTATCGCTCTGATCTTGATTCCGGTCGCAGCCACCATCATTTTTAAAAATTCGCGAAGTAAATATGATTTAAGGTTTGTGGCTCTTATTTTTGCTGGAATAGTAACAGCCTGTTTTTTGCCGGTGACCGGCTTGATCTTGCTGATTGCCGGCCTTGTCGGAGTTTTCTGGCAGAACTTCCCGTCTGCATTTCGCGCTCAGGCCGGGCGTTGGGGGCCGCTGCTTTTTGCCGCCGCCGCAGCTCTATATCTGACCGGAATCTGGATGCCACTTGGTTACGGCCGCGGGTTCTGGCTTAATCTGTTCGCCGTTGTGGTAATTTCAGGAGCTTTGCTTTTTGGTTTCAGGCTGTTTTTGAATTATTATGGCAGTATGCTCGGCTGGTTTCTTGACCACAAAAAGACCTTCGTGGCAGTACCTTTGCTTATTCTGATTTTCGGTCTACACGTATGGCTTGGATTCGAAAAGGTAAACGCCTTTGTTCCTTTTCTTTTCAGCAAAGTTGGTATCGCGCCAACAACGATTACGCACACCCGACTATGGCAGGCTGGCATTCACGCTTTTCCCGGCCTTGGGCGAGAATTCATGCCACCGCTCGATGAAGGCAGTTTCCTCTTGATGCCTACAACCATG
>JAKJFO010000265.1 GCA_022704885.1 Candidatus Rifleibacteriota bacterium | reverse complement strand
CATGGACCACGCGACAATGATGGATGAACTCGATATCGACGAACTCGTCAAAGGTGGTTATCTGCGCAACAAGCTCTCATGTAGTTCGGGCAGAGAGTATTATGGTAAAAACCTGACGAATAATGGCGTGATCCGCTGCCCGCTGCACGGCGACATCGAAAACCCGACGCCAGATATCGATCAAAAGGCTGCTCCAGGCAAGCTGGTCGAGGTTTCTTCTCTCGAAGGCCCCAAGGCGCCTTCGCATCCATGGCGCAAGATGATCAAAAATCCGCAGCTCGCGCTGCCGCAGACTTATTCGCTGATTCCGGCCGACTGCGCTTTTGCCCATTTCCCTTCTTATACGGCGTTCCGTAAGGCTTTCGACTTCTTCGACGAATGGGCGACTGCTTTTGGCACGCTTTCCGGTAGCGAATCGGGCAATTCGAATTTCAGCATCGAGAAGCGCATCAAAGATCAGCTGCTGCTCAAGACCGATATGCTGACAAAACTTTTCGCTGATCTCGCACTGAGCGATATCGTCTTTGTCGCCGAAGACCCCTTTATCTTCGAAGGAAGCGCGATTGCCGTGCTTCTCAAGATCAGCAATGAAACTCTGCTGCGCGAGAAGCTGGCGATGACTGCCGCCGAATTCTGCAGGGAGAACGCCTCGATCACCGAAAGCACGATCAACATGAGCGGCCGACAGGTGCAGGCTTTTACCTCGCCTGACTTCAGGTTTCGTTCATATCGCATCACGGCCAGCGGGCATCAGATTATCTGCAATTCGCCTGCTCTCATGGAAAAGATCATCGCGGTCATTGACGGCAAGTCTCCGCCGCTGACCGAATACCTCGATCTGCACTATTTCTACGAGCATATCGAAACGAATTTTGCCTCGCCCGGTCGCATTTTTACCTTTCTCTCAGACGCATTTATTCGCAAACTGATCGGCCCGGCCTACAAGATCGCGACCAAACGCCGGCTCGAATGCATGCGCAATACTCTGCTGCAGTCCCACGAAATCATGGTCACAGGGAAGCCTAGCGCCGGTGCTGAGTGCCCGGAAGGGGGCGCCTACGAGTATGTCGATGGCGAGCTCCGCTGCCCGCGCCACCGTTCTTTCGGGCGACTGACGCCGGTCAGCGAGCTGCTGCCAACCGGAGTTTCCAGTGAGGAGGCCAGCAGTTACCAGCAGTTTGTCGCGCAATACAACCAGTATTTTACGCAGTTTTTCGATCCGATCGGGTTCGTTTTCGACACCGAACCGGAATTCCGCGGCCGCCTGCTGATCATGCCGCTGGTTGAGAATAGCGTGTACAGTGAGCTGCAGAAGAACGTGCGCCACCAGGCGATGAATCTGGCGCCGCAGATTAAAACCTGCATAATGAAATTCGGAGCGAATCTCAAGGCCGAAACTCTGCCGGTGCCGGGCACCTGGCGCAGTCCGCAGCTCAGCCGACGTGCCGAGCTGATACGCAAATGGTTTACCGGTTGTCTGTGGGCGCAGATTGCCGATCATCCGCTGTTGTTTCAATGGGATTCAAATCTGATGGCGCGCGGCATTCTCGGCTCTCTCAGCGGTGGCCGTGCCGGAGAATTTGCTTTCCTCAGCCCGATGTTGATGAGCTTTTTCTCGCCGGTTATGGTTGCTCTCGAATTGACTGATGCCGGCCACTATCAGGCAATCATCGACTGGCTGCAGATGGAAGTCGAGGCCGCCCGCGGCATGCGTGGAGGCTTCGTAAGCCCCGAGTTCAGTCTGTCGCGCCTAGAAGAAAACGGCGTCGAAATGTACGTGCTCTCATTCGACCTTTTCGCCATCCGCAAAACCTACTACCTGACCAGTCGCGACGGCTTTCTGCTGATAGCCAGCAAAAAGGAACTTTTCTTCGAACTCGAAAAACCTGCAGAACAGGAGAAGGGTGCTTTCACCGGTAATTTCAACCTGGTGCTCTACCCGAAGAACGTCCGGCTGATGCGCCCCGATCTGCTCGAAATCCGCGCACGTTCACAGCGCGAATCCTGTCTCGAAAATCTCAAAAACATCCATTTCGTTTCGAGCTTCCGGCCAGATCAGTTCAAAAGCAGTTACCAGATACTATACGGTGCCGCACCGAGCTGCCCGGCCGGCGGCCGCTACTCGAACGAGCTGCCGGTATCGTGCACAGTACACGGCACCATCTCCGGCGGCGCTCTCAAGCCGGTTCCCGACTTCTTCAAAGGGGTGGGCGCCATCTCGATTCAGAGCTTCATCGACCCCGAAGGCTTTCAAAGCGAGGTCCGCTTTTTCCCGGAATAAGCTGCTCTCAGACTAAGAAAAGGGGCTGTTTCATGCAATATGAAACAGCCCCTTTTGTTGTAATTACTATGGCTGAACGAGATTTAATAGATGATGATGTAGAGATAGTGCGCGGCAATGCCGGCGAGGAGACCGCCGATTGTGTGCGAGAGCAGAGCTTTCGAAGTAAGTTCACGGTATTTGAGTGCGTCGAGCATCGCGGTGTGCGTGCTTAAATAGCCGCTCCAGCACATGCCCATGGCCGTAAAAACCGCGATCTCGTTGCCGGTGATGACTCCGTGGTTTATAAATGTGCTGATCAGCGACAGGGCGGCTCCCACCGCACCGAGACTGGTTATTGGAAAGGCTATCAACTCGGGTGTCTGAAAACCGAACAACAGTCGGAACAACCAGTCGAATTTGCCGGCCAGCCATGGCAGCACCGGCACGCCTTCGTAGGCGATGCCCTGATATCCGGCGGCTGGATCGCCGGGGCCGAAAGTGAAGAGCATGACCATCGAACTGATCACGAGAACGCCTGGAATGATCGCCAGCCCAAGGTCTACACCTTGCTTGCCGCCATCGAGAACTGAGTTGAGAAAACGCAGAAAAATATTGCCCTTTGATTTGAACGAAATATCTTCGACGATGCCTTCTTCGCCAGGGAGTTCTGGCTCAGGTTCTTCAGACAACATTGGCTTTACCAGGCGCTGCATGATGCGTGTTGAAACGATCGCGCCTATGGTAGCTCCGGCCAGCCCGACAAAGGCCGCGCCGATAAAGCCTTTGCCGATCATGAAGGTCATGACGATCAGGCCCATACCAAATGCAGTGCCGAAATTGGTCAGCGAAACCAGTTCATATTTTTTGAAATAACCGCGAAAGTTGCGGTCGTTCGCCAGGCTGATGATTGCAGGGTTGTCAGAGAAAAATGTCATCAGGCCGCCGAGCGCCGCTACTCCCGGCAGGTTGAACAGTGGGCGCATCAGTGGTGCCAGCAGCATTTCCAGCAGGCGGATGACGCCGAACTCGATCATCAGCTTGCCAAGAGCTCCGGCCAGAACGGTAATTCCCATAATATAGAAAACGGTGTTCATCAGCAGGTCATGTGCTGTTTTCATGATGCTGTTGAGCATGTTCGACATACCCATGGTATGCCCGACCGCTCCAAAAATGCCGCCAAAAAGCAGCAGAAAAACGAGACCTTCGATCTTGCGCCAGGCAAGTTTACGCCGTGCTTTGATGAGCCTTTTCTGAAAACTGTTCATATTGTGACTTTTCTCTGACTTAATGATGTGAATATGCTGTTTAAAACGGCTTCAAAATAGCACAAACGTCTGGTAACGGCAAGCTTGCGAATAAACTGATGTTTCCCTGCATTAAATGCTCTTACACGCAGGAATTTTACAGCGTTTTACCCGATAGACTATTCGGCAAGAATGAGCCAGAGGCGGCCGTAGTGGTGCAGATCGCCGGCGTTGTCGCCGGCTTCGCGGCCCTGCCCGTGATAGAGATCGATGTGGCCGGGGCCTTTGATGGCGCCGCCGGTATCGTGCGCGAAGAGAATGTCGTAGCGGTGGCCGGTCAGCACGCCGTGCTCATCGAGCACCGGAATCTCAGCCAGCAGACAGGCACCATACGGAATGCACGAGCGGTCGACTGCGATCGAGTGCATGGCGGTCAGCGGCACTCCGGCCCCGCCGGTAGTGGCGGCCGGTCGCCACTCGAAAAATGTGTAGGACGGATTATTGTTCAGTGTTGGCATCAGCTGCTCGGGATGCGCGGCAAACCATTCACGGATCGAGCGCAGTGAGATTTTTTCGGCAGGAATCGAGCCGTTGCTGACCAGCATCTTGCCGACGCTGCGGTAGGGGTGCTCGTTGGCGCCGGCAAAGCCGATATGTCTGATATTGCCGTCGCCGAAATCGAGCACGCCTGAGCCCTGTACCGACAAAAAGAAATTGTCGAGCAGACTGTCGGTATACGCCAGTTCGAGGCCGCGCCCGGCCAGCGCCTTGTCGTGGTCGATTTCTTTTCGCGTCGGCATTCTGCCTAGTTTCGGCATACCGTAAACCGGGTATTTAAATACATCATCGCGCTTGCTGCGCGCTTGCAGGCGTGGCGTGAAATAGCCGGTAAAATGCACGTTGCCGCGACCATCTTCGCCTTTGATCTGATAGAATGCGAGCTGCTGCAAAACCTCGGTCTGGCTGTACACTGCAAAGCGGCCGATTATTTCAGCGGCTTTTATCAGCTGCTCACCGGTAAGCTGCAGGTTCCCGGCTGCAAACGTCTTGTCGGCAGCGATACGCGCGACATAGCGGGCATTTCGCTGCGCCGCTTCCCGCAGCCCGGGGGTTATTGCCAATTCGCTAAATTCCGGCGAGCTTTTAACATACATCTGCGAAAATTCGGTTCCTGTTATTTTACCGTTATTCTCGAATTCGTAACCATGCCCGAGCGGCGCCGCATCGCTTTGTGCGCTGGCGCAATGCGCGAGCAGCAGTATCTGTATAACCAGCAGTGACAACTTTAACATTTCTTATGATTCTCCCTGATGCTTCAGGCACAAAGGCGCTTGATCTGGTCATGTAACCAGCGCAGAATTTTTGTCATTTTCATCTACATAACATCGACAAATCATACTAACACACCAGCGCTATGCACGAAAAACAAACTGAAAAGCAGCTACAATTCTCGGTCAAAATCAATGTCATTATATATTCACCTTGTGGTGAATATATGTGCTGCATGTCCATGAACAGTGATTTGTAAGGAGCTTTCTAC
>JAKJFO010000264.1 GCA_022704885.1 Candidatus Rifleibacteriota bacterium | reverse complement strand
GGCATAGCCCACAGCTCAGAATACACGGAGGTAGAACATGAGCAAAGAGGAACCGCAAGGCGCGGTAATTGTAATTGACACCAGAGAGCAGCAGCCATACCGCTTTCTATGTGAGTCAGTCAGATCGGCATTAAAGACCGGCGATTACAGCCTGATCGGACTCGAAACAATCATAGCGATAGAGCGCAAATCCCTGAACGATTTCATTGGTTGCATAACTGCCAGCCGAGAACGGTTTGAAAATGAACTGAACCGGGCTGACTCTCTCGAAAGGTTTTGGGTAGTGATTGAATCTACCTTAACCAGTATCGAGAAGGGGCTATACCGTTCAAAGGTGAATCCTGAATCAGTGCTTGGCACGCTTGCCGCATGGTCGAACCGCCACAAGGTGAGCTTTGTATTTGCCGACAGCCGACAAGCAGGCCAGAAGATGACCGAGAGATTATTGAAACATGCGTGGCTTGAACACCTCAAAAGGCTGGTGGCAGATCGGCAGGCGGCAATGCCAGAGCAGGACAACCGGCCACAAGCAGAATGGGGGCAGGTATGAACAAGACAAAGGTAAAGAGTCAGAAGGAACGAGTCAAGGACGGTGTAAGTCATTCGGTCAGAGCGAAGCGGTCAGCGGCAGAATCGAAAGAGAGAGCCGCGCCTTATGATGTGATACTCAAGACTGAATCAGCGGTGCTGGTCGAACATAGCGACAGAGAGCTTGCCTTGTCAGAACCAGCGCAGCAGCTTACCGGCGGTGAGGTTGTTTCTTTCGAGGGCAGCGAACAGGACAGGGCACTTTCAGAGAGGTATGCTCACAAGGCAAAAAGTCCGACGATGATTGATGCAGCAGCGAGTCAAACCAGGCTGGAACTTACAGACAAGGCGCGCTGTCTTGAGCTTGCGCTCGATGCCGTTCAGGGTGTCGAGAATCCGACAGCTATTGAAAAGATGTTGATTCACCAGATGGCGGCAGCTTATCAGCTTTCAATGAAACTACTCGCAGACGCAAATGATTACTCACCGAAGATCAAGCATCAGATCGACATGAACTATTTTAATACGATTCTGAACCAGGCAACCAGGCTGATAAATGCTTATCAATCCGGTATGCTTACGCTTTCCAAGTGTCGGCAGGGCGGGAAGCAGGAAGTAATAGTCCAGCACATTCAAGTAACTGGCGATGCAAAAGCGATTGTCAGCGGCAAGATGAATACTTTACCTGCCGGGGGAAGGTGCGGGGCTGATGACAAAGAATGACAATCAATCTCATGCAATCGAGAATTTTCAGAACATTCCGCGCTGTGGCGCAAAGACCAGAAGCGGGAAGCCTTGTCAGAATCCATGCATCAGAGGCAAGCGGCGTTGTCGCATGCATGGCGGAAATGCTGGCGCGCCAAAGGGCAACAAAAACGCCTGGAAGCATGGCGGTAGATCGCAAGCGATGATTGACAACAGGAAATACGCAAACAGCATTTTGCGCGAAGCCAGGGAGATGATTAAGCGCATGGAATCCGACAGAAAGCGCAACGTGCAAGCTGGTTGACGTTTCACCTGGCGGAGTGGTTGAGGCACACTCTGAAAAAAACGCCCAAACATCAATTCTGACGGGCTTTTGGTGCCTGTTTTTGTGGTATAATTAGACAGCGTTAAAATAACGCAAAGCGAGCCGGAGGCTCGACTTAATAAGCATGGAGGCTATTTTATGGCAAGCAGAGCAATCACAAACATACTTGGCGGCATTATGGAGGGCGCGGCTGGCTCCTTGAGAGATCGCAGACTGAAGCGCGAAGAAGAAGATAGCTGGCTGAAAGAAAAAGGGCGCAAACGCGAAATGCTGGACATGCAGGACGAGTATTCTACCCGCCGCGAAGATCGCAGCAGACAGCAGCGAAAAACTGACGAGCAGGAGATGTATGATCTTGGTCAGACTCGCTTGCAGCAGTTGCAAAAACAGCAGCTCGATAAGATCGCAAAACTCTATCCTGACAGGTGGCAAGACCAGAAGTTTCAGCAAGATGTTACCGCTGGCATTATGGGAATAAAGGTTCCGGCTCTGCCAGCAAACAAGGCGATAGCGTCACTGGCTCAGGCTGGCAAGATAGACGAGGCGCTTACACTCGCTTTCCAAAGTAGCAACCCGGAAGATCGCGGATTCTATCAAGACGTAATTTCTGCAATCACGCAGCGCAAGCGTCTTGACATGCTGCTCAATCCAGCCAAGTATCAGAAAGCTCCACGACCAGATTCTACATTTGTCCAGGGCGCACTCGACCAGGGACAGAGCATGGCGGCTGATATGCCAGCGTCGTCTATACTATCAGCTTTCTTGCCGAACAATCTCGGTGACGTGGCCTTTTCTGATTCAATATCGCATGGAATGAGCAGCGGGCTTAGACCGCAGCCAAACACAGGCAGACAGACAAGAACGGGAAACTCAGGCGAAGACGCTGCAACGAAAGCGCAGCTTGTAAGGCTTGAGAAGCTGATAAAGATAGTAGAAGATGAAGCCAAACCAATGCTTGCGCGTCTCGACGACTTTCTGATCGATGAAAAAGACAAAGCACTTATCCGCCCGAAATATAACGCGCTAGCAGCGGAATTGCAGGGTTATAGAGATCAATACCGAAGATTGCTTAGCAACACGCCCAATATCGAACAGAGTAACCCAGAGAATCGCGGCAACAGAGCGGCAGCCTTCTCTGCTGTAAAGCAGTTGTTCAATAAATATTCGATGAATGATGATTTTCCTGAAGAATTGCTGTCGCCCGCAACAGGCTCAAAAGTTCTTGAAAGTATTATGGGAGCAAATAAGGCATTGCCAGCGCCGCAGGTAGCCCAGGCCGTAGCCCCGCCCACACTGGCGACACAGACCATGCCCCTGCCGGTTGCATCTGGTTCTACCGCGATACCTTCGCCGATCACCCCCGTTCAGGCGGCCCCTACACTGAAAAGACAACCGTCAGCGCAAGACGTGCAAAAACAGCAGCAATTCAGCTCCCTGGTATCAATAATTTCCAAACAGTTAAACAGACCGCTTTCAGATGACGAGCGCGGTTTCATCGCCACTGGCGTTTTTAATGGCGATTTCGCCCACATTCCTTTCAACCTCGCCAATGGCACATATACCAAGCATGGTTATTCAAAGCCTCTCAGTGACCTGCTAACATCTCGCATTGGCTCGTTTGCCGAAGAAAACACATTCCAGGCAATCCCTGATGCTCGTAGTAAGGTGACAAATATACTGTCAAAGATTCTGCAAGGAACGGTATTAACAGATGAGGGGGCAAAAGCGATTAGAGAACTTTAGCCGATAATTACATACGCAACAAAGACCAGACCGGAGCAATTCACGGTTTTGAAACGCAGCCGGCCTGGTTTGTTTTTTGCAAAGTCCCGGCAGCAAGGCTTTTATCTTCCGGCTTGCCTCTCATTGTTGCCAATTACATCTCAATGAACTAAGATGAGATTAATACATGAGATATGGGAGGGGAAAATCGTGAAACAACTGCGATTGCTGGTTGCTTTGTTATTGGCTTGTTCTCTGTTGGCTTATGGCTGCGGCGGCGGCGGGGGAGCAACAAGTGGAACACCAACGGCGACAACATCGTTTTTAAACAGCACTTCGGCAAAGTCGTTTATCGCCAAGAATATTGCCAGCAATTTCAATGCTCTCAACGCAGAGAAGAACAAACTTTCTCTGAGAAGACAGCTGAAAACAGATATTAAGATTGAAGATCTGGATTCAGCAACAATCAAGGTCACATATGGGCCAGCAGATGCAGTAACAAGCTCTCTTGGGGTTAACTACACATACACGGGTGGTTATCAGATAGTTAGAGCAAAAGACATACTCGGAAATCTAGCCGTAAGCGCAGCAACAACGAATACAATTGAAATCTCCAGCCATGGCCTGGCCTGCAATTATGTCGATGGTGGAGATCAGCTATCGATTGTTGGTAACGGGAAGTTGATACTCACGGGTTTCTTGAGCAATACAACTTTCACCGTTGCAGCAGAAGGGCTGAATGTGAGCGGAACTATTAATGGAGCAGACAGCTTTTCGCTGATAATAGACGACGGTAGTGTATCAGTGACAACAGCTTCCTTTCCATATCCGAGGAGTGGCGAAAGTGAAAGCGGAAAAATCATATTCAATGGCGCACAATATAATTACAGCATCTCTTATGACGGAACAAAAGCCAGTCGTTGCAGTATAAGTGGCGCAGAGAGCTTCAGCTTTGCAATGAATATGGAAACCGGCACAGTGGTTGAAGCAAGTCAGGTAGCGGATTCTAGTGTATACGAAACAGGCCTTGCCTCATGGTATGGCGACCCATACAACGGGCTGCCTACCGCGTCAGGCGAATTGTTTGACAAGACGGCTCTGACTGCTGCACACAAAAGCTTGGCTTTTGGAACTCTGGTAGCCGTAACCAATCTCGAGAACGGCAGGGTTGTTACAGTAAAAATAAACGATCGAGGGCCGTTCATTGATTCAAGGATTATGGACGTGTCAGAGAAGGCTGCCGACGATCTTGGAATGAAAGCAGCCGGATTTGCTCAAGTGTCTTTGAAAATAGTTGGCACGGCTCCAATCGTAAAGCCAGAATCAGACTCAGATTCAAACGATTCCGATTCTGACACAAATCCATATAGCGACAACAGCAGTCCAGATTCAAACCCTTATGATCAAGGTCTGTAACTATATTGTGATTGCTGCACAAATCAACAGAGATGAATGACAAGTGGCGGCCAAAAATTGCCGCCGAATTGAAACAGATAGGCCGGCACCTGGTCGAAACTGGTTGACTTCCCGACAGATCGGCAACATATTCTTGCCAGACCCGGCCACAAATCTTGATATACCATTTTGGAATATCAAGTCGAATAATGATTTACCTGCCGGGAAGAAGCAATGCAAACGAGAACAGGGGCGAAATTATGAGCAATCCGGTTAAAGACTTGGAAAATGCGGTTAAGCAGTTGTCTGAAGATCAGTTACAGAACTTTAGAGAATGGTTTGATCGCTTTGACGCTAAGAAATGGGACGAAAAAATAGAAAGAGACTGTGCAGCAGGAAAGCTCGATTCGCTTATA
>JAKJFO010000263.1 GCA_022704885.1 Candidatus Rifleibacteriota bacterium | reverse complement strand
AGACCGACCAGCTCATTACCATCATGCAGACCAGCCGTGCCGATGGCATGTTGACCATGGATCAATGCCTCGAAGATCTTGTCGTGACCAAGAAGATCACTTATGACGATGGCCTGAAAAATGCCGAAGACAAGAAGGAATTCCAGAAGCGTCTTGAAGAACGCATGGGTAAGAGTACAACCCGGCCACTGACTTCAGAATCGGCCAAGACGGACAAGCAACCGCCAGGAGTCGGCAAACCGGCGATATCCGACAAACCGCAGGTCAAAGGGCACTGAGCTTCCAGCAATTCCTGGTGAGCGGTGAAGCCAGCATCAGCAGAGATCGCTATCGAGGCTTCGCTTTTGGGGTCTGTCACCCTGCACGCAGCACCGCTACCACTTGACCTTGAAGGCTTTTACCGGTTTATCTATGCCTTTAAGCATGTGCTCGCCATGTGCTTCGATCTCGAATATCTGGCGGTTGATGCGCTGCAGCGTATACTCGGAGATCAAAATCTCGAACGCGTCGCCAATCCCTTCCAGGCGGGAGGCCAGATTAACCGTATCGCCGAGAACATCGTTTTCGGTTCTGATTACTGATCCACTGTTGATGGCTACTCTTATGGCGAGTTTGCGCTCTTCGTTTACCGATGCATTGAATGCATTGAGCTTGCGTTGAATGTCGATCGCGGCCAGAATGGCGTTGTTGTGGTTCTCAAAGACGACCAGAAAGGCGTCGCCGATCTTCTTGAGAATGTCGCCAGAATACTTTTCGAAAACTGGCTTGAGAATTTCGTCGTGCTGTTTGAGCATTGACATGACTTCAGACAGTGAGGCCTTGGCGCTGAAAGCGGTATAGCCCTTGACATCGGTGAACATGACCGAGAGGTCGAGAGTATGAGTGGTTTTGATGAGTTCGTCGTATTTTTCGAGTTCTTCGAGGGCCTGTCGTCGCTTCTCGAGTACTTCGTCGAGATGGTTGTCAGAGAGCACGACCTTTGCTTCACCTTTGGGTCGCAACAGTTCGGGATCTACCGTTCCACCTACGCTTTCGATCATATCGACGAGTGATTTGCGATCGATCTCGTTTTCGAGTTCTTCAATGTACTCGCTCAGAGGTTTGGTGATCATTGTGCCGAGACTGAGAAAAAAGTCAGTGATTGCGCCTTTGAGCCTGAAATCGTCGTGAAAGAAATAGCGTGCAAGTGTTTTAACGGCGCGGTGGATTACATCAACCTCTTCGTTTGGCAGTAATGTTTCCATAATCGAAAAGGCGATGCGGCGGTCGTCGATCGAATCAAGGGCGATGATGCAGCACAGGCGGTAGGCTTTGCTTGGCGAGGTGAGACCCTGAACGAGGCCTTCCGGGTGATTCTGGTAGACATGTCCAAGAATTTTGCCAACGCGATCGACATCATCGAGGGTGATGACTTCAGATCTTTTGTTGAGCAGATGGTCGAGCATCTTAAGATATTCAGGTTTCTTCTGTGCTGCTATGACCATCATGAGATCCAGCATGGTTGTCGGCTGACTTGCTTCAAGATACTCCAGCAGGGATTTGATGGCCGAAGGATAAGGATGTCGGGCGAGGATAACGACCATGGCGCGTAGATTTTTCAACGATTTTTCGACCTGCAGCTGACGAGAAATCACCTTTATGTCGTTTTCGGTGAGGCTTGTCCAGCCGGAAACGGCTTCGGCAACGTAAAAGCGAACCATGTCATTGGAATGGCTGAAGCCGAGAAATACCGTGCGGCGCAGGGCCTGGGCATCGGCCTTTTTGAGCAGATGTGCGAGCCACCGGCAGACTTTTTCCTCGGGGTGGGTGAGCAGGTTCAATACTGTGTTCACCACGTCTTTTGAGGTGATGCTGGGAACAGAAGACATAACCGATTCAATGCGGTATTCATCGCTGGTTTCGAGAAATTTGGTAACGGCCGGCACCGCTTCGGGGTGGTTCATTGACAAAAGAGCCGAGACAATGTGGGGAATGAGCCCCGGGTCGGTATTTTCTTCGAGAATGTTTTTGAGTGTGATGACAGCCTTAGGACCGATCATGACCAGAGCTTTACGCGACCAGAACTGAATATCATCTGAATTGTCGTTAAGCGCTCTGACAATCGAAGTGACCGAGGCCTCGCCATAATTTACCAGACAGTGCGCGGCAGCATTTCTTACCGGCCAGTTGGCATCGTCGAGAAGCTTGATCAGCACATCGATAAGCTGTGGGTGTGGTGCGATTTTCTGCAAAACGCCAAGCAGAAAAAGGCGCTCCTGCTTATTGCCGGTTTCCAGGATTTTTATGATTGGAGCAAGGGCCAGGCCGCCGATCGAACCGATGATCTTGATGATCTGAAATCTGAGATTTTCGTCTTCGGTGCTGAGATGCTGCAGAAGAAGTTCGATGTTGAGGTTCGGTTTCTGAGCCAGACAGTCGGCTGCGTAGTCAGAAACTATTCGGTCGTTATCTGCGAGACATCGTAACAGAGTGGCGGTTGCCTCGTCGCTTTTCAGTCTGGTAAGATTCTCGATGGCAAGAAGTTTGTGTTCCTGGTCGGTAGCAGTCAGCAGCCTTTGTATGAGCGGCATCGACTTGTCGCCAAGCAGTTCGACAAGAATTTTTATAATGTCATATCTGATCAGAGAATCGCTGCGACTGAAAGCCGCTGTCAGCTTTTCGAAGACCTTGGGCCCGAGCTTGATGAACTGCTCAGCGGCCATTTGTCTGATTGCCCATGAGCCATCAGCCATCGAATTGATGAGAAAGTCTATGGCCAGCGCAGTGCCGAGCTCGCCCAAGGCCGATACTATTGAATAGCGAAGAGCGAAACTTCCATCCTGGTAAATCTTGCGCAGCTCTTCAATGACGCTGTCCTGGCCAATTTTCACGAAAAGTGCGATGACGCTGTGGTTGGGCACCTTGGATGGCGTGTTGATTATCTTGCGAAGATCGTCGAGAATCTCTTCGCCAAAGGCGAGAAGCTGTTCGAAAACCAGCTTTCTGATTGCCCAGTTCGGGTCGTTGAGCAAAGGGTAGAGAGTTCGCGCATTTTCGATCTTTTTATGGGCGGCGACAGCTCTTACCGCGTAGCCACGCAGTTCAGCATCGCGATGATGAAGGATCTGCTTAACCGCCGCCAGCGAAGATTCATCACCCAACTGCCCCAGAACGTGCAGCAGCCAGTAAAACTGGTCCTGATTGTGCTCATTGAGATGTGAAAGTATCTGGGGCCCGATTTCGGGACCCCACTCAAGCAGGGCCTTGGCGGCTGCCTCGCGTTTGTGCCAGGCTTTGTCGCACAATATGTTGATTATTGCTGCGGCAGACTCCGGGGTGTGTTCAATTAAAAGGGCAGCCAGCCCCTCACGCCAGAGTGCATCGTCAGTGCTTTTGATCAGTTCGTAAGGCGAGCGACTCATTCAGCTTCCTCGGCCTGTGTTTACCATCTTGCCATATATTCACAGATTACCATATAATCTTCGGCAATAAAACAATTTTCAGGGAGTTAAAAACATGCCACTTTACGAATTCAGCTGTTCCAAATGCCGCAAAAAATTCACAGTGCTGTGCGGCATGGCCGATCGCGACAATCCACAACCATGTCAATATTGTGGCGAAGCGAATTGTCAGCGACTTGTCTCGCGCGTTAAAACTGTGCGAAGTGAAGAGCAGATCATGGAAAGCCTCGCCGATCCTGCGGCTCTCTCGGGCCTGGACGAGAATGATCCTCGCACATTCGCGACCTGGGCTAAAAAAATGGCGCGCGAAATGGGTGAAAATATGGATGAAGAAATCGAAAGCATGGCACAGGAAGAATTTTCAGGCGGTGCAACTGGTATTGATCTGCCCGATCAGCCGCTGCCGGGTTCAGATGACGACCAGTGACTGATCTGGCGCAGCGCTTCGTATACCGTAGCAGCTGCGGCTGAAGATACATTCAGACAACGGGCCGGTTCGAGCATCGGCAGAGTGATCAGGCTGTTCGAATTCCTGCCGGACGCAAGAAGTGCAGCCGGAAGCCCGCGCGATTCAGAACCAAAGACCAGAGCATCGCCGGGGTGATAGCTGACCTGCGCATAGTTGCGGGAAGCGTGTGCCGAAAGATAATAAACCCTTCGCTTTTCAGCCCATTCCTTGAATTCTTCGATATCATCGAGAATCAGCGGTTCGAGATTTTTCCAGTAATCCATTCCGGCCCTCTGCAGAGAGGCATCGGTCAGTCTGAAGCCGAAAGGTCTTACCAGAACCAGCTGGCAACCTGTAGCAAAACAGAGTCGCGCAATATTGCCGGTATTTTGAGGAATATCAGGCTCGACAAGAACTACCGATATTTTATGGCTTTCGCAGATTTTTGCTGACTGGTCAGACATTTTGTTCTCCAGGTTTGCGGGCAGCTGCTGTGTAAAAACTCACTCTCTGAATGCCGCCATGGTCAGTGCGCGAGATTACATCGATAACCGGCTTTTCAAATCCGGCCTGTTGCCAGACTCTGTTGATCTCGGCGCGTGTAAAAAAATGAATGGTTCCGAGTCCCGCTACCGGCCCCGATTCAATGTTGCGATAACTGTGACTGTCGATTTTTTCGCCGGTCTTGTAGCCGCTGGTCGAGGTGGTGAAAAGAACTGAAGAAAACACACGGCCACCCGGTTTGAGAACGCGGTGGATTTCTGCCAGTATCTGTTGTATGCCCCGACTGCTGTTGGCCGAAAGTGCCCCGATATCGGCAACGACATCGAAAGAACACTCGGCAAAGGGCAGCATTCCGGCGTCAGATTGCAAAAAAGCGGCCGACATCGACAACTCGCTGCAGAACGCAGCCGCTTTTCTGGTGGCGACAAAAGAGCCGTCGAAAGCTACAGTAAAGAAGCCTTCGCGACAGAGAAACCAGGTGTTGGCGCCTGTGCCGCAGCCAAGATCGAGCACCCGTATCTGATCGCGGCGCTGGTTGTAATAGTTGCGCGCCATGAACCTGACGAGTTCTTCAGCCGGGTAGCGGCCCCAGTTGCGTGTGCCGTGTACATGATTCCATTGTTTGTCAAATGTCTGCATGTTCCAGTCCTTCATGGTAATGCAAAAGTATCTGTGGTTCCCGGCCGGTCAGGGCCTGCCATTTT
>JAKJFO010000262.1 GCA_022704885.1 Candidatus Rifleibacteriota bacterium | reverse complement strand
AAAACGAATTCTTAACCTTTTTGGCCAGCGCTGTAACTTCGCGCGAGTGTCCTTCAAACTTCTCCTGAAACAGTGCAAATGTCTTCAGTGCATTGTACCAGAGAGCATTTACCTCAACTGCTTTGCCGTTGCGCGGGGTAACTACCCAGCCATCTACTTTGGCGTCCATCCAGGTTACCTGAACGTCAGGATTGCCGGCGCTGATCAGGCCGTCTTCCTTATCCATAGCTATGTCAAACCTGGTGCCGGCCATGAAGGCTTCGATGATGGCAGCCATGCCGTCGTAAAGGTAATCGCGCACGAAATCCCAGTCATCGGTATACTCGATCAGCTTATAAGCCGCGAAAAAGAACCACAATGAGGCATCGACGCTGTTGTAGGCAGCTTCATTGCCGCTGTCTGCGAAGCAGTTTGGAACCAGTCCGTTCTGAATTGCTGCGGCAAAAGTCTTGAGAATCGAGCGGGCATCGTCATACCGCCCGGGAACCAATGTCAAACCGGTCAGTGAGATCAGGCTGTCGCGTCCCCAGTCAGAAAACCAGGGATACCCCGCAATTATCGTGCGACTGCCGGTGCTCTGGCGTTCGACTATGAACTGATCTGCGGCCAGCAGCAGTTTGCGCAGCAGCGGGTCGGTCGAATGCAGTGCCGATGCAATGCTGTCCAGGCGTTGTTCTTCGCGCTTGCGCAGATCCATCGGGTTGAACGAATTGACCGGCTGATCTGAAAATAGCAGCGAAACCGAGCCATTGAACGGGCTGACCTCTAGCCAGCCGCATGAAAAGTCGTCTTCGCGATCTGGCAGCCCACGATCTTCTTCGACCTGCAAAAAAATGTCCTTGTGCCAGCGCGGGTCTTCGACAAACTTGCCGCGGTCCCAGCGGACGAAAAGCTCGGGCGCATTGGCAAAGGGCTGCAGGCGCAGCTGCCGCTCCTGTAATTGCGCGCATCTCTCCAGCCCGGTGCTTTCATACATATTGCCGTGAAAATCACGAAAAAGAAAGTGCGGCCGCACCTTAAGCGTGACCTTGCGATCGTTCCCGAGCAGTTTGTAGGTGACGAGACTGGTGTTCTGCCCGTAGACCATGCTGATGGTCTTGATCAGCATCACATCGCGAATCTGGTAATACCAGGTCGGAATCGGGTCGCGTTCGAAACGTTCGAGATGCAGATAGCCGGCCGGGTTGCGAATATCCTGCTCATGCACGCAGGTCGACAGGGCAATTTCCTGACGGTCGATCACCAGGGTTTCTTCCAGGCGCGAAACGAGAACGAGACGCTCGACCGGCGGCCGCCGCGATGCCACCAGAATGCCATGATAACGCCGGGTGTTGATGCAGGGAACGGTCGAACTGGCGTAGCCGCCAATGCCGTTGGTTATAAGCCATTCCTGACGCGTGGCGCGTGCCAGATCCGTCTGTATTTCGCGGCCGACTGAGATCATTGTAAATTCTCCTGCCAAGCTGTAAATTCAGGCCAAAGTTTATACCAGTTCGCCTGTTATTGCAAATACCGCTCGAACCGCCAATCCGCAGATTACACAGATGCCACCGATTTCTCTTCCCTTTTCGCTATTGCTATCGATTCCAGATTACGATTACGATTACGCGCACGCGCACGCGCACGAGCACGAGCACGAGCACGAGCACGAACACGGAAGAGGGTGAGATAACTTCTGTAAGTATGGCGGGAATGATGTTATACTGGCGGGCAGTAAACAACGGGAGGAGACAGAATGTCGCACTGCCTGCTGATCGATGGAAACAACATCGTTTTTCGAGCTTATTATGCCTTTCAGAACCAGCGTTTAAAAACCAGTGACGGTGTCGCTACCGGCGCGCTTTATGGTTTTTTGCGCATGCTGCTGAAAATGCTCAAGGACCGGCAACCTGACCTGATTGCTGTAGCTTTCGACACTTCACGCGATACCTTTCGTCGCCGAATGTACCCTGAATACAAGGCGAAGCGCAAGCCGACTCCGCCCGATCTGCTCGAACAGCTGCCACTGGCACATAAAGCGGTGGCGGCACTCAATATCAGGATTCTGACGCGAGATGACTACGAAGCTGACGATCTGATCGGATCGGCGGCAAAAAGTCTGGCCAAATCGCACAAGGTTACGGTTGTAACCGGTGACCGTGACCTGCTGCAGCTCATCGATGATAACGTGTTGGTCGAACTCTGTCAGAAGGGCGTTACCGATACCCGTGAGATAGATGTTGCTGAATTCAATAAGGAATACGGCTTTAACCCGCGCGGAATCATCGAACTCAAAGCCCTGATGGGCGATTCTTCCGATAATATTCCCGGCGTCAAGGGAATTGGCGAAAAAAAAGGGTTGGCGCTGATTCAGCAGTTCAGAACCATCGAGAATCTCTACAGCTCGCTCGATGAGGTCGATAACGACAAGATGCGGCAGAAACTGGCCGACGATCGCGAGATGGCTTTTCTGTCGCACGATCTGGCAACGATCAGGTGTGATCTCAAGGTTTTCGACAGCCCTGATGAATTCAGATGGAACCCCGATAACCTCAGCTCAGCTGCATTTACCGACTTTCTCAGCCGCTATGAATTCGGATCTCTTTACAAGGAGTTTGCCGGGCACACCTTACCATCGCGCAAACCGGCTGATGTCTCTGGAGAATCTGCTCAGAAGGGCTCTGACGCGCACGACACTGCCGAAGACGGTCAGGCTGTTTCAGAAGAAACGCCAGAATCTGAGCTCAGGCCGTTGCCAGGCGAAAAATTGCTGATCAGCCGGGTCGACGAGCTCAAACACTGGCTGGCAGCCCTTGGTGACACTGTCTGTATCGATATCGAAACCGACGGCTTCGACCCGGTCAGCAACCGTATTGTCGGTGTGTCGCTTGCTGCCAGCAGCGAAAGGGCTGCTTATATTCCACTTCGCCATGCCTATCTTGGCCTGACGCCTGATGACCAGATCGAAGCCGCTGAATTTTTTGCAATTCTTCGCGGCACACTGCCGGGCCGCCGGGTAGTCGGGCACAATCTCAAATTCGATCTCGCTTTTCTTGCCAATGAAGGTGTCGAAGCCGGTTCGAACCTGTTCGACACATTGATCGCCGGCTATGTCATCGACCCGACCCGGTCGAATGCGCTGAAAAATCTTGGGCGCAGCCTTTTCAACTATGAGGTATCTGAATACCGCGAGGTTGCCGGTGCCGGCAACTTTGCTGCTGTAGATCTGGCAGCTGCCTGTGAATATGCCTGTCAGGACGTGCTTCTGACCATGCATCTCTATCATCGTTTCGAGCATGAGCTGGTCGAAAAGAAGCTCAAAAAACTGTTCGACGATCTTGAAATGCCGATTCTGCGCATTCTTCTCGGCATGGAACGCACCGGCATCGGCCTCAACTCGAAATATCTGCGCGATCTCAGCGACGAAATCGCCGGGCGCCTGACTGCGCTCGAAGCTTCGATTCATCGGCATGCCGGTCGCACTTTCAACATCAACTCGACACAGCAGCTGCAGGAAATACTGTTCAAAGAAATCGGCCTGAACCCGCCTAAAAAGACGAAAACCGGGTTCTCGACCGACAGCGAGGTGCTCAAGCTGCTGGCCGCTCAGCACCCGATCTGCGCCGATCTGCTCGAATATCGGGAGCTCGCCAAACTGCGCTCGACCTACGCCGAGTCGCTGACGACACTGGTGAATGCAAAAACCGGGCTGATTCACGCCAGTTTCAATCAGGCAGTCACAGCCACCGGGCGTCTGTCGAGCTCTAATCCAAACATGCAGAATATACCGATCAAGACCGAGTGGGGGCGCAAGATCAGGCGTGCTTTCGTGCCGCCGCGGGCAGGCGATGTTTTTGTGTCGATCGACTATTCACAGATTGAACTGCGCCTGCTTGCGCACTTCTCGCAGGATCCCGGTCTGGTCGAAGCTTTTGTCAACAATACCGACATCCATGCGATCAGCGCTGGCCGCATCTTTAAAAAGCCACCGGCCGAAGTGACTTCGCAGGAACGTACTATCGGAAAGACGGTAAACTTCGGTATTCTTTACGGTATATCAGTGCATGGCCTGGCTGAAGATCTTGCCATCACCAGGCCGCAGGCGAAAGAATACATCGACAGCTTCTACAACAGTTTTCAGGAAGTTACCCGCTTTTTTGACGAAGTGGTGCAGCAGGCCCGCGTGACCGGCGAGGTCGAAACGCTGCTCGGCCGGGTCAGGCAGCTTCCCGATATAAATTCCGGTAAATTCCAGTTGCGCAGCGGTGCCGAGCGTATTGCCAAGAATACACGCCTGCAGGGATCGGCAGCCGATCTGGTCAAAAAGGCGATGCTCGACACGGTCAGGATGCTGTGCGAAAAAAATTACCAGGCGCGATTGATTCTGCAGATTCATGATGAACTGGTGTTTTCGCTGCCTAAGACTGAATTGAAGCAGGTTGCGCCAATGTTGAAGCATTGCATGGAAAACTGTGTTAAACTGAATGTACCACTCGTATGCGACATGGCATACGGAGAAAATCTGGCTGACCTTGAAGAAGTGGATTTATGAGAAAGCCACCATTACTGCTTTTACACGGGATCTGCAACAACGCCAATCTGTTCGCCGTCGAAGGGCATGGCCTCGGCCCATATCTGAGCCGGTTTTTCGACCTGTATCCGGTCAGTTATCCACTCGACCGCCACCGTGACCGCCCCTGGGACTTCGATTTTCACATGAGTGAAGACCTGCCGCTGATCTGGAAGCAGGTCTGCGACGAGGCCGGCGAAAAGCCCTTTGTGTTCGGTTACAGTCAGGGTGGTATGCTGGCCATGGCCGCGCAGGCGCATGGGGTAATCGATGCGCCGGCCATCGTGACGGCCGGTTCGCCGTTCAGTTTTCCCGATATCAATCTTTTTCGTCTGTTGCTCAAGACAGCGACAGTAAACGTGCCGGTCGAAACCTTCGTGCAGGCTCTGCACTGGATGCGCACGCGCAATTTTACCGATCGTAGCGGCACCATCAATTATACCGAGCGTTTCGTCAATATTCACACCCCGGTTTGTCTCATTTATGGCAGTGCCGATCGCATTGCACCGCAGAGCGCGGTTGACGCGGGCTATACGGCAGTGAGTTCGCAGCGCAAGGCTATTGTTGGCATTCCCGGTGGTACGCATCTGAGTATGACTGCCGGCAGTC
>JAKJFO010000261.1 GCA_022704885.1 Candidatus Rifleibacteriota bacterium | reverse complement strand
ACCCAGTTCGGCACCGAAATGTCGCAGATGGGCCTGATGAGCATGAGCCTGCAGAAAGACTCACCAGGTCTGATGCCCAACCTCTTCAACCGCCTCAAAGACGATCAGTTCGGCTACTGGCACTTCAGTGCTGAATACGAATACAAATTCTAAGAGAAGAGAAACCGCTGATTGGCGCAGATTTGTAGAGAGATTTACTCAAGCATCGGAAAATGGACCGAAAACAACGCAACCGTCATACTACGCTTAATCTTAATCGCGTCTACTGCAGTCAACGATTGTGACAGCGATTACGAGAACGATTACGATTACCGCGTTGCTGAGCACGAAAAATCATGCGAAATCTGCGGATAAATAACGGTTAAAGAAAGCCCCCGGCTACTATAAGTATCGCCGGGGGCTTTTATAAAGTCAGAGAATCAGCTGTGGGCCCAGAGAATGTGGCCGGTCAGCAGCGGATGAACGAGATCGGCGTGCAACGGCAGAACGCGCAGAGCCAGCCCCATCTTGCCGCTGGTGGTCAACGGAACGCCGCCCTTGAATTCGGCAACCGAACCTTCCTGCTTCACCAGCTTGAGATCGAGAATGTCGCCCTGGCGAACGTCGTCTTCGCTCTTCATCTGGCCGTAGAAAACCTGCACCAGCACATCAGCGGCCTTGAGTCCGGCAAGATTGACGCGGGCCTTGACCTCGATCAGATCGCCGACACGGTGCTCGGCGCTGCCGTTGGCTTCGACATGCTCGATTCTGATCGCCTTCCAGTTGTTGCGCACGTTATCGAGCCAGGCTGCGAGCTCACGGGCACGCTGCCGGTCATTGGCTGAAAGTGCGCCATAGCGTTTGTCGGCCGGCACATAGAAGCGGTCATTATACTCAGCAACCATGCGGTTGGTGTTGAACACCGGGTTGACCTTGCGCATGCAGTCTTTCATCATGGTGATCCAGCGACGCGGCAGATGGTCGCTCGACAGATCATAAAAAGTCGGTGCAACCTCTTTTTCGAGAAGCTCATAGAGAGAGTTTGCTTCGATTTCATCCTGATAGTCCGAGTCAGCATACTCTTCGCGGGTGCCGATGGCCCAGCCAATGCCGGGTTCATAAGCCTCATCCCACCAGCCATCGAGAATGGAAAGATTGAGAACGCCGTTCGCTGCTGCTTTCATGCCTGAGGTGCCGCTGGCTTCCTGCGGGCGGCGCGGGTTATTGAGCCAGACATCGACGCCCTGCACGAGATAGCGGGCCACCACAACATCGTAGTCTTCGATAAAAACAATGTGTCGGCGCAGGCGTGGGTCGTTGCTCTGCTTGACAATCTCTTTGATGAAGTTCTTGCCGGGCTCATCTTTGGGGTGCGCCTTACCGGCGACGATGATCTGAATAGGTTTGTCCTTGTTGGTGAGAATTCTGATCAGACGGTCGAGGTCTTTGAACAGCAAAGTCGCGCGCTTGTAGGTGGCAAAGCGGCGGGCAAAGCCAATGGTAAGCACTTCGGGATCGAGCACTTCGGCAGCCTGAGCAATCTCGGAAGGAGGCGCGTTGCGCTGACGCAGCTGCTTTTCGAGGCGACTGCGGGCAAAGGCGACGAGGCGCTCACGGCGACGCTCGTGTGTGCGCCAGAGTTCTTCCATCGGAATCATTTCGATTTTTTCCCAGACTGTCTGATCGCCAGGATTCATGACCCAGCGCGGGCCAAGGTAACGGTCGAACAGCGCCGACATTTCCTGCGAAACATATGAATGTGTGTGAACACCGTTGGTGATCGCCTTGATCGGGATTTCCTGGAAAGGCACTTCCGGATAGAGATTACCCCACATCTGGCGTGAAACCTTGCCATGCAGCTTGCTGACGCCGTTGGCCTCACCGCAGAGATTGAGTGCGCAGACGGCCATCGAAAAGCCATCGCCCTTGGGAGTATTGTTCTGCCAGCCGAGATCGAGGAATTCCTGCCAGCCGATGCCGAGTTTCGAATAATACTGTGAGAAATATTTGTCCATCTGCTCCCGGCTGAACACGTCGATACCGGCCGGAACCGGGGTGTGGGTGGTGAACACGTTACCGGAACGGGTCAGTTCAAGCGCTTCGCGGAAGGTCATCTGGTGGCGCTCCATGGCGACGGCGATGCGCTCGAGAGCAAGAAACGCTGAGTGCCCTTCGTTCATGTGATAAACGCAGGGGTGCAGATCGAGGGCATGCAAAGCGCGCAGACCACCGATGCCGAGTACGATTTCCTGCATGATGCGGGTTTCGGTGTCACCACCATAGAGTTCTCGGGTGATCCAGCGGTCGCCGGCTGAATTCTCGGGAGTATCGGTGTCGAGCAGATAAAGCGGAACGCGGCCGATCTGGAGTTTCCAGATCAGGCAGTAGAGCTGCCGACCTGGCAACTGCACGCTGATGCGCAGATGTTTACCGGAACTGTCTTTAACCGGCTCGATCGGCATGTTGTGAAAGTCGTTTTCGGGGTAGACTTCCTGCTGGTATCCGCCGGCGTTGAGCTTCTGCTGGAAGTAGCCGACACGATAAAGCAGGCCGATACCGATAAGCGGAATACCGAGATCGGAAGCAGACTTGAGGTGGTCGCCGGCAAGCATGCCGAGGCCGCCGGAATAAAGGCGTACGCTTTCGGTAAGACCGAATTCGGCAGAGTAATAGGCGACAACCGGGCGATCGCGATAACCGTGATTCTTGGCAAACCAGGTCTGATGGTCGTCCATATAAGCTTTGAAATGCTCGTAAACGCGGGTCAGATTAGCGAGAAAAGCTTCGTCGCGCGCTTTGGCTTCGAGGCGTTCCTGCGAAATCGAGCCCAGCATTTTTACCGGGTTATGGTAGGTCGATTCCCATTCTACCGGGTCAAGACGGCGCCATAGCGCTATTGCTTCAGGGTTCCAGCACCACCAGAGGTTGTAGGCAAGCTCTTTAAGAGGAGCCAGAGCTTCGGGCAGACTGGGAACCACGATAAATGTCCGGATTGGCTTCATTAGGGGACAGGCCTCCTGTATTTCGTCATATAAAATTGCGTGCCCTTTTATACCATCAGAGCAGACGACACCGCAAGCATAATTTACCGCTACGGCTTAACCGGTGCCCCCGATCAGACGCGACTGCAGAGCGAGAGAGAAGAATTCGCACAACGCCTCAGAGACACAAAGAATTCGAAAAGCAGAAAGGAAAAAGGCATCCTCCGATTACACCGATTGCTCAGATCAGGACGAATAAAGTTCGCACGGAGCAGCGAAGATACTAAGAAAGAAGACGAGAACTGAGTTGTTCAATTCGGCCGGAGTTCTTCTAAAAGGATTGTGGTTAAGCTCTTGCTCTGTAATTCTGCGCGAAATAGAAGAATCCATCTCTCAAATGAAATCTTTGTCATCAGCGAAATCTGCGGATTATTCGTTCTTTCGAGAACGATTACGATTACCCTGCTTCGCTAAAGCTACGCAGGGCGGGCGAGCACGATTTTCAGATTGATATGAGTTTGGGGATAAGATATAATGCGCCTATGAAAAAACAGGTGAAAATTCTGCTGGCAACAGCTTTTTTGTGCATCGCGTTAAGCGTACTGGCCAGCGAGATATCGTTTGAACCGGCGAGTACGACGTTTTACATTCCTGACAGCAAGCCGGATATAGTGATTACTGCCAATACCATGCTGGTCAAAGATGGTATTGCGACACTCGAAGGTGATGTCAGAGCAACCCGGGCCGGTGATATACTCACCTGTAACCGGGCGCTCGTCAGCAATTCGCCGCGCTGGCTGCTGGCCAGTCTGACGCCACGCATCTATCGCCGCGAGACGATACCGGAACAGAAGCTGATCAGAGAAACCAATATCGAAGCACGCAGCATCTTCTTCGACAGCGACAAGGGGCGATTCAATGCTTCTGACAGCGTGAACGTCAAGATCGAAGAGCGTTCATGGGATCTCGCGACCTACTCATGGGTCACCATCACCGCCGACGAAATGCTGGGGTTTCGCGATCATAAGCGCCTGATCTTCAGCGGCAACGTGCGTATCAAGGAAAAAGACAGCTACGGCCGCGGTCATCGCCTCGACTATCTTCAGGATACTGCGACAGCGATTCTGACCGGTGACGCGATGGTCGAGACACAGGAACTCAACAAAAAGACCGGCAAAATGGAAAAACGCCGACTCGAAGGCCAGAAGATCACCTACAACACCGAAACCAAAGAAGCAGTGTCGGAGTAGCAGAAAGAAATCTGCAGAACTCACCGGTTTCTCAGATTAGAACGAAGAAAGCTCTCACAAAGCCACCAAGGCGCAAAGAAAGAAATAAAGAGGAAGAAAGACAGAAGACAGAGCACCGTCCGCCGATTATTGGCACTGCCGAAAAAAATCGGTTGAGAGAACAAGGATCGATTGCGAGTGTAATCACCCGGGCGCTTCCATCCTGATGCGCCCAAGTATCACCCACATTCTGTGGGTGACTGCGGATTTTCTTTTTGGCTCAGTGTCTTAGTGCGAATCTGTCTTTGGAGTCCAGCGACTTCTTTCTTCGCGGTTCTTGTGATTGTGTTCGGTGGAGTGTTGAAGCTTGGCGGGGAATAGGGTATAATTCGTTGCTCTCTGTCGTAGCATTTAACTTAGCAAGGAAACACAAGCTGTCAACTTATGGAACTAAATGTAAAATACCGTGATTACGTTCTCGATGAATTTCAGATACAGTCAATCACCGAGATCGAAAACGGTCATTCACTGGTTCTTTCGGCGCCGACCGGGTCAGGCAAGACTCTCGTCGCTGAATATCTCATCGAAAAAGTGCTCAAAACCAATCAGCGCATCATCTACACGTCACCGATCAAAGCGCTGTCGAACCAGAAATATCGTGATTTTTCGCGACTCTATGGCGACAAGGTCGGCATTCTGACCGGCGACGTCGTCATCAACCGTGATGCTCAGGCTCTGATCGTAACGACAGAAGTCTATCGCAACATGGCGATCGAAGATCCCGAGGCCATTGCCGACGTTTCTTACGTCATTTTCGACGAGATTCACTACCTCGGCGATATCGAACGCGGCACCGTCTGGGAAGAATCAATAATCTTCTCGCCGAAAACCGTGCGTTTTCTAGCTCTTTCCGCTACTATTCCGAACTGTGACGAGCTGGCACGCTGGATAGAATCAGTAATCGATCATCAGGTCAAAGTTATCAGCCACAATC
>JAKJFO010000260.1 GCA_022704885.1 Candidatus Rifleibacteriota bacterium | reverse complement strand
GGGCCTGCCGATAGAGCCCTGCATGACATTCGGGCCTTTGACGAGCAGCATTCCGGGTTTGCCGGGCGGTAGCAGCGAACCGCTCTCGGGGTCGACGACCCGCACCGAAACGCCCGGCACCGGGTGCCCGACAAAACCGCGTCTCGAGCCGAACTGGTAAATGCCCTGACCACGGTAATCGAGGGTGCTGACGGTTATGGCCGGCGCACATTCGGTGGCGCCGTAACCTTCGATCGGCTTGATGCCAAACTTTTCTTCAAAGGCGACCGCCAGCTTTTCTGTCAGCTTTTCGGCGCCGGTAAAGACGATGCGCAGGCTGCCAAACTGGCCGGGCGAGCAGCGCCGCATGTAAATCTGCAGAAACGTCGGGGTCGCGATCAGAAAGGTGACCGCCTCATTCTCGACCACCTCACCGATACGCCCGGCATCGAGCGGGTTCGGGTGAAAAACGATGCCCATGCCGAAGCGAATCGCATACCACAGCGACATGTAACCGAAAGAGTGAAACAGCGGCAGAATGCCCAGAAGTTTGTCGGAATCATTGACCGTGATTGCCTGCCCAACTGCCTCGACGTTGGCGGCGACGTTGTAGTGCGAGAGCATGACACCTTTAGGTTCGCCGGTGCTGCCGCTCGAAAAGATGATGGTCGCTGTCTCTTCAACCCCTGGCCGGGAAACAGCACCGCACAGCTTCTCGATAAGTGTTATCGGCAGGCAGAGCGCGGCGAAAGCTGCCAGTAAGCGCGTGCATAAGCCAATTGTCGGCAGCAGGTCTTCGAGATAGATGATTCTGGCGTCTTCAGGCAGTTCGATTGTCGCTTTTTCGATGAAAGTACGGCTGGTAATGATGCTTTTGATGCCAGCCTGGTTCAGCGCTGAGGTCATGCCGGCCTTCCCGGCGGTGAAGTTCAGATTGACCGAGACTTTTCCGGCCATGGCGGTCGCAATGTTGGCGAGGGCACCGCCCATCGTCGGAGGCATCAGAATGCCGACGTTTTTCTCGTTGCCCCAGAGCGGCCCGAGGGCACGGGCGAGGGCAATCGAGCTGATCAGGGCAGGCAGGCGGCGCAGCGATTTTCCCGATGAATCGGCGAATGCTTTGCGCCAGGGTCTGGTGCGCATGCGTCTGATAAAGTAGTGATGCAATGGGCGTGCTTCGGCGCGGCGGTAATCCCAGGCGCAGGTTGCGAGTTCCTGCACCGCGATGCGAACGTTGTGCGCGGGTGTGTCTGCCGGCATCGGCTCGCCGAAGGTGACGGTGATGGGGTAGGGGAAAGTTTCGGGGAGTTTCGTGAGAAATCGGCCGCCGGAACGGCTATAGATGCTGCCCCAGACACGGTCGAGGTGCACCGGAATTATCGGCGCCTGGCGGCCGCGCACGATTTTTTCCAGCCCGCGCCTGAACGGCAGCATCAGCCCGGTGCGGGTTATCTGCCCTTCGGCAAAAATGCAGACCAGGTCGCCCTGATCGAGAAAACTGCCGGCATCGCGCAGGGCCTTGAGAATCATTTTTAAACCGCCGGTTGCCGATACCGGAATCGCGTGCATTGCTTTCATCAGCCAGTGCAGCATCGGGTGGTGATAATAGATTTCGTCGACGAGAAAGCGAACCTGACGGTCGGTGCTCGCCATGACGAGAAAGCTGTCGATGAACGAGACATGGTTCGGAACCAGCAGGGCACCGCCTTCAAGCGGTATTTTTTCGCCGTTGACCACGGTGAGGCGGTAGAAAAAGTGGGTGATGATGACGAAAATGAGCCTGATGAGAAAGTCTGGCAGCAGATAAATGGCCCAGAGCATGCCGCCGGTGGTGATGACCGAGGCGAAAATGAGAATGCCCAGGGGGCTGAGACCGGCGATTGCGAGGCCGGCTGCCCCGAGTGAGCCAACGACGATTGCAGCAAAAATGAAAATATTGGCAAGGGCGATAACGCCGCCGCGACGCTCTGCCGGCGAGCGCCACTGCAGAATTGCGTTCAGGGGCACGACGATCAGGCCGCTGGCAATGCCAAGAGCGCCCATAAAAGCCAGAGTAAGGTGGTAGCCCGGTGCAATCAGGCCGAAAAGCAGGGTGAAAAAGCCGATACCGGTTGCTCCCAGCGGAATCAGGCCATATTCGACGAGGCGCCCAGAAAGACGCCCGGCCCAGACGCTGCCAAGACCGACACCAATGCCGTAAAAAGCGAGGGGCAGACCGCTGAGTGTGTCTGAACCCGGTTGCCCGAGAGTCAGCGTTTTGGTGTAGACGAGAATGTCCTGGCCGAGCAGGCTGGCAACTGCCCAGAACAGGCCTGAGCCGAGGACCGCGAGCCAGATGACCCGGTCGTTTAGAATCGCCTGCAGTGAGCCTCTGATGGTATCGACAAAGCCGCCTTCACTGCGGGCGGCAGGGGTGTGTGGTATGCCGGTCGAGGCGAAAAAGCCAATTGCGGCGAAGACTGCGAGGCACAGGCCGCTGAGCCAAACGCTTGCGCCGGCCAGATCGAGAAGAAAGCCGCCGGCGGCAGTGCCGGCAATGATCGCGATGAATGTCCACATTTCGAGGGCCGCATTGCCTTTCGAGAGCCGGTCATGTGGCAGCAGTTCAGGCAGAATGCCGTATTTCGCCGGGCTGAAAATCGCGGTCTGAACGCCCATCAGGCCGAGAACCACGAGTGGCGGCACGAATTCGGGGTAAATCAGACTCAGTGTGGCCAGGGCCATGAGCAGCACTTCGAAGCCTTTCATCCAGATGATGACGTTGCGTTTGCTCAGGCGGTCGGCGATCAGACCGGCCGGCAGCGAAAATATGACGATCGGCAGAGTGAAAATCACGAAAGTCATGCTGGTCTGCAGTTGCGACAGGTTTTCAAACTGCTCGCTACCGGGTTGCAGGCCGGCAGTGGCTGATCTGATCGCGAGAAAGGCGACGATCATTTTCCAGGCATTGTCGTTGAAAGCTCCGAAAAAGTTGGCGGTTATCAGCCGGGCGATCGAGTTCGGCCCGTTATTTTCGCTCATCAGGTTTCTCTCCGTTAAGATTCAGTTGGCTTCAGGCCGTTGAAAAATGATTTTGCCGGTTCGGGTAATTTCTTCCACAAGTGCCGGGCTAATATTGGTGTTGCTCGATTCGAAGATTTACTTAGTCGAAGCTGGTTGGGCTTTCTTTGACGACGCGCAACGCCGGTGCTGGCGGAAAAACCTCGTCGAGCTTTATTTCGAGCCCCTCTACGATCGTTACATTGATTTTATCGGTGTCACCGTAGATTTCGGGTTTGCCGAACTTTTTGTCGGCGCCCAGAAGGTAGACATTGACAATGCGGTTTGCCGGGTCGAAAATCCAGAACTCTCTGACCCCGTGTCGCTCGTATAGAGCCCGTTTTTGAATGCAGTCACGTGCTGCGGTAGATGGCGACAGTATTTCGATGATCAAATCGGGGGCACCACGGCAGCCGCGGTCGTCGAGCTTCTTTTGGTCGCAGACCACGAGAAGGTCGGGTTGAACCACAGTGTCAACTTCGTTGTCGGCTTCGTTGCCGCGTGGCAGGCGAACGTCGAAGGGCGCCGAATAAACCTGGCATGGCCGATTCCGAAAAAAAGAAACGAATTGAAAGCCAAGTTCACGAGATATTTCTGCATGTTGCCGCGACGGGCCGGTCATGTTATAGGGCACGCCGTCGATTATTTCCCAGCGCTCGTTTTCTTTAAAGTTGCAATAATCGCCGTAGGTGCAATACTCGAGTTCTGGCAGACGCTCAGCCATGTCGTTCTCCTGCTTACAAACTTTAAGGCCCCCCTGGTCCTCTGTTACATTTGAATGTGTATTTAAAAACAGTCATTGCGAGGAGTGTAGCGACGAAGCAATCTCACAGGCAGAAGGATTGCTTCGCTTCGCTCATAATGACAAATACAACCCATATTCAATCGTTACAGAAGATTAGTGTATCATAATTTTCGTTTTTAGACCTGCTCATGTGCAAAAACAATCGCACATCAAAAATCTCCGAGGTCTTTCGGTGTGGGTAATAGCTTCACCCATGCGATAAGGCCGGTTCAAACTTTTTTTTATTCTTAATTCGATAGATTGTGAAATCTCTATCTATAGTTGCGATCTTGGTGATATTTAACTCTTCGGCCAGATAAACGAGACAAGCATCTGCAAAATCCATGGGAAGATCTTTGTATTTGATAGTAAGATCTCTAAGTCGATTAAATGCAGGAACTTCTATGTTACGGACTTCTACAGCACCCTTGCTGATCCAATCCAGGAAATCAATTTGTGCATTACGGTTAAAATCAAGTAAATGAAGCGTTTCGGTGATTGAAGCCAGGGTCGTGACAAGAGGAAGCTTGTTTTCTCTAACAAAGTTCACCGCTTTTTTATGATGTTTGTCATCAGCATCAAATAAAGCAATCAGCGGGCCTGAATCAATCAGAATTTTTTGCATTTCTTTTGTCCTGGAGCTTTTGCTTCAAAATTGCTTTGCGGTTTTCTGACAGGTTGGACTTGCCGCTGGAATATTTACCAAAAAGAGATTTGCCGGCAGCCCAGGCATTGTTTTGTTCTAATTGCTTAAGATAAGCCCTCAGGCTTTTTCTGACAATTTCAGATTTAGGGATACCCAACATTTCAGCAATGTTATTCAGCTTTTCTTCCATGTCAGGGCTTAATCGTAGAGTTAACATTATTCACACCCCCTGTATTACATATTGTAATACAAATAATTCGCATTTGCAAGTTGCTCTTTGAAAGCCCATATTGTAGTTCGAGAACAGTTTGACCCTGAAAATGTCATAGTTCGTTTGCGTTTGGTTCTGAGAGCGGATTATTTCTTGTTTACCGCTTCGCGCATGGCTTTATCTGGGGCAAACTCAACGACCAGTTTCAATCTTCGATTTGGTGGGGAGGCCGGTAGAACTGTGCAACTGTATAGCAGTGGTGACAATGAACGCTGGGTTTCAATCCCCGATTTGGTGGGGAGGCCGGTAGAACCTGGAAGCCCTTGTCAAAAAAGATAACGTTATCGAAGTTTCAATCCCCGATTTGGTGGGGAGGCCGGTAGAACACGATTGAAGATATACAATTTAACCAACTGGTTATAGTTTCAATCCCCGATTTGGTGTGGAGGCCGGTAGAACAAGATGATAATGACATCTTTACGAAAATTTCGTTTTTGTTTCAATCCCCGATTTGGTGGGGAGGCCGGTAGA
>JAKJFO010000025.1 GCA_022704885.1 Candidatus Rifleibacteriota bacterium | reverse complement strand
AAAATCAACCCGGTCTTGCAGAGGAATGGGTTCACCACCCTGTGGATTTTCGATAGTTAAACTGGCAACAAGAGACCACTTTCCGGTGCGGTTCAGGTCTATGAAAAATGGAGCTTCATTTAAGCCGTGCTTGTATAGCTTACCATTCAAATACCACGTGATTGTTTTCCAGATCTCCGGATCTTTGTCGAAACTGGTTTTAACCTTTAAAGATGCATTTAGCGGGTAAGCCAGATCGTTAATCGGCGAGAATATGCGTAGACCCGGCAAAACATCAACCGGCACCGAGCTTTCCAGGTGTATTGGCACCTCTTCCCCGGTATCGGATTCTTGCAGGTTCATGACGATGCCACAGTTCATCGTGTAACTGCCAGGCCCCAGCCATGGCTCGAAAATATGGGTAAAATCGGCACCTTTTTTGACGGGAGGGCTGGGCCAGTCGCCTTCGTCTCCCAAAGGTTCTTCGAACCAGTGAATGTATTCAACCGAGCTGACTTTATAGCCATTCAGAATATCTAGAGATTTATCAACCTCCGAAAGAAGGCCCTGCCCCATCCCGAGTACTGGCGCAACCTGGGCCGAGAACTCAGTTTCAACACCCTCAAACATTACCACGGGTTCGGCAGGATTCAATTGCAGCTGCAGAACATCCTGATCTGAATAAACTGGAATTGAAGGCAGATTGCTGATGAATGTCCGACTTGGTCGGTTATCATGCTCACCGGCATAAAATACTCCGTTGAGACTTAACGGCATCAAGCCAGCATCTGGCATCATGGGTGTCAGAAAAGTGAAAGGTGAGAGCTGTTCGAGCAGCGCGCCGGACGGGCCATTTCGCAGCATAGGAATGGCTTTGGTAACAATAACCGGAGAGGAAGCCGGCCATATTGAAGAACTGGAAACAACCAGAGGTTCAGCAAGCTCAAAATCGTCAGGGCTGGTTATAAGGCGCTTCTGGCCTTTAATCTCAAATTCAAAAGATTTTAATGACAGACGCCTTCTGCCCACGGAAAGCTGCCCCAGAGGAAAGCTGGTGAATTCCGCTTTGCCGGTGACCGGATAAAAGGCGTAGAGACCTGAAGAGGTTGGTTCAAAGTTGGACTCGTATATTTCGCCTGCATGCTGCCAGGTTAATTTGACATCAAAAACCATTTCGGCAAACCCGTGTTTCCCAAACACAAGCTTTGTCGATGTGGCAACAGGGCTTTCGATGGTTGGTGAGCCTTCGCCGGCATGGATTTTCCAGCGCAGGCGATTAACCCTGAGACTTGCAGTTGGAGCGCCGTTGTTGTCGCCAAAAGGGTATTGAGCCCCTTCGACAAGGTTCCCTTTAACGGAACAGCCGACATCGCCAGAAAGTTCAAATGCACCGGCGGTATCATTTGAAACCAGCAGCATGCGATTGGAAAATATTGTGGTAAAGAGTGTAATAGCGTAGATGGTTTTTGTGGCAGTCACTTCATATTGATATGGAATCTGGTTACCATCGCTGCCCGGATAGGTTGATTCGACAACGACAGTGCACTTTGCCAATGTGCCGCCAGCCATCTTTATAGAGGTTTCTGATGTTGAAAGACTGCCGGAAGTTATCTGCCAATTCTCCGACAAGACCTCGCCAACACCAGACCAGAAATATGCAAAATTCAGAGTATTACCAATAAACGCGTAGTCGGTTTGGGGTGACAAAGTCAGTTCGTCAGAGTTATTGCGGTCGGAAAGCATCTTTCTGCCGATAAAAGCAAGGTTGCGGCTTTTAATGGTCTTCCCTGATGGGGTTGTGAGCTGATACTCTATATATCTGTTGCCGGCAGTATCTTCGTAAATTACAGCTCGCAGGCTACCGGAGAGCTTCTGGCCTGGTAACAACTTGTCGCCGGGCAACGCTATTTCACTAATTATTTTGACATCGGCAGGGAGTGGCGGAGTCGGTACATCATAACACCCGACCGTAAAAGACCATTGCTGTTTAACCGTCTCGCCAGACTGGTTGTTGATAGTTATTTCAGCGGTATGGGTGCCGATTGACAGGAAACTGTCAGGTGTGGCGGGTGTTCGATAAGAGAGTTCAAAAGTGTTTGCGCTCTGGTTTATCAGAATGTTTCTGGTGTTAACCGCCTGGCCATTTATGGCCAGTGTCATTTCTGTTAACGGGCTTTGAGAGAAAACCTCGATGTTGAAATCTGGAAACAGGCTGCCAGCTTCGCCTTTCGGGCGGCAGTTGATAATTGTAAGAGCGGTATCAGCAACGAAATGTGTTGGAACAAGCAGCTTTTGGCCATCGAACATGATTTCGTGCTGTTCGATTTTTTTGCGACAGGTCTCATTTTGAGAGAAAGCGACCTGCCGGGCTGCCGACATTCGGTCGAGAAGAATCGTTTCAAAGGCTTCGGCTTCGTTACTGCTGAGACTGGCTTCGCCGTGCAGCGCACGGAATTTGAGTAGTTTAGCGGCGGTAAGAGCGGTTGGGAGCTGATGTTCTGGAATCTGATTTGCAACGCCGGTAAAATCGGTGGTTTTACCGGATAGCAGCTCAACAACGGATTCAGGGAGGCTGTTCGTGTCGGCTGTTGCGGATAGTCCGACAAAGTAGCAAAACACCAGCAGAATGGTCATAAAAGCAGTATGGGCTCTCAAGTTTGATGACTTCATTCTCTTATTCTCTTTAGTTTATTACCTGAACATCATAACACTGCTGGCCGTTTGTGACAAATTTGTATTCTGACGGCAATCCTTCTCTATTTGCCGAGGCAAACTCTCAGAACTGTTCAAGCGTCAGTCCGCAAAGCCAGCTGATTGTTTTCAGAAAGTCAGAACATGAACTTGAACAGGCTGAAAAACTGCATTTTTGCTTTGGTGATCAGGTTTTTGTCCCAGCTGCGGGCTTCTTCGAGGGTGATTTCCCGGCAACGGCTGAGGTCTTTGTTAAGAACATAACTAAAAGCCTGAGCGACTCGGCGATCCTCCAGTGCGATGACATCTTCTGAGTCGCAGCTGTGACTGCGAGAATTGATATTGTAGGCACCAATGGTAACCGCGAAGCTGTCGAACAGACTGACCTTCGAATGCAGTGTCTGGGCGCCCTGCCACTCGAATATGCGGGCGCCGGTGCGCAGCACCGGTTCGTAGGTCGCGCGGCCTGCCAGCCCACCGTAAGGGTGGTTATTCGATTCAAGCGAGTTGGTGATGATCTTGACGGTAACTCCGCGGCTGCGGGCCGCTGCGATAGCGTTAACCAGACGTTCTGTCGGTATGAAATAACCGGTTTCAAGAATCACTTCGCTGCGGGCGCGGTTTAGATAGATTTCAAAGAGATCGAGAACGTTGTCGTCCTTGTCGGTGATTGGCGCAGTTTTTACAAAACGCGCGCTGACGTCGTCATATACCGGCGGTTGTTCAAAGTAAACGGGCAACGGGCCACGTATGAGCTTATCGACATGTTTGAGCGGTGCAAATTCGGTAAGTATCTCTTTGGCCTTTTTGTATTTGCTCAAAGCGCCGGTTTCGTTCCACTTTTTCAGGGTCAGGTCTTCCCAGTTGCGCTCGAACAGCTCAACAATCTCTCTTACTATCGGCCCCTGCAGCTCGACATCAGTGTCGCGCCAGCCGTATTCGGTGATTTCGCCTTTGGCATACTCGTCACCGGTGTTCATGCCGCCGACAATCGCGATACTCTCGTCGATGATGAACAGCTTCTGATGAGATCTGAAGTTGGCCTTGAGCAGATTTTTGAGTATCGGATTGTTGATCATGACCTGCACGCCGCCGTTGCGCAGGCGCTGAATCACGCCGCTCTTCTTGTTGAACGAGAAAAAGTCATCGAGAATCAGCCTGACATCGACGCCGCTCTGCGCCTTTTCGATAAGAATATCGGCGATACGGTTGCCGGTTTCGTCGTCCTGATAGAGCAGAGTCTGGAAATAGATGCTCGAAGTCGCCTGCTTCGCCCGCTCGATGCGATAATGAAAGCTGGTGCGACCGTTGACCATAACCCTGACGGTATTGAGTGGAATCAAGGTCGAACGGGTAAGCGCATCGGCAGAGCCGGCCGGGTAGGTTTCGAGCACAGCTTTGTCGTATTCTTTCAGAGCCTTGTCAAGTTCGCGACCTTTGGCCCGGCGTTGCAGATTATTTACGGCATAACCGCCCAGACTCCAGACCTTGACCGGAAGCGCCAGCCAGGAAGTTTTGCTGTATTTGCCCCACTTGTTGATGGTATTCTGCTGAATCTGTTTGAATTCTTCACGCTTCTGAGCAACGATCGACTTCTTTTTCAGAACCACTATGCGAGCCATTGCCTGGCGACGAAATTCAGAATTGTCAGTCGCTTTGGCATAGTTGAGCAGGACTTCCTGTGCTTTTGCCATGCTTCTGGTTCGCTCATAAACGACCTCTGACAGCTGAAAAATTGCTTCTTTCTGTAGAGAGGCGTCGTTGCAGGTGTTTAAAAAATCTTCAAGCTGCTTCTGGATTTCGGCGTAGCGGCTCTCGCGATTCGGGCTGCCAAGCGCTGCCAGGATTTCTTCATACTTTCTTTGCAGAGCCGATTTCACGACACCAGGACCGCGGGAATCGGCCGAATCAACAAATTGTTCGGATTGGCCAACAATTGGTTCACCGGGATTCTCGGCATCAAAAGTGACTTCGACACCGATTGAGCGGTAATAATCACGACTGGCAGCCTGCAGTTCGGCAGCCATCTGTTCGAGTGTGGCGCTGTTAGCCTGCCGCATTACCGCTTCCTGATAGTTCCTGTAAAGCGACTGATAACGGTCGAAAGCTGCCTTGGAATCTTCTGCGCTGGCACTCAAGCAGCCCAGACCCACAATAAACGCCAATATGATCGCCATGAATCTGGTCTTGCTAAGACTCATACGTACACCGCCCGATAGAGATTTTTTATAAATTATACTGACAAATCAGCAAATTGCCAAACCGGCCTGTCGGAAAAACTATTTCGCCGGGGAGGCGGCGTTGCCGGGGGCAGAAAAGAAACGGCGCGCACCTTCGTGCAGCATTTCTGGTTGAACGCCTCTGGTTGCCTCGCTCTTACGAAGTTTGAGGTCACCCTGTGCTGCCGGATTTTCATAGATTGCCTGCAGAATGTTAAAAACCTCGTTCGCCGAGAGTCTCTCAGTGCCAGCAAAAAGAGCTCTGAAGCCAATGGTCGTGACATCGGCCTTCTGGTTTTTATAAGAGCCGGCAAGAATGTTTTCGGCGGTAAAATATGGATGCTCAGCCAGAAGCTTCTGGC
Source organism: Candidatus Rifleibacteriota bacterium (assembly GCA_022704885.1). The sequence goes on along the minus strand of JAKJFO010000025.1, from coordinate 27,367 downwards.
GAACCTCAGTCGGTATGCTGATCAGTCTCACCGGCACCTTGGCATTCAGACGCATGATGCCATCTGCCGGCACGGCTCCGGCATAGTAAACAGCATCGACATAACCATCGATCAGCGATTCGGTTGCCCGGGTAAAGCGCTCGTAAACTATTGTGTAGTCGCTTTCCTCAAAACCGGCAGCTTTGAATACCGGTATGATGCTGGCAGCGCTGCCGCTGTCTTTTTCGCCAACCGCGATGCGACAGCCCTTGAGATCTTTCAGTTCTTTGATGTTCGAGTCATCACGCACAACCAGCTGAATGACTTCTGAATATAGCGATGCAATTATGCGTAACTCTCTGAAGCGGTTGTCAGCAGTCGCGTTGCCGGCCTGCCAGGCCACATCGCTCTGCAGAAGAGCCAGATCGATCTGCCCGCGCCGCAGATATTCTATGTTAGCAAGCGAACCGGCTGTGGGTTCGGCAATAGCGACAATTCCCTTCAAATTGGTGCTGAGAGCCCGCGCGATTGAATTGCCGGTAGGGTAATAGGTGCCACTGATGGTTGCGGTGCCGATTGAATAGAATTTTTTGATCAGCTTTACCCGGTAATCGGCAGCAGAAGCACTGAAAAATGCACAAGAAAAAAGAGCTGCTATCATAAAAATAGCTGTATTCCGAATTTTCATGCTGCTGGCTCCTTCTTCTTCCATGTGGTTGTGCGGTTTTGCCCCTTTTCTCTGCTTTCGGCAAGAACCTTCTGCGTGTGCTCTACCAGCTGATAATGGCGCTCTATGCCAGAATCGTATTCACCAATGCCGACGCTTACTGTGACCTGTACCTCTCCGGCAGGGGTAGCGAACTTCTGGGCAGCGATGCGTTCGCGCAGGCGCTCGGCAAAGATCAGCGCCTGATCGGCAGTTGTGTGGGCCAGAATGACGGCAAATTCTTCTTCGCCGAACCGGGCCGGAATATCGGTCGCGCGCACCGAGTCTTTGAGTATACGGGCAATCTCATACAAAACGACGTCGCCAGCTTTGCGACCTTTGGCCTGTTTAACCTTCGCCAGATCATCGACATCGAACATGACCAGAGTCAGCGGAAAGCTGAAACGCCGCGCACGTTTTATCTCGTCTTCGAGACGAATCTCGAAAAAGCGCCTGATGTAAAGCTCGGTCAGCCCGTCGCTGATCGAAAGATCGTGCAGTCTGGCATTGTCGATCGACATCGCCATCTGCTTGGCTATGGCCAGCAGCAGATCGAGGTCTTCCTGGCTGAAAGGCTGACTGTTGGAACGATCGGTCAGATTGATGACGCCCATGGTATTGCCATGTACAGTCAGTGGTACTGAAATCAGGGTTTCCGGCGATTTTAGATCGTTTTGTGCATCATAGTTCTTGAACCGCTCGTCGGTTTTGCAGTCCATGCAGAGAATCGCCTGCCCGCTTTCGGCCACCTCGCCGGCGATACCTTCGCCGAGTTTGAGCTCAAGACGGGTTTTGGGAGTTCGCTCGCTGTCACTACCCGGCTTATCGGCCTGACGAAAGCTTTCTACGCGCAATTTTGTTTTGTCTTCATTGAGCAGCATGATAGAACCGCGCTGTGCCCTGAAAATCTCGATGAGATGTTCGAGACAGCCATCGAGTGCCTGCTGATAGGTAGCAGAGGTGTTGATCAACTGGGTAACGCGATACATGGCGCTGAGCTCGAATACCTTTTTGTGAATACGGTCGCCCATGTGGTTGAAGCTGCGGGCGAGAAAGCCGATTTCATCGCTGCTGTCGATTGCGACTCTGGCGGTCAGATTGCCTTCGCTCATTTCGTTGGCTTTGCGCGCGATTTGAATGACCGGACTGGTCATGCGATGGCTGAAATAGGTCGCCATGATAAAGGCTATCGCACAGAGAAGCAGAGTGAAATTGAGTGTTTTGCTGCCGATCGAGCGCGCAACCGCATAGACATCACCGGCATTCTGAAAAACGAAGATGCGCAAGCCGTATTGCAATATTGGCAGCGAAATTACGAGCTGCGGAGATATCCCGGATTTTTCGGGCAGCAGGTTGTAGGCACCGCAATGCTTTTCCATGAGTTCGGCAATCAGATCTTTGGGAAAATCAGGCTGTTCCAGTATGTTTTCGCCATTCTGCGTGACCAGAAAATAGCGGAAATTTGTGCCAAAAGTGATTCCCTCCAGCGATTTGCGCAGTTTAAGAAAAGAAATCGTACTGATGATCAGCGGTGAGTCAGGCTCATTACCGATCGCGGCCTTTACATGAAAAGCTTCTGGCGAAAAAAAGATGCGGTCAGACATGTTGAACAAAAGCTTTTCTGGAACGCTCAGTTCAGTTATCGCTTCGCTGTCGGGCTTTGAATGCGACAGCAGGGTGCCATCAGCGCCGCACAATACAATTCTTTCAACATATTCGTAAGCCTGATCGAGCTGCTGCAGAGCCTGACGAGCTTCCGGGCTGTCGGGATTCTGCAGTCGCACATCTCGGGCGAGAAATCCGGTAAGCTCATCATAACCGCTGACATACTGGTCGACCTCGTATTTGACCTGCTGAAACGCCTGTATATTACCTTCGATGAGAATGTTTTTGGTAATGTCGTCGAGCACATTGAAGGCATAGCCGCCTAGTAGAAGCAGTGGAATCAGCGTGAGCAGAAAGATGCCCGCCCATGCTCTGAGCTTGATACTTTGAAAAAAGCCAATTTTTTCGACAGCATTACCGCCCGAAAAGTTTTCTGTAGCCGGTTGCTGACCGTTTTCGGCAGCTGCTGCCGGGTTGCCCTCTGCAAATTCGTTCATGTTATTACCTGCCAGATCTTGACTGTGATCGACTCAACTGCTGTAGTTTAATAAAAAACATGGCTGCAAGTAAAGTTTTTCCGGGAACTGACCAGAAAAACCTGTCAGCGCCGCAGATCTTTGCCGTTCATCAGGCGCGTAAAACTGCGGGCAAATTCTTTGCCCCTGCTGTGCTGCCAGGCCAGGGTTTCCGGGATGTTCTGCCAGATGTCTTTGATGCCTGGGGTGGCGCCCTGTAGAAGCAACAGTCTGGTTACAGCAAGATAATCCTTCTCATTTTCTGAGGCACTGGGAAAAAGGTCGCGGCGACTGCCGGCATAAGCGGCCAGATGCAGCGGCGTCTGCCAGTTCTGGTTGAGACAGTCAGGATTTGCGAGATGCTGCAGCAGAATATCGACAGTGCTGTAACAACCATTTGCCGCAGCAAAATGCAGCGCCTGGTTCCCTTCACTGTCGGCCATACTGTGGTCAGCGCGACGACTGAGAAGAAAAAGCATAATTTTCGGGTAATTGTGAAACGCGGCGTAGTGCAGTGGAGTGCGCCTTTTCAGATGATCGGTCGCGTTTACCTCAGCCCCGGCATTGATCAACACGTTGACTATTCGCAAATTCCCACTGATAACAGCGACATGCAAAGGCGACATGCCGATTTCGTCGGCCATATTGGCGAGAACGCTGTCACGGGCCAGGCTGGCGCGAACCTGCTCGAGTTCGCCTTCTCTGATCAGGTCGTGAAAGCCCGAAGCATTAGCCGGCAAATTGCACCAGACAAGGCTTGCCATGGCAACCAGTAGAGACATTCGCTTTAAAAAAATCAACATGCTTTCAATACCACGAATAAGTAAAGTCTGATAGAATTATATTAGATAATGCTACAGGGGGAAACAACAATAATGCGTAAACTTGTAATTCTGCTGGTTATTCTTGTCAGCGTGGTTCTTGTACCAGCCTTTGCCGAATCAGGGTGCGGTTCGGCCGGTTGTCAGGATGCGTCTACCGCTAAGGTCGGGGCCGCCAAAGACAATGTACTCACTTTGTTTGCCCAGGGATTTGCTTTTAAAGGCAAAGAATTCAAGACCGTCAAGCTTGGCATAGAATATGAATCTGGCAGCAAAAAAGGCAGCGACGACGGCAAGGGTAATTCTGCCTCTCAGCCTGACGGCTACCTTGGTCTGGCTGGATATCAATACGCTCTCAAAATTGTCACTGCCGAAGAAGGAAAAATTGCAGCAGATCTGTTTCGCATGGCTGACTTTGAGATCAGCAAAGATGAAAAGCAGGATAAACTCAAGCTTCCTGTGCCGATCGGCCACATGACTCTGACCAGAAGCCAGCCGAATCCGGGCAGCTTTGTACAGCTTGGGACTCTGCGCATCAATGACGAAGAAACCTCATTGGAAGGCGAATTCGAGCTTTATCTCAACGATCAGACACCACAGAGTGCTGATTACGTAAAAGATTAAAACACTATCTGTTTGAGATTTACCGATTCGGCTTTGCCTTTTAACTGAACCTGCCCGAAGTCATAATAACGGGCAGTGCCAGCTGGCAGATTGTTGACGAAAGCTTCGCTTCCGAGAAACCTGTCGGCTGGCAGTTCGGCTGATCGGCTGCAGATTCTGGCGGCAGTATTGACCGGGTCGCCGATTATGGTAAAATCTCTTTGTGAGCCGAACCCAAGCAGACCGGCAATGATCTCGCCGTTATGAACGCCGACGGTCACCGGAAACTTCAAAACACCCGTTCTTTCGGCATCTCTTATTTCGCGCATGGCGCCAGCTGCCATGGCAGCGCTGGCCTCTTTGCCCTGCGGGCTGTAGAACCAGGCCAGCACCTTTTCACCAATGATCTTGTCAGCTTCGCCGCCGTTACGAATAATGATACTGCACAGGCAGTCAATATGCTCTCTGACTTCGGCAATAAGCTCCTGATGGCTCAATGTCTGCATAAACAGAGGGAACTGAGGTACAGCTACATACATGACGCTGACATCGAGATGCAGCCCGGTTTCAGCCTCGCGCAGGCTGGCAGCATCGCCGGCAATGCGGCGGGCCGCACTCGAAACCATCTGCCCCATCAGTTCCTTTTCCTGCAGGCTGCGGGCAATCGTATTAAAGGTGTTCTGCATCTGGCCCAGCTCATCTTTTCTATCGTCGATGATGCGATATTCAAGCTGGCGGGATGCGATTTTTTTGGCACCGTAAGTCAGCGCCAGAATCGGCCCGGTTATATCGTACGATACGAACAGGGTGAGCAGAACGATTGCCAGAACTGCCAGCCCCAGCAGCGCCAGAAAATGACGTCGCGAGTTCTCTATCTCGTCAAGATAATACTGCACAGGAATGAAGCCTGTTATTATCATTATTTCATTCTGGCGGCTCCACCTTGCCTCGGCCAGGCATTCTCTGCCGAGAAAGCTCGTTTGCTCGCTGATCGGCATTTTTGTAGCAATCGCCCAGCGGGCATAATATAACGGTGTCGTCTCGATTCCACCATTGTGAGCCATTTTCAACGAGCCATATCTGGCTTTGGATTCAGTGAACGGATGATAATAGCTGGTAATGGCGCTGAAAATTCTTTGCATCTGGGAATTGAGATTATCGAAAAATAGCCAGAACACCAGCAGCTCGGGTTTACAAAGATTTGGCGATGACATCAGACTGAGCAGGCCATGGCCCGAAGCCATGAAAATATCGATCTTGAGGTCGATTCCATTTACCAGAGTAAAATATGCATCGCTGCCAAAAAGGTTGCGAAAGATTTCCAGTCCTGCATCTCTGGTCATTTCAGCCTTAACACCTTCACTTAGTGACTGCTTTTCATCGGTTACGGTTTCTTTACCCATGCCAAGATCGATGAAGATGTTGTTGACGAAAAAGTCGAGAAAGCGTCTGAACTCATCGCGACTGGCGTTGGGCGAGCCGGGTTCGACATAATTATGCTGCCAGCCTTGATTGCTGAATGTCAGCATGTCATTATAACGAACCCAGGGCCCCTGACTTCGGGTCTGCGTAATTATATCAGCTATCGCAGAATTGAAGGCCGCCGATTCTTCGGGATCCTTTTTGCTGCCGATTCTGTCGACTGCTTCTTTGAGAGCAGCAGACCGGGTTATCTGCTCGAGCGCATGCCAGTTGATCAGCTCCTGAAAGAACTGTCGACGCTCGATTCTTTCCAGCTCGCTCAGCATTTTCAGACGCTCTTCGACCGGTCGCAATTCGATCTGTCCGATGGCATACCATTCATTTACCGTATAGACGGTTGCCAGCGGAACTATTGCTGCCGCAAACAGACCCAGCCAGAGTTGCCATGAAAATTTCGATGCAATACCGGTTTCATAATAAACCGCGGTTCGCCATGCCCGTAATGCTGCCAGGGTTAAAACGATGAGCAGAAGGCCAGCAAACAGGTATTTTACACCGCTCTGCGACTGAGACAGCTCTTTGCCGATGAAAACACGATAACTGCTTTTGCCGAGCTGAACGGTTGTTGAGATAGTGTGCCAGCCTTCTACATAGATGTTTCCGGTGTTATAGGTAATGTGTTTGTCGATAAATGGCTGTGTGCCGGCAACAACCGTATTGTCGCTGCGAACCAGAGCATAATTCAGCCGCTGTCGATTCATGAGGTTTTTCAGCGGTTCCAGCTGGTTTGCATCAGCTGTGTTTCTGTCAAAAATACACAGAATAGCGCCGTTGTTGAGAATGTAATCGGCAGATTCCTCGACATGCTTGCGCATGTCTAATCTGGGAACATGCGTCAACTTTGCTATTTTCGAGTGATTGCGGATCATAAGTGGTTGCCAGTAGAAATATTCATCGACGCCCGATCGCTGAATCGGCACGACTCTGGCATACAGCTCCAGATAGATATGACTTATCGCCATATTTGAACCCATCAGCAGCGGCATCTGTGCCCTGATCGTAGGCAGATCGGGCCAGCCCGGAATAAATATCGACCTGAGCAGAGTCTGCAAAAGTTCGCGGTAAAATGGCGCAAAATCCGGGTTGCCGTGGTAACTGACCAGTTCCCAGCTGGCGTCTGGATCTGCTGTTTTATTGTCGCCGGGCTTGTGCAGAACCGCAAAAACATGCTGTTTAAGACCGGCAGAGTCAAGCTGTCGTTTGATCTTTTCGGCCTGGTTTCTGGTCTGTTCGACGCTTACTCCAGCTTTGTTCCAGTCGACTTCCCTTGAGGTTCTTTCGCAGAGATCGTCGAGATACTGCTCGAGCAGAACGGGTTCGAGGTCGGCCACATGAAGTTTGGAAAGCGCACTTTCACACTGTCTGGCTGTTTCACGCATTTCACGGTTTTGCGTGGCCCGGTCAGTCGTATAAATGGTCAGCATACCGGCCAGCGCCGGAAAAATTATACAGACTGTTCCTGTCAGATAAGCCAATCTTCGACAGAACGACTGATTGCGGTCAAACCAGTTCTTTTGAGCCCTTTCCTGTTTCTGAACTTTTGTTTTCTGTTTGCTGGACTCAAGAAAGCTGTTATCTGCACTGTTTATGGCAGCTTTTAAATCATCACTCAACCCTGATATTCTGAACGCAGGCTGGTCTTCGACTCTTTCTTCGATCCAGTTGAACTGCCGGGCCGCATTTTGTGATGCAATTTCACTGTCGACCAGCAGCGGAAATTCAGGGAATTTTTTGGTCGCGGCCTCGAGCTTCTCTGCTGCCTTAAAAGCATCGCCAAACATTGCATAATCGAGACGACTGGCTTTGCTGCCGACTTCGCCGGCAATAATACGCCCGGCGGCAAGCCCGACTCCGATCCGGTAACTGAATCTGCCATCAGACTGCCTCCGACGGTTGATTTTCTGCAGGCGCTGCAGCATGGAACAGGCGGCAAGGCTGGCGCGCACAGCTGCCGGATTCGGGTTGTTCGGATCGTCGATGAATACCGCTTCGACAGCGTCGCCGATGAATTTGTAAATGCGGCCACCAAAGCCAGTGATGACCGCGGCCATTTCGGCAAAATGAACGTTGAGCATTCGGGTAACGGTTTTTGGTTCGTATTTTTCACACATGGTCGTAAAATCACGGATATCCGAAATCATTACTACCCCGGTTAATGCTTCTGACCTTAGCCTGGCGCCATCGGAACTGGCAGATATTGCAGAGAGCGCCTGATCTGAAAGCATTGAAGCGAGCCTCTGTCTTTCTTCGAGCCCTTTGACCATCGACGAAAATTCGTTGCTGAGAAGACCGATCTCATCTTTACGCTCACTGGAAGGGATTTCTGGGAAAAGTCCGGAGTCGATCTGGTCAAGAGAAAGCTTTACCACTTTAAGAGGCATGACAGCCCTGACGTAGATTGTTGCACCGCTGAATATGAGTATGATCAGGCCAAAGACTCCGGCCACGATGAAGCCTGCTACGCGAAACCTGTGGTTCATCGCCATATCATGATGGTCAAGAGATGCTATCAAAACGGTATTCGCAAAATTACCCGAAACGTAAGCTACTATCGAGCGATCCTGCAGTAATGTCTTTACCATGCCAGACTTCAAGCTGAGCGATGATCTGGCAACCTGCGCATATTTTTTGAGCAGCTGCGGGGAAATACTGCGATCGGTATCGAGTATCGATTCAACTCCTGCCGAGGACTTTCTGAAACCGGCAATGTGCATTTCCGGCCTGCTCATTCCAAGTTTTATGGCATTCTGTCGTAGCACCAGCTGGTTCATTTCTGAATCGAGCCAGGCTATCATAAGCGTAAAGCGGCTTTTGCCATTAATCGTGACAAAATCATAGATGTATTCAAGGTAACCGCGGCCAATGCTGGTTTTTATGACACGGTTACGAAATCTCTCGACTTCATACTCGATATCCATGCTGTCACGCCTGAATGACTGGCTTGCCGCAACATGACGGGGGTCTTTCTTCTGATCAGGCAGAACGATACCTGGTTCATTTTTTCTGGCAAACAGCCTCAGATTGCTGGTGAACGGAAGACCATAAAAGCCCGCCATCGAGACAAAATCGTCGAAGTTGATGCTTCCTTTTGCTTCGAATCTGGCGTTACCAGCTATGTCATACAGCGCTATGCCTGAGATTGGCACCTTTTCTGGGTTGGCTGCAACTATGTCGCCGATTCTGGCGAATATCTCTTCTGACGCTTCGAGGCCCTTGCGTTCGAGCAAAAGCTTGATCTGTTCATCGTTCATCATTTGTGAGAACAATTTGACGTAGGTGTTCTCAAGGTATTCCTTGCCGGCATCAAAATCTAACAGGCAGGCGGTCAGCGTTTCTTCGAGCTGATTTTCATCGGCATTGTGCTGCTCATAGATATAGGCGGTCGCCGAAGCGATATACAGAACTGCCGGCAGGGTTGCAGCCAGCAGAAAAGCCATGAGAAAACGGCTGCCGATCGCTTCGAACGGCCAGACATCAAGCATCAGCCCACGCAGCAACAGAAGAATGATAAGAGTTCCCGCCAGTAGATTAACGGCTTTTAACCATTCCGGCAGTCCGGAAGGAGCCAAATCTGGCATGATGATGAAGGCAATGTGAGGATTCTTCGGCAGAACACGGGTGTATAATTTGTGCCTGCCCAGCTTCATGCCCCAGGGAAAGCCGTCATGCTCCCATTTTTTACGCTCGCTGATTACATTGCCGATGCTTCTTCGCCAGTTCTGCAGGCTTGTCGATTTCCTTATCCTTTCAGGGAAAAAGTGATCGCCGCTCTGGTCGAATATGGAAATGAAGCCACCCGGATACTCGCGACCGATACCAGCTTTTTCGGCGCCAAGCGAGTAAGCGCTAACTTCAAGATCCTGATTGCGGCGAACTAACAGAAAAAAACCGAGAACGCCACCTTTTTCGCTGGTTACGTAGTCCCAGACAAGAAAAGAAGGCATCTGACCGTATATCACCGGGGTAGACAGTCCTCTTTGACTGTTAGCCAGCACTCTGCCAAGAGTCGCGCGACCGAACACCCGGCGCAATATTTTTTCGCTGCGCCGGGCATCGTTATCATTTCTGTTCTGGTTGAGATTTTCTGCCAGAAGATGATCGAAGACCATCTCGGATGATCTTCTGCTCGAAAGGCTTCTGTTACTGAAAATCAGTTCAGATCTATCGTCTGAGGAGTGCCGCGAAAATACCAGAAGGTCGTATTCCGGAAATGGTGGTCGGAAAACCGATGATGCAATGCCTGAAAACTGTAATCCCAAAGGCAGTTTATCGGGATACTCAGTCTGCAGATCATGAAGAATGTCTCTAAAGGCAGATCCAAACGCTGAAATATGCTGCGAGATCTCGATCTGAACCGACAGTTCACCTAATTTAAGATTTGCAGCCCGCTCCTGTTCGATGTTTTTCCATCTGGTAACGATTGCGATGACTTCTTTGTAGCCGTAGTTTGCCGATAGCACAGGTATCAGCAAAAGCAATATCAGAACGAGGTTTCTGACTCTATTGTTCAACAGCTGCCGCTTTCATTCACATCACTGATAAAGGCAAGATACCACAGTATCAGATTGAAAGCTGATAGACTTTTACCGGCATGGCTTTACCTTTTAATTCTACTTCACCATACTCACGCGCAATCACGCCTGGCTTAAGTGCTTCGAACACCCTCTCTGACAACAGGCAGCGCTGGTATCTGAGAACTTCGGCGACACTTTCAATTCTGGCGGCAACGTTTACGGCATCGCCAATTACGGTGAAATCGCGTTTATCGCCGACTCCCAATACCCCGGTAATTACTTTGCCGCAGTTGATCCCGATGGCCACCGGAAATGGAAGATTAGCGCGGCTCTCAGCGGTAATTATCTTAACCGCAGTTCGACATGCCGATTCTACCGCATCCTGAAGGCTGCCGTTTACTGAATATACAGCCAGCATCTTGTCGCCGATAATCTTGTCGACATCGCCGCCTTCGCCGATAATAAACCCTGAGATCTGGGTGATCTGTTCTTTGAGATCGACAAACATCTGTTCAACTGTAGACCCGGCGACCCATGAAGTAAAAGATGGAATGCCGATGTAAAGAAAAACGAATTCGCCGGTACTGCTGTCGCTGCCATTCTGCTCGCTGAAATTCAGCGCGCTTTTCGATAGCATTTTGCCCATCAGGTTCTTTTCTTCGAGCCCGCGCATCATTGAATCAAAGGCATCACACAGGCTACCAAGTTCATCAGCCCGTTGCATGCCGATGCGAAACGAGTAGTTTTCACAGGAAGCGAATTTCATACCTCGAATCAGGCTCTCTACGGGCGTAAGAATGTCGGCAGCAGCATTTTTGGCGATAACAAGAATAAGAACCACCGAAAGTAAAAACGAAAGCCAGAACATCACACGGTTGCCGGCAATTTTTGCCTGAATCGGAGCTTCGGAAGCAGCAGCTACCAGGAATGAAGACAATTGCGCCACTCCTGGCCTGCCTTCAACCAGAAAGCGCTCGCCCGATCGCTCTATCTGGCTCGACAATGGCAGGTTGGCAGATGTGATCCAGGCACCTATCATCGCCAGATCATGCCGGTAATCGGCCATTCTCGGGTCTACTATCGCGCTGTGGCGGTGGGCGAGAGCAGCGAAGATGTCATATTTACCATGATAGCGATATGCCAGACGGTTCAGGTAATTTTCGTATTCAAAGGCGACCATCCAGAGAATCATGTATTCAGGATTTTCCATATCTGGAACAAGATGGGTTATGATCCCGATAGTGCCACTGATGGCGCTCATAAGAACGGGAGTTTCAACGCTGTGCGCCATTCGCACGAAGACGTCGTCACCGAAAAGAGATTTTACCGTCTGCAGGCCGGTTTCGACAATAATCTCACCCTGCACTGCTTCACTGTCCAAGCGAACATTGATTTTGCCAGTCTTGAATCTCTTGCCGGCCATGTTCTTTGCCGTTCCCTGCAGCATGGTGGCAAAATTGCTCGGCCCTTTGCCGTCAGCACCTGAGCTTACATGAGTCCAGCCACTTCCGGCCATTACGATATCGCGCGGAACAAAATTGATCAGTCTTGAATCGAGCTTCTCGTGCTCTCTGAACCATGAAGCAAAGATATTGTCGAGAAGTTTTCGGCTGTCACTCGAAATCTGGCCGCTGCTGGCATATTCTTTGTTGAGAATGGCAGCAGCTTCTTGCGTTTTACTGTCTCTCGACCAGTTTCTTATCATCTTCCAGGCAAGCGGATCAGTAAAGGATTCACGCAATTCAAAATGATCCATGAACCGATGCAGTTCATATTTTTCTTTAGAGACACTTACGCTGTAATCTTCGTCAGTATAAAGGCCGAATACGAAAAACAGGGTCGTAAGCGGAATGATCGAAGCCAGCAGCAGCGTCAACCAGAGCTTGGCGGTAAGAGATGTGTTGATGAAAGATTCGCCAAGAGATGCTTTCCACCACATGCTGAGAGTGATCACGGCCAGTATCAGCAGTGCCAGATAAAACGAGGTTTCTTTGAGAACGGTTTTAGTTTCGATGTCTGAGCAGACTACAGCGCGATAGCGATGCTGACCGATTTTTATGAAGTCGCTGCCGATCATACTCTCACCATGATCTGGCAGCCTGTCGTCGTAGGTAAGCTTATGCTTCAGATCGATCGGAAACTTGTCAGAGCTGATGACCAGCCCGGCAGGACTGATTAGTGCCAGTTTCTGCTGATCGGTTTCATAGCTGTCGATGAGTTGGGAAGGCGATTCCCTGATGCTTTCAACCGGCATTGATACCATCAGATAGCCTTGTATTTGAGACTTGTCACACTTGGAAAAGACGCCTTTTCGCTTCGGGTCGGCTCCAGTGACGATGTAATCCCAGAAGAAATACTCTTTTTGCCCGTCGGTAACGATCTCGGTAACTTTGCCCAGAGTTTCGTAATGCAGTATTCTGCCTGTGATCTGATCGCCAAACACGCCCACGAAATCAGGGTTCTCATGCTCTGTCATTACCATGTCTGAATTTGGAATATTGACGATGAGGCGATTAATCGCAGCCTGCCTGCCTAATATGGCGGTCTGCCGCTTTGTCCAGCCCTGCATGAAAATTTCTCTACTCTGGCAGGTAGCGGTGGCTGTTTCAAAATCAGGCTTTACCAGATATACCGCCATACGCGGGGCAATGATCGCGTTGCCAGAGCCCGGCTCCATGTATGGTTTCAGAAAGACGGCAAGATCTCTGTTTAAAAAATTCTGGTCGACTGCGGCACGCTTTTCGAGCTCAGCTGTTAACATGCGCAATCGCTTTTCCAGCCCGATCCTGTCAGCGTTTTCCGACCGCAACTGTTCGAGCATCCGCTGGTTGGAAGCAGCAGCCTGATTCTGCCTGCGCAACTTGACCTCGTTTTCTCTGATATGTGTTGCAAAGACAATTCCGCCGATAATTGCAACGACCAGAGCTATACCAAGAGCAAAAAAGCCTTTGGCAGAAAGCGTCTTGCCAGAACCGACAACGAACCTTTCTACTCCGTCAGCCTCTTTTCGACTCGAACTGGCAATGCCTTGTTTCTGCTCGATTATCGTCAGAGGATTGCTGCCTTCGCCGATCTCATACAGGCTGTAGGCCGGTTGTCCATCAACTTCGCTGAATTCTTTAAAGACAAGCCCATGGCCCTGCAGCGCTTTATTGATATGAGCATCGAGAACCATCGGAAAGACCTGAATCTGACTGGAAAGCGCTTCGAGCTTTGCGGCAAGCTTGAGTGGTTCGCCTATTATCGCGTAATCAAGCCTGGTTTCAATGCTGCCGATCGTGCCAGCATGCATGGTTCCATAGGCCAGTCCGATTCCGATCTTGTAACCAAACAGCTTACGCCGCAGGCGCACCTGATTGATCTGCCTTGCTTTGATCAACATCATGGCGGCGGCATTGAAAGCTCTGGTTGCTGCATCTTCAGATGAATCACGGACTTCTGGAAAAACCGCTTCGATCGCATCGCCAATAAATTTGTAAATACGCCCACCATAACTGGAAATAATGGCGGCCATACTGGCAAAGTGCTCGTTTAGAAGCTCGGTAACCTGATCCGGCGGGTGGTCTTCGCAGATTCCGGTAAAGTTTCTGATGTCTGACACCAGAGCCACACCAGAAAAAGTTTCGTTGCCAAGCATGCGATTACCATCACCTGTTCTGGTAATGGCATCCATCGCCTGATCTGAGAGCAGAGTCGCCAGACGTTTGCGTTCACGCAATCCAACCGCCATGGTCGAAAATTCGCGACAGAGAATTCCCAGTTCGTCTTCGCTGTGACTTTCAATTTCGGTGGTCAGATGTCCGCTGGCAACTCTCTCGATCGCGGTTTTAAGTGTTTCGATCGGGTCCAGAATCAGTCTGGCTGAATAGTAGCCAGCAATCAGAACCACAGCCAAAGAGAGCAGAAGAATGGCCAGAAGAATGAAAACACGATAATCAATCGCGCGATTCAGACTGAAGTGCTGAGTGCCGCCGACGATGATTACCTGGTCGTATTTCTTGGCGGGCATGGCAACCAGCGAAAGATTATCATATTCTTTCGAGGCGTAACTACCTCTAAATTTGGCCATCAGAGCTAGTTCTCGCGCTTTGGCAACAAAGTCGCCATCGATATGACGATCGGGCCGGGCCAGAAACCTGAAGCCCTGTGGGTCTGCCTTGAAGCCGACAAAATTGAAGAACGGGTTGTTCAGGGCAATCTGATTAAGCGAGTTTTTGAAAGTCACATCATCGAGGGCCTGGTCGTCCCAGGAAACAAAAATAGCGTATTTTTCGCGGCCATGTACCCAGAAAAGCTCGTGCATCTGAGTGGCGGTACTGGCACCGATCTGGCGCTTAATCGGAAATGACCGCCGACTGTCGACTTCGCTGACCATGGTTCTGCCAGCCATTGATTTATAGGCTTCGGTAGCGGTTTTCTGAATGCCCGAGGCCTGCAGCTCTGCGAACTCGATCTGCGGGTCATGTGCTGTGATTTTTTTTCGAAGCAGCAGAGCAATCGGATAGCTGAAGGCATCGATGGAAGGATCGGCTTCAGCCTTCTTCTGCCCTTCGTAATAGCGCTCGCCCTCGCCATTTTCGTCGATAATGGCAAGATAGAGCAGCGGCAATTTCTGACCGGCGCTGAAAAAGTGGGAACGTATCTGCTCGATCGCCTCTTTGCTCTTGCAGCCCTGCTCGGTAAGTATCTTCTGCAATTTCTCATCTTTGAAGATATTGTTGAATGCAATGCGATAGTCTTCTTCTATCTGTGCTTTGCGGGTATCGAACTGCTTTATGCTGAGCTGTATTCTGTTAATGGTTTCAAAGTGCGCTGCCCTGCGGTATTGCGCTATGTAACCATAAGAAGATATTACCAGCAGGCTCAACGGCAGAGTGGCCGAAAGCAGATAAGTCATGATGAATCTGAATCTCAGATTGAATTCAGGCCATTGTTTGAGCAGCAGGCCGCGAAGTATCATCAGTATCAGCAGACCCATGCTGCCAAGATTGAAAAGAAACAGCCACAGCGGCCGACCAGACTGGTCTATCACTGGTGTCAGATAGACGGCCAGGTGACTCTGACTCTTGCCTATATAAGAAAAGGCCAGATAATTGCCAAGTCTGGCAACCTCAGGCGTGCCCGAAGCCAGCCACTTTTCGAGATTACGCTCTGCAATGCCGGCATATTCCAGCGCCCAGTTTCTGAACATTCCCGAACGCTCCAGCTCAGTGTTACCTATTATACCGCCCTGACCGAGCAGAACCGGAATAAAAGCGCCCAGAGCCTGCTTGCGCTCACGCAGGTCGCGCAGCGCCAGCAATCGCCCGGCAGTTTCATGCTTTTCGCTGAATCGGCTCAGCAGATAATAACCCAGCACGGTTCCATCTTCGGCCTCGAAATAGTCCCATAAGAACCATGACGGCAGACCACGATACATGACAAACGTCGCTTTACCCTTCTGGCTGTGCGCTGTTACATCAGACCTGGTGTCAGAACCGAACAGGCCGCTGAGCATGCGCTCATTCGCCTTGCCAGCCGGGTCTTCGGCCTCGCCATGTTTGTTTACCTGAACCAGATGCGAAAAAGTTCTGATCAGAACGCGCTGTATCGGCGGAGCGCTGGTTTTAAAGTGTAAAAGCTTGCCCGAAGCACCCTTTGCCGGCACCTTGAAAGTGAAGAGTTCGTATTCAGGAAACGGCCAGCGAAATATCCGATGTTCTCGGCTTTTGAGATGCTCAGTCAGCTGGGTATCATTAAAACCGGCTTCGACACCTGCTTTGAATTCTTCAGCAAATTCTCCGGCTCTTCGCGCATACTGATAAGAAAAATCCGATCCGGCTGCGAGCGCTTCGACTTCCTGCCGGGCTTCGATTTCCTGTTCATGTCTCTGCCAGTATATGTCTATTCTTGAGAAAAAGCTGAACCCGATATTGATCGCAAGAAGCGGCAATATCCAGAGTATGACCGGCAGGTGCGCAGTCTGCCTGCTGCCAGCACGGCTATGGTTGTCGTGGTTCATCTTTGTTTTTCTGTTCGGTTGATTTTTGTTTATTCGTAACCAAAAACCACAGATCGACAAAAGAAATGAGATACCCGTAAAAAAACGCTTCGAGCCAGAAATTGTCTTTGGTTTCTTCAGTCAAACTGTAAATGATCTGAGTGTTGCCGGTGCGCATGGCTTTTTCTACCTTTTTACTGATCAGTTCTGCGATTTGCAAAGAGCCGATCAACAGAGCACCAATCAACACCAGCATGGTTATGGCTCCCCGGCTTCGATATCCCAGGCGCCAGGCCCCGAGACCCGGGCAGATCAGATTCCAGATGACTGCCTGCCAGATGCCAGGAGTCTGGCTGGTGTTCACCTTCCTTTTTGCCAGATCAGAATGGCAGAATCTGCAGATAACAGCTTCCGGCATGATCAGCTCAGCGCAAAACGGACATTTTACGCGTTTACCACTCTCTTCGTTCTCGTTCATGCAGTTATCAGTTCCTCAGACACGGGCTCGCGCCGGGTCAGGCCTTTTTTGTCAAAAAGAGCTGACACTGAGCAATAAATTGATGTATTCAAAATCCCGGCTTTTTCCAGCAATTTTTTTGAAAAAAATTTGCGAATTTTGTTTATTCCAGATCAAGATTGCCGAATATCTTGTAAACATGCCCGTCGCGGGCGACCTTGAGCTCCTTACCAGGAAACTGCCCGGGCAACTCAGCACTCAGCAGACCGACAACCTCTTCTTCTATCTTTTCGGTGAGGTCTTCCGGAACTTTTCGCAAAGTCGCCAGCTTAACCCTGAATACATAACCTGGCCCGAACTGTGAACCCAGTCCGACCGTGAACGAAACGCCCAGATCGAAAAGGCCGTCAGCATCAGGCGTGACTCCTTCACCACGCTCAGGCCGATTTGGCCTTAAAGGAAACATGTGCCCGTATTTTTCTTCAAGAATATGGTCGATCTTGTTAAAGATCTTCTGTAGCTTCTCTTCCCATTTTTCTACCAGCGGATTGCGCACCTGATCACCTCATTGCTTTATCGTTTCATGATTTTGTGCTATAACTGTCAGATCAAATCTGAGTCATACTACCACAAAGATGAGCGAACTGCATGAGCCTTTCTGAGCTGCTTTTCAGTCTTGGCGTCGCTTTTGCCCTCGGCTGCGATGCCTTTGCCGTAGGCCTCGCCGTCGGAACCCGTAACCCCTGCCGTCGCGCCTGCTTTCGGCTCTGGTTTCATTTCGGCCTTTTTCAGTTTCTCATGCCGATTATCGGCTGGTATGTCGGCAGTTCGGTCTATGAACACATCAAAGATTTCGATCACTGGCTCGCTTTCGGACTAATGTTCGTTATCGCCAGCCGCATGCTGCACGAAAGCCTTGAGAAAGAAAAAGAAGAAGAAGAAGAAGAAAAACGCGCCGACCCGACGCGTGGCTGGTCGCTGGTGGCTCTGTCAGTCGCAACCAGCATCGATGCTCTCGGCGTTGGCTTCAGTATGGGCATCGCGCGCATGGATCTGTTCAAACCAGCTGTAATAATCGGCATTACCGCTGCTCTTATGACTTTTGCCGGCCTGCGGCTTGGCCGCCGGCTTACCCATGCCTACGGTAAAAAAGTCGAAACCGCTGGCGCCATAATTCTGTATCTGATCGCCTTCAAGCTTCTGGCGATCTAAAAAAGCCGCTACTTTCGTCCGTAAATACCGGCACCGTGCAGAAAATCAAGAAATTTGCCTTCGAATTCTACCGGGTTCTGCTTATGGGCACAGACATGCCAGCTGTCCGGCGAAATCCAGGTGCGGGCATGCGGCATGCTTTTTTTAAGCATCTCAAACTGCGGCAGATCGGCACGAATGTCGAGTTCGTCGTGTATCAGAAAAACCGGGCGGTCAGCCAGATGTTTTGCCTGCTCTACCGGCTGGTTACTGGCATAATCAATGCCGGTCATCTTTCCAATCAGCCAGATCAGAAGATCTGACAGTGGCGTGTCAGGCAACCATGCCGTATTGTAGGCGTCGTTTGCAGCCACCAGGCGCAGACGAGCAAAACTTGCTTCAAGAACGAAAGCTTTGATTTCTGGCAGGTTTGCAGCACCGTTAATAAGAGTCGCCGCACCCATCGAACGCCCATAGGCTGCCAGAGGCGAGCCTTCTGACCAGTAGCCCAGTTCTCTGGCTTTTGTCAGAATTGCCTTGATATCCTGCCACTCATGCAGTCCGATCGAACAAAGTTTGCCGCCGCTACGCCCGTGCGCGCGAAAATCGAGCAGCAAAAGGCTGTAACCTGCTTTTCGCAGAAAACCGACCATGTCGTCCATGTAATTCAGGTTAACGCCATGCCCATGGCAGAGCAGCACAGTGCCGGCACCAGCAACGCCCTGATAATATGCCGCATGAATGTTTATGCCATCGGCAGTGACTGCCGAAAATTCATGGTAATCAGGGTCACTCAATTTGCCTGGCGCAACAAAATTCGGGCGGTTGATTACTGTGTTGACCAGATAGACCAGCACAACAAGCAGCAAACCTGCCAGACATAAGATTATATAAAGTATTTTTTTCAACATCTGCCGTCTAACTCTGATACAGCTCCTGAATTACCTTCAGCATGGCGCTGTGATCTTCAATTCCGCAGAGTTCGCGTATCGAATGCATCGCCAGCATCGGCAGACCGATATCGATCGAGCGAATGCTGACGTGTGTCGATGAAATCGGGCCAATCGTCGAACCGCCGCGCATATCAGAACGATTCACAAAGCGCTGTGTTTTTGCCCCGGCCCTTTCACAGAGCTGAATAAAAGTTGCCGCAGTTGCCGCATCGGTGGTGTAACTGCGACTGGCGCTCAACTTGATGACCAGGCCGCGATTGAGCAGCGGACGTGATGTCGGGTCTGCCTTTTCACCCTTGTTGGGATGAACGGCGTGAGCACCGTCTGCTGAAATGATGTAAGAGTGGGCCAGAGCTCTAAAATACTCTTCGCGGCCGCCCTTCATGCTGAGAACTATGCGTTCGAGAACCTCTGCAAGCAGTTGCGAATCAGCTCCCTGCATGGTCGAGCTGCCAACTTCTTCATGGTCGAAGCAGGCCATGACGCAGGTCGCTTTTGGCCTGGCAACGCCGCATATCGCGCTGATGCCTGCATGAACTGAAGAAAGATCGTCGATGCGGGCACTAGAGATAAATTCTTCATTGTTGCCAATCAGACAGCCCTTTTCGTGTTCGTATAAAAACAGATCGAAATCAAGAATTTCGCTCTCTTTTACACGCAGTTCGCTGGCAATAAGCTTGCCAAGATAACCCTTTTCTTCCAGCTTTTGCGTGACCATGCTAAGCAGAGGCAGAGTGTCGACCTGCTTGTTCGGCGTAAACCCGTTATTTGCATCAGGATTCATGTGAATCGCGATATTGGGAATGATGCAGACCGGTCGCCTGATATTGAGCAGGCGGATCTGCGGTTGCATCGGGTTTTTGCTTTTAAGAGCCACGCGCCCGGCAACAGCCAGCGGGCGGTCGAACCAGGTGCTGAGAATCGGACCACCGTAGACTTCGGTGTTCAATTTCAGGTATGCACCTTCAGAAAGCATTTCAGGCGCCGGTTTGATTCTGAAACCTGGTGAATCGGTATGCGCACCAACGATTCTGAAACCCTGTTCAGCAACCGGGGCGCTGCCGGCAACAAAAGCAACCAGTGCTGAATCGTGGCGAACCAGGTAATAACGTCCGCCGCTTTTGATTTTCCAGCTCTCATTTTCATGCAGCTGCACGAATTTATTCTTTTCCAGCATTTCGCGAGTAGTTGCCACCGCATGAAAAGCGGTCGGACTGGCATAACAGAAATCTATCAGCTGCTGCGCAAATTCTCTGGTCTGTTTCATCTTTTGACCTCACAGTAATATTTGAACGAATTCTAGCACAAACCTGCTGCCACTGTGGTGAAAAATTGCCCGGTTCGTTTTACAAAGTCGCCTGGAACATAACATGCGGATTGATTTCCCGACCAATTTTTTCAAGAATCGGCTCAAATGATGCTAGTTGACGGAATCTCCGAGTTCGATAATCAGGCTTTGTACTCGCGGACAATTTTCATGTTCTTCTGAACCATTGCGCGTGCGCGCCGGTCGGCTTCGTAAATTATCTTCTCTTCGTCGAGGGTAAGAATCACTCCGTTCTTCAGCACAGGGCGCCCGGCGATGAACAGATGCCTGATATCGCCGCTTTTAGCGCAGTGAATCAGATTTGCGGCGAGATTATGTTTCGGGTACCAATGTGGAGAGTCCATATTAAACAGGGCAATGTCAGCCGACTTTCCCACTTCGATGCTGCCTGAATCAGAAAAACCCATGGCGCGCGCGCCGTTTGCCGTGGCCATTCTCAGCGGCAGATCCCCTGCCAGCGTCTCGGCATCATTGCTGAGGAACTTCTGCAACAGGGGCGCCAGACGAACAACTTCTTTCATATCCATGTCGCTGTTTGAGCCCGGGCCGTCGGTTCCCAGCGCGACATTGACCCCGGCGGCAAGCAGGGGGCGCAGATCACCCGCGCCCATTGCCAGTTTCATGTAGGTAATCGGGCAATGAACCACCGAAACATTTTTATGGGCAAGAATCGAGATGTCATTTTCTGACAGATAGAGCGCATGCGCGACAATGGCCGGGTTGTCAAACAGGCCACAGGAAGCGAGATGCTCAATAGGTGTTTTTCCGAGCGCCTGCAGCGAGTTGGTAACCTGCTCTGGCGACTCAGAAGCGTGTATATGCACGGCGAGCCCGGTTTCTCTGGCGATCTGGCCGATTTCAGCCAGAAATTCCGGTGGGCAGACATAGGGCGAATGCGGCCCTAAAACCGTCTTGATACGGCCTTCTGAATTGTTATTGAATTCCCCGGCAAATTTAAGCGCTCCAGCCAGACTGGTGCCGATCTCCTTGTCATCGCCAATTCCAAACTGACACCAGGTCAGAGAAGCCTTCATTCCAGACTGCGCAACGACTTCTGCCACTTTGTCCATATAAAAATAATGGTCGTTAAAGCCGGCACAGCCACTTCGTATCATTTCACACGCTGCCAGCGCGGCCCCCCAGTAGACGTCTTCAGCAGTCAGCGCAGATTCAGCAACCCAGATTCGTTCGTTGAACCAGCGGTCAAGCGGCAGATCTTCCGCCCAGCCGCGTTCAAAGGTCATCGGCGAATGGCAGTGCGCGTTGAAAAAACCTGGCAACGCCAGGTGATTCGTTGCATCGACCGTTTCATCGGGCACAAAGCCTGCCGGCGGCGCCCCCAACGCGACGATTTTTCCCGCATCAATAAAAATGTCGGTAGCGCTCAGAATTCGACTCTCGGCATCCAGGGTCATAATATCGGGCTTTCTGATCTGCAGGCGCATAGCAAACTCCTGATGAATATGAATTCGAAGTATTCTGGTATTTTAACATATTGCGCCCGGTGCCAGCGTGGCCGACCTTTTCGCGTTTGACACTCAGCCAGCCTTACCTTAGAATGGTGCGGGGCTAAATGTTGGCAAAAGACAATGACAATGCAGTTCATTCAGACTTCAGATCTCGACAGATTTCGGGAAACAGTATGGGAATCGCTGGTGAAGACCCTCATGCCGAACAATATGCTGCTTGGCATGCTGTCTGCACGTTTGCCAGGAGAAAAGCCGCTGTTGAACGCCCGCTTTGCCGCAATTTTGCGAGCGGGCGAGGTTGTTGGCGCGGTTGCCCAGACAATAGATGGTCGTCCGGTTTTTTCGGCCATGTCAGCCGAGGTTGCCAGATTTGCCCTGTCGGAGTGGCTGGCGCAAGTTGGCCGACCGCATACCATGTTTGGCCCGGAACAGACAATTACCGAGCTGTTGCAGCATGTTCCGGCCTATTTTCCAAAGGCCGATCTTAAAATTGAGAGAATGATGAGTTATGAGCTGCAGCAGGTCACCATGCCGGCCTGCCGTCCCACCGGCAAAATGCGCTTTGCCGAAGCCGACGACGAGTCTCTGCTCATCGAGTGGGGCATACGTTTTACCATTGACTGCCGGCTGCCGGAAAGCAGTTCGCCGTCATTGCGTGACGACATTGGCAGAAAAACCCGGCAGTCGATCGTGAGCCGGAAAAGGGTGATCTGGGAGGTCGATGGCGCACCAGTCTCGATGGCAGGCGCGAGCAGGCCAGCTCCATTTGGCGATTCAATTTCCTGGGTTTACACTCCCGACGAACATCGTGGCAAAGGTTACGCCTCACAACTGGTCGCCGAGTATTCGAGATACCTTCTGGAGCAAGGTTCACCGCGCTGCCTGCTTTTCACCGACGCCAGCAATCCTGTCTCCAACGCGATCTATCAACGCATCGGCTATCAGCACACCTGCGATTTTCTACTTCTGCTCGACCTGAATTGACAATCGACGCTTATTCAGTCGCATTGCGAGCTTAAAGAGCAAAAACTGGTGCAAACCGGATTGTTCAGATTTATTCAGCTTGCGCGTTGGGTCCATGGCCAGACTTTCGCAGGCAAAGAACAGATTTGTTCTTTAAACGCCATTCAAAAATCACCCTTAGATAGCTTAACAGGCTTGGACGCGTCATAATATACTCATCTGCTTCGTCCTGGCTTACGCTTCCAGGCTTTCTACCTCCGACAAACTTTCGGTTCGAAATGTGGCTGATCATTCCGATAACTATGCCATAGACATAAAAAAATAAGGATGGCAGATATGATCATCGAAAAAGCAGACTATGCTGTGTTCTCGGATAACCGTCCGTTAACTGGTCTCAAGGCTCTGGGCAAAACGAACCCGGATCACGACGATGACTTTGACGGAGGAGCCGCTCCGGCGCCGGTTGAGCGCCCGGTTGAAGGAATGTTCAATCTTGACCCGCTCGAGCGCTATCGCTACATGTTCGAGCAGGGCCAGCAGGTAAAACTTGGCACTATCACGGCCGATCCCCAGAAGACCATTGACCAGGCAAATCAGGTGATAAATCAGGCAATTCTGCCGCCGACAGACGACAACCCCGGTCGCACCGATCTGTTACGCGCCCTGCTGCTGAAACGCCAGGCCGAAAGCCGACTCGACATCGCAGCCTGATATTGACCCCGCCGTTCTTTTACTGTATAGTCATCAGCCCACTAAACCAGTTAATGCAGGTGAGCTATGCAGAATACTCTGAAAAAAGAAATCGACCGTCGCCGTTGTTTTGGCATTATCAGCCATCCTGACGCCGGCAAAACTACCCTTACTGAAAAGCTTCTGCTCTTTGGCGGCGCCATTCAGATGGCCGGCGCCATCAAGGCCCGCAAAGCCGATCGCCACGCCACCAGCGACTGGATGAAAATCGAGCAGGAACGCGGCATTTCGGTCACGACTTCGGTAATGAAGTTCGACTATGCCGAGCACGAGATCAACCTTCTCGACACACCGGGCCACCAGGATTTTTCTGAAGATACCTATCGCGTCTTGACCGCGGTTGACAGTGCATTGATGGTCATCGACAGCGTCAAAGGCGTCGAAACTCAGACCGAAAAACTCATGACCGTCTGCCGCATGCGCAACACGCCGATCATGACCTTTATCAACAAACTCGACCGCGAAGGCCGCATGCCACTCGACCTGCTGCAGGAAATCGAAGACAAGCTGCAGATCGAATGCGCGCCAATGTCGTGGCCAATCGGCATGGGTAAGACATTTCGCGGCGTATACAACATGTACAGGAAGCAGCTCGTTCTGTTTCGGGCTGGCGAAGCCCGCCGACCTCAGGATACGATGATCATCGATGATCTTGCCGACAAGCGACTGGATGACCTGCTCGGCTTTCAGGCGCAGGAACTGCGCGACGATCTTGAATTGCTGCAGGGCGCGGCCGCTCCCTTCGATCATGAGCATTATCTGCG
Source organism: Candidatus Rifleibacteriota bacterium (assembly GCA_022704885.1). The sequence goes on along the minus strand of JAKJFO010000025.1, from coordinate 3,288 downwards.
GGGTAACCAGACACCAGTATTCTTTGGCAGCGCTCTCAACAATTTCGGCGTGCAGGAGCTGCTCGACGCCTTTGTCGAACTCTCGCCGCCACCAACTCCACGCCCGACTGAAACTCGCATTGTCTCACCCTATGAGCCCGACTTCAGCGGCTTTGCCTTTAAAATTCAGGCCAACATGGACCCGGCCCATCGCGACCGCATTGCCTTCGTTCGCATCTGCTCGGGCAAGTTCACACGCGGCATGAAAGTCATGCATCATCGTCTCGGCAAAGAGATTACTCTCGCCAACGCTACGATTTTCATGGCTCAGGATCGCCAGAACATTGAAGAGGCATACCCCGGCGACATCATCGGCATTCACAATCGTGGCACCATCAAAATAGGCGATACTTTTACCATTAAAGAACCGCTTAAATTCACAGGAATCCCCAACTTTTCGCCCGAAATTTTCAAGCGTGTCATCCTTAAAAACCCTTTGAAACTCAAACAATTGCAAAAGGGTTTACTGCAACTCTCTGAAGAAGGCGCTGTGCAGGTTTTCCGCCCGCTGATCGGTAACGAATATATTCTTGGCGCCGTTGGCGTCCTGCAGTTCGATGTCACCATGTCGCGCCTCAAAGAAGAATATGCGGTAGACGCAATATACGAAAGCATCGACTGTTCAACCGCCCGCTGGATCACCAGTCGCGACGAAAAAAAACTCGATGAATTCACCCGGCGCTACAAACCCAGCCTTGCTTACGACACTGCCGAAGCCCTCACTTTCATGGCTCCCGACAAGTGGCGACTCAACTACATTATCAAAGAATGGCCCGAAATCGAGTTTCACGAAACCCGCGAACACGTTTAACTCTCTATTCGTTCTCGTAATCGGCATCGAAAGAACTAAGCTGCGGAGTCACGAAGAGAATAGAAAAAGCTCACGCAGAGCCGCAGAGACACGGAGAAAAAGACATCCGCAGACGACTCGGATTTCACAGATAGTTATAAAAAAGCATTCTGAATAAGCAGCCGCAAAGAGAATTGACAAATAATCAGAGAGCTTTTGTATAGAGTCATTCGATATTGCCCCTGTAATGTCTGTTGATGCCGCCTTTAATATTCACAGTTCTTGTTGCAAAAGAGTCTGGAAATCACACCACTTTTCATATATACTCGGCGCGCAATCTTTTTTAAGGTGGTAAACATTGAAGACTAAGAGAAAGAATGCCGATAATAATAGTAGAATCTATTTTGAGGAGGCTAAAATGAAACAGGAAAAAGGTTCAAAACACGCCCTTCAGCCAGAATGCAAGACCTGCAGAAGATTCGCCATATTAAAATCGCCCTGCGCGCCTGAATCATGCATATTCAGAACCGAACTGCTCTAACCTCTCCCGGAAAACGCGCAAAAAAAAACTGAGACACATGCCTCAGGTCTGATTTTACAACCAGTATCAGCCCTATATATGGCTGCACAGCTTTTTCTGACTCACTCAACCTCCCACTTTGTCCCGCGGTTGGGGGGGTGCCCCAGCGGTACAAAGTACCCACCAGCCACCTTTATTATAACAGTACTATAACAATTTTCAAATCCCTCACCGAATTTTAAGCAATTCCTGGTCAGAAGCACCCGTAATTCAGCGCAAGCCGCTCGTTGCCCTGCGTAGCTTCAGCGAAGCAGGGTCAGGCGAAGTCGCAGAATCCAGGTTGTTAAAAAGAACAGTATAGTCATTCTGGTTACCTGTGTTAATATGGTTAAAAATAATGCAGAGGTAAATCATGGGTGCTATCGAACAGACTACGGCCATAGAGATCAAAGAGACCAGAATTTCGCTGTCAGAGGCTGGAAAAGGCGAGAGCGTACTTTTTCTGCACGGCAATCCCGGCAGCCGCAAAGATTTTTCTTCATTGCTGGATGGTTTCGATGCCGAAAAATATCGCTTCCACATGCCTGATCGACCCGGCCACATGTCGAGTGAAGAGCTGATAAACGATAACAATGACCCATGGCTCGATACTGAGATCTACGCTGGACTTATCGATGAAAAATGCGGCGGCAAAGCTGTTCTTGTCGGCTATTCGCTGGGTTGTTACCTTGCCTGCAAGATCGCGTTGCGCTACCCCGAAAAAGTGCGCGGCATAGCCATGCTGGCGCCTTTTGTAACCCCGGAAGACATCACAGAAAAACCGTCTTCTCTGCCCGAACTCGCCAGAGGCGCTATTTTTGGTACTTTGCTGGGTATTCTCATGCCGCTGCTGTCGCAGACAAAAATGCAGCAGCATCTTGAGCGGGTTTTTGCACCCGGTAAGTTAAGTGATGATTACCTTGATACCTGGCTGCCACGCTTTACCAGATTCGAAAGTCTGATGGCGATGATGACCGATAAAAATGCCATGCTGCGAAGCCTCAAAGAAGTGCATGAACGCATGCCCGAAATCAAATGCCCGGTGCAGGTTTTGCTCGGTGAAGCCGACAAGGTTTGCGGGCCCGAGAGACAGGTTGCACTGCTCGAAAAGCTGCCTGCGGTCAAGATCAGCCGTCTGCCCGATGCCGGCCATGCCCTGAATCTGTCGAACCCGCTCGACTGCCTGAAAGCCCTCGACAACCTCTTCACCAGTCTTTAACAGCAATTCTCGGTATACGTACTGAAGCAGGTTCTCACACATAGTTTGTTTGATTTGCATCTCTCAATGCTACTTTCAGCTACTCTTGTACTTGCATTAAAATTGTGATTTACTTCAGGAATGCGAAATGGACCAGAAACACTACAGTTTAACCGTCTTGTAAAAGAATTCAGGGAAGTATTTTCCAATATTCCAGACCAGCGCAAGCAAAATAAAACAAACTATCCGCTGACGGATGTTGTCGCTGCTGGTCTGGCAATGATGTTCTGGCAAGATCCTGGTGTCCTTCCTTTTCAGCAGCGACTCCAGGATCAGGCCGGTTCAAGCAATCTAAAGAGCATGTTTGCTGTGGAAAAGGTTCCCAAACCAAGCAAGATTGCGAAATAAACGCCGCCTATCGATTATTGCCTTACCTGGCAAAGAGATATTGTCATCTCGATATGGTTTTGCTTGCTGATGGCCTTTATTCAAAAACTCCAATGATTGAACTGGCCAGATCACTCAAAATGAATTTCATCTTTGTCGCGAAACCATCAGATCACAAGCACCTCACTGAACAATTAACAGGATTGCGCCTTTCTGGGGAAGTTTCGACAATAGAAAAAACAAACGATCCCGACGAAACCCCTGCCAGAAGCCGTACCAATTCGCTTACCGAGAATTGCTGAAAAAAAAAGACTG
>JAKJFO010000259.1 GCA_022704885.1 Candidatus Rifleibacteriota bacterium | reverse complement strand
GGTATTTGAGTTCGAGCGAACGTATCTCGATACCGCCATTCTGATAAACCACCTGCATCGGCCGGTTCGACACGATCACGTCATTTTCTTTCTGAATTCTGATTGACTCGAGCTGCATGTTGACCACATCAGGCAGACCGGTCTGCAGATCGCCCTGAACACTGCAGGCTCCCGACACCAGCAACCCGCCGTAATCGAAGGTCTTTATGCCATGTGATTCGGGAATGAACGAAAAATCTACGTTGTCAAGCAGCAGCTCAGCCTTGTATGGGCGCATTCCTGCCCATGAGATTTCGCCATCGATACTGATGCCAAGTTTGTCAAATTCGCCGCTGTTAACCCGCAGTCCGGCATCGTCGATGATCACTTCTCCGCCGAAGTTGCCAAGATCGCGTTCGAGCGTCTTCAGGTCGCGCGCAAAGAGTGTAAAGTTTCCGACCTTCTTCTCGGCAGACCATTCGACATCGCCCTGAAAGCTGGCTTCGCCCTTAAGGTCAGGCAGATATGCCTTGATTGCCGGAATATTGGCAAAACGAAGCGAATCGGCTTCTACCTCTCCGGAAAACTTTTCTTTGTCGGTTATCTGACCAGATACCGACAGCGTGCCGCCGAACGCACGTACAAACAGGCTGCGAATTTCGCTCTGGTTGCCAAAGATGCTGCCCTCATAATAAAGACTTTCGATGTCGTTACCGTCGATATACAGACGCCGGCCATCGACGACAAAGTCCCAGAATGACTGTTTTCTGGTGCCATCATAGCGAATACTACCTGCAATCTGACCGGTAACCGGTGTTGCTGATAAGGTTGCCGGCAGGTGGCCCTGCAAAAGCGAGACATCGAATTTCTGGAAATTGACTTTGAAGCCTTTGAGTTTGCCATCGAGAAGATTGAGTGTCAGGTAACCGTCGACAGTTGTGTCTGCGCCAAGAGCGAGAACCATTGGGGAAAGCGTTAACACGCTGTCTTTGAAGTTCAGCTGAGCACGAACCGTATTGCAGGCGATCTGCATGATATCGACAGTCTGTCCCCACAGTTGCCCCTGAACGATCGGAGCCAGGAGAGGACCTTTCACCTCAGCCTGCAAATAGGCGCATCCGGAGGCAATATCAGGATCTATCTCAAAATTCTGTAGATCGACATTGCTGATATCGATCTTTGCTGAAATGCTCGCAGCGTTTATCAGGCCATCGACCTTGATTTCGCCGCCATTGGCGAAGATAGCCCGTGGATTCGCAAGATTCCACTGCGGACCGGTGCCAAACACCCTTACGTTGAGTTCTTCCGGATTGAAACTGTAGAATCTGCCTGCATGCATCTGCAGATCGAGATCATACGTGGTCTTCTCTGGCAGGGTTAGATCGAAAGACACCGTAAAAGGTCCTGAGCAGCGACCCTGAACAGGAGTCTCGATAAATGGCCTGAGAGATTGCAGGTCGACCTCATCGAGGTTACCTTCTACTGTTCCCTGGCTGCGTTTGGCGCCACCAAGAAAGATCGAGGCACTCGCCTGCAGATTGCCGATCTCGCTGCTCAGATTTCCAGAAACAGCAAAGCGCGTATCTTTGTCGAGACGCCAGTTGACGGCTGCCTCATCGATCGACTTTTCCTGATATTTCCAGCGGCGGATGGCGGCGCTGCCGTAACCTGCAACCTGCGAGATATCGCCGCTGAATTTGCCAACAAAGTCCGATTCTCCGACAACGGTGTTTTTAAACTGCACCCCGAGAGCGTTAAGGAGAGTCTGAGGCAACACGACCCGCTCACCGGCAATTTCAGCCACGAAATCGGTAAGACTGCCTTCCCTGCCCTTGTATTCAGCATCCAGTCTGACGCTGCCGGTTCCGTCATCGGCCTGCAAACTGAGAGACCATGGCAGATCAGCGCTTCTGGCCGCAGAAAGATCGAGCTGTCCCTGCGTATTGCCGAGAACGAAGCGGCATTCTTCGAGCTTGAGCTGCCCGGTCAACTCTTTATTGAGCAGACCGGCAATGTCGGCACCAGGATTTCTGATGCGCGAAAACAGGTTGCCCTGCCAGTTCATTTCGAGTTCGGCACTACCACTGACAACGTTCAGGCCATAAAGATGCCAGAGGTAGATCAACGGCAGAAAGCCGGAAAAATCGTTCTGCTCCCAGACAAGCCGGGCACTGGCATCGCCACCTTTCAGATCGACCATACCGGCAAATTTTCCAACGCCACCAAGCGGGCCTTTGGCAAAATTCATCTCGACATTGGCGTGAGAGGAGCTTCTCACCATTGCCAGATGATAATCCGGCACATTGAGTGCAGTTACTGAAGTGTTGAGATTGAGGCCATTCACCAGAATCTGCGTAACTGGAATGTCTGGTGGCGTCTCCTTTTTATCGCGTACTGGCAGTGGCGCGGTAAAGTCTATATTCAGCCCGTCAACTTCGACCCGTTCGACGGCAAACTGGTTGAAATAGAGATCGAGCGGCCCGGTTCCCGAAGCAAGAAAAACTCTGACTTCATCGAGAACGGCAAAATCTTTGGCCCCGGGAATGCGCAACTGAAGTTTTCTGGCACTGATTTTCTGTTTCGGCAGATTCAACCGGATCGATTCAGCAGAAAAATCTATATTGTGAAAGCTTCTGGTGTAGTCTCTGATCCCGGAGATTACAGAAGCCGGCAGATCATAGGTGTATTGCCAGGCATAATAAAGAACTGCACCCAGCACAAAAAGTGTAGCCAGGCCATAATAAAAGAGTTTTCGTATCTTTTTTTTCAAAATAAAACAAGGCCTGAGGCCTGATTAAGCATGAGTGTAGGCAGATTTGAGAAAGCTCGGGCCGAGGAATTGTACCACAGCCTGCTCTCAATATCAAATCGACATCGCCGGCTTTGACTGTGAGCAAAAAAAACCGGCTGCACAGGCGCATCGGAACAAAAGGAGAAAAAAAAAGACCTGCCCGCAGGGGGCAGGTCTTCTTATTGTAAATTACTTGCCTTTGGCGATAAGATCTTTGAGGTCTTTGCCGGGTTTGAATTTAACAACTTTTTTGGCCGGGATGCTGATAGCTTTTTTGGTCTGGGGGTTAACACCCTTGCGAGCTGCGCGCTTGGCAACTTCGAAAGAACCAAAACCGATCAGCTGAATTTTGTCGCCCTTCTTGAGGCTGTCTTTGAAAGTATCGAGCATTGATTCGAGAGCTTTCTGAGCAGTTGCCTGATTGAGGGTTGCCTTCTGGGCGATTACTTTTACGAGATCCGCTTTATTCATCTGGAGCACTCCTTCGTGATTGGAAATTTGATAGGCTGATTATAATGACGACTGCAAACTATTGTCAATACCCTTTTTAAAAATTTTTATCTTCTTACTGCCTTTAATAAAGGTTTTTTTCTTTTGCATTAAATGTACCCCCTATTCAAATGCGCCCTTTCACCCCATAGAGTAGAGATGTACACGTAAATTGCAGGACAGGTTGTCGGGTGCTGCCTGCGCCGTTCTGTCATTCAGCGCGAGTCGCAGAATCCAACAAGTAAATGTTTGCATCGGCGCTCCTGAAGTTGTAAGATGAGTTTTGAAAGTTGTAAAAACAACACCCAATATCTGAGAGGTTCCAATGGCCAGCTTTGTAATACCCGTTATCATCGTAGCAGTTCTGTTTATCGCAGCCGTATTTCTTCTCAAAATGCTTATGCCACCCGGCGATGACGGCGGCAGCGCTCCAGTCAAAGAGGTGGGCGGCAATTCTAACGTCAAAATAAAGATACATCAATCGCCAACGAGCCAGGCAACCGCACCAGAACCCGTCTATTACGAAGAGCAGGCAACAGTGCGAGCTCCACGTAAGGCCAGTTTTCCGGTCATGCAACTGATTTTACTGGCAGCTGTCGGCTATCTGATATACGTAAATCAGGAACTGATTGCTGAAAAAGTGCCAGCGGTCATCAACCAACCAGCTGACAACAAGAATGCGGAGCGGCAGACCCTGTCGCTTGCTGAAGTCGAGGGTCACACAGTGGTCGAAGGCATCAACTGGATAAAAATCGTCGCCACCGGCACCGATGGAACTCCGTTTGAAGGCTGGGTTTCTGAGCTGGCCATTCAGAAAGAGCCACCCAAAGAAAACAAATCCGCAGACGAGTTCATGAAAAAAGTTGGCCTGCAGACAAATAAAGAGCGCCTCCAGAACATCAAGCACATGCGCAAGATCAACGAAGCGCTCGACACCGCTCTCAAAGACTTCCGCCGCAAGGATGACTGAACCGGCTGCACTCTTCTCAATCATTTTGCATAGCTAGGCGTAGGGGTTCAACATGTTGAATCCCTACAAAAATCACTGTGTATACCAGGTCTCTAAAAAATCTGCGGCATCGGCGTAATCTGCGGATGTATTTTCTCTGCAAGGTTTACAACTAAACTAAGTTTTTCTCCCGAATCTGCCGATACAGTTCACAAATATTTTACTTTCGGGGGATGAACCATGCCTCTTTTTGGAAAACGCAATCTGGTAATGCTGTTAGTAATCAAGATCTTCGTCATCGGCCTGTTCCTCTCAGGCTGCCAGGAAGGCACCAACAAATCCCCCGTCTCATCATTTTTAGGCATCGATGTGAATCAGGCTACAGTAGACCTCACCTCTCTTGGAGATGATGTAGCCAAGCACACTATCACCGGAACAGTAGTGTCACAGAACACCGGCGAAAAGCTGGCAAACATAACTGTCAGCCTCATCTATGAAAATCAGCTGGCAGCCACCACTAAAACCACCTCAGACGGCCAGTTCTACTTCACCAAAGTGCCTGCAGGTCTCTTCGACCTGACTTTTGTCTCGCCCGACAATACCTACGCTTCAACCACCTACATCCTTCGCGTTCTCGAAAACGGTATCACCGCTCCAGCAAACCCCGAAGTAAAAATGGTGGCCGTAAATCCTGGACAGATAAAGGTCGTTGCGAAAATCGAGGGTGAAATAATGCTTTCTGGCACAGGCACCAAGCTTGCCAACATCAATGTCGAACTCGAAGATGCAAACGGAACTTTAGTCTCGACAGCACTCACCAGTTCTCTTGGTCAGTTTTCCTTTTCCAACCTTGGCGTTGGAACTTACACTATCATAGCCGGCAAAGCAACAAATTATGAAGAAGGCAGACAGACAGTCACCATACGAGACGACGGAGTTGTTTCGCCCAAATACACAATTCTATCGCTCTCACAGAAAGCAATAGAAAACTTTTC